>JACRKX010000069.1 GCA_016219715.1 Actinomycetota bacterium | reverse complement strand
TCGGCCCGCTCGCGAAGGCCCAGGTACACGACGCCTTCTGGGACGCCGCCCGCGCCAACATCCAGCTGCACGGCGGCATTGGCTTCACCTATGAGCATGAGGCGCACTACTACTACCGCCGCGCCACGGCGGCGCGGGCGATGCTCGGCGATGGCGACTTCAACCGCGAGATGATGCTGCAAGGCCTGGGATTGGCGCCTGCTTGAGCGCAAGGACGATCGCCGGTAGGCTGCGAGCATGAGTCATTCGTTCGCCGGCCGATCGACCCGCGCGTTGGTCTGCACGCTGTTCGTCGCGGGCCTCACAGCGGCGTGCGTGCCTTCTGCTCCGGCCGCCACTCTCACTGTCACGAAACTCGTCGACACCCGCGACCTCGCCTGCGACGCGGATTGCTCGCTGCGCGAGGCGATCGACGCGGCGAATCTCGACGGGACCGCGGACACGATCGTGCTGCCGCCCGGCGAACTGCGAGTCGACCTGGCCGGAATCGCGCCCGAATCGCTCAACGCGAGCGGCGACCTGGACGTCAATTCCGACGTCACGATCGTTGGGGCCGGCGCGGCCGCGACCGTGATTCACGCGTTGCTTCCAGCGCCGCCTTCGGCGGCTACCGACCGCGTATTCGAGGTCTCGGGAACCTTCACCGACGCCACCTTCACGGATCTCACGATCGCGGGCGGACTATCCGCCGAGTTCGCCGCCAGCAACTTCGGAGGGGGAATCCGCGCCAACGGGCCGGGCACTACCGAGTTGCGTCGCGTCGTGATTCAAGACAACGAGGCGCGCGGCGGCGGGACATCCGGCTACGGCGGTGGCATCTACGTCGGCAACGGGCGACTGGTGGTTCACGATTCGGCGATCGTCGGCAATCGCGCGAGGGGATTCGGATACGGCGGCGGCGTGTTCTTCAACGGCGCAGCCGCGCGCGGCGAGTTCGTCAACGTCACATTCTCTGGAAAC
Source organism: Actinomycetota bacterium (assembly GCA_016219715.1). Taxonomy (GTDB): domain Bacteria; phylum Actinomycetota; class Thermoleophilia; order Solirubrobacterales; family JACPNS01; genus JACPNS01. The sequence goes on along the minus strand of JACRKX010000069.1, from coordinate 2,278 downwards.
AGCGCAAACGAGTACGGCGGCGCTGTCTACAACAACGCGGCCGACACCTCCGTCGCGTTCGTTCACGTGACGGTCACCGGAAACAGCGCGACAAACAGCGGTGGCGTCGATGCAGCCGGCGCCGGTGACCTCCGTTTCCGGTCGTCGATCATCGCGGGAAATACAGCGACCGCCATTGGTCAAAACTGCCGCAATGGCGCGGGGCTCGCGAGTGACGGCGGCAACGTCGGCGACCCTCTCTGTGGCTTCAGTCAGCCGACCGACGCGCCGACGCTCGATGCACAGCTCGCCGCTTTCGGGGGCGCTCCGATTCCCGTTGCTGAACCGTTGCCCGGCAGTCTGGCGATCGACCGGGCGGTTGGCGAGTGCCCGGCGACCGACGCTCGCGGTGTGACGCGGCCACAGAATGCGGCCTGCGACTCGGGTGCGGCGGAATCGCCTGACGTGACTGCCCCGCAGGCCGGCCGGCTATCGATCAAGCCCCGAGCCTTTCGCGCGCGAGCTGGGCGAGGCGCATCGGTTTCGGCAAAGACCCGCCGCGGCGCGTCAGTGGCCTACGACCTTTCCGAGGCGGCGACGATGACGTTTACCGTCTCGCGTCGGGTGACTGGAAGGCGTAAGGGCAAACGCTGTGTCACTGGCCGCGCGGAGCGCGGATCGAGCGGCCGGCGCTGTGTCGTTTACCGGCGAGTGGCGGGGTCGTTCACCCACGCCGGTTCGTCTGGCGCGAACAAGTTCAGCTTCACCGGTCGCGTCAGGCGCCGGCCACTCAAGCCCGGGCGCTATCGCCTCAGCGGCACGCCGGTGGACGCCGGCGACAATTCCGGCAAGCCGGTGGTTTCGTCGTTCACGGTTCGTCGCTGAACCCTCCCATCTTCTGCGAGGGGCCAGATCCCGCCCGTCATCGGATCGCATCCGAGTCGCGCATCCCGGCCCAACCGAACGACCGTACGCACTACCATCGCACCCGCAATCTTCCCGTCCCTCCCGCAAGGAGCATTCAATGCCTGACGCAGTAATCGTCGACGTAGTCCGCACCCCGATCGGCCGCGCCTTCAAGGGCTCGCTGGCCGGTGAGCGTGCCGAAGACCTGGCCGCTTTCGCGGTCAAGACGCTCGTCGAGAAGCACCCCGAGGTCGCCCCGGAGATGTACGACGACGTGATCATGGGCTGTGGTTTCCCCGACAACGAGCAGGGCTACAACATCGGCCGCAACGCCTGGCTGCTGGCCGGCCTGACCGAGTCGGTCGCTGGCCACACCGTGTCGCGCTTCTGCGCGTCGAGCCTCCAGTCGATCCGCGCCGCCGCCAACGCGATCATGGCCGGCGACGGCACCACCTACCTCGCCGGTGGCATCGAGGCTTCGAGCCGCGCCGCGGGCAACCCCGACTTCAAGATGCACCCGAAGCTCGATGGCTCCGAGGGCGCGCTCTGGAACGTTTACATCCCGATGGGCATCACCGCAGAGAACGTCGCCGAGCGCTACGGCGTCACGCGCGAGCAGCAGGACGAGTTCGCCGCCCGCAGCCAGCAGCTGGCCGTCGAGAACCAGGAGAACGGCTTCTTCGACCGCGAGATCACGCCTTACACCACGGCCGACGGCACCGTCGTCGCCAAGGACGACGGCCCGCGCCCCGGCACGACCGTCGAGAAGCTCGCCGGCCTGAACCCGGTGTTCAAGCCCGAGGGTGGCACCGTCACAGCCGGTAACGCCTGCCCGCTCAACGACGGCGCGGCAGCCGCGCTGGTCATGAGCGCCGACCGCGCCGCCGAGCTGGGCCTCAAGCCCCGCGCCAAGGTGATCGCCGCCTCGGCCGCCGGCGTCGAGCCCGAGTACATGGGCATCGGCCCGGTGCCTGCCATCCAGAAGGTGCTGAAGGCCGCGAACATGACGATGAGTGACATCGACATCGTCGAGATCAACGAGGCCTTCGCCGCACAGATCATCCCGAGCATGGACCAGTGCGACATCCCGCTCGAGAAGCTCAACCCGCAGGGCGGCGCGATCGCCCTTGGCCACCCGTTCGGCATGACCGGCGCCCGCATCATGGGCACGCTGCTCAACGGCCTCGAGACCCAGGACAAGACCTACGGCATCGAGAGCATGTGCGTCGCCGGTGGAATGGGCATGGCGATGATCGTGGAGCGACTGAACTAATCCGTTCGACGACCTGAGCAGTTATCGCGACGCGCGCGGCGAACGAAACAGCATGTCAAGCGAATCGTTCGCCGCGCCCGGCGCAGCCTCCGAGAAGTCGTTCGTAGCGCGGGCCGGCGC
>JACRKX010000068.1 GCA_016219715.1 Actinomycetota bacterium | reverse complement strand
GAGGTTGTCGCGCTGGCGGTGCTCCCAGGCGGCCTTCAGCTCTGGCTCGTCGAGGTCGATGCCGACGATCCGGCCGTCGCCGAGGCGCTCGGCCCACTTGTGCGTGAGTACACCCTCGCCGCAGCCGACGTCGAGGATCGAACGCGGCGCGGCTTGCTGCCACAGCTCGTCGAGCGTGTCTTCGAAGTTGGCCATCATCCGCTTGACGAGCGGATTCTTCGACCCGTACTTGTCGTAGGTGTTGCCGGTGACGACCGCGTCGGCGCTGGCGTCGCCGGGCGTCGCCGCGGTGTGCAGGTCGTCGAGGTGGGTCTTGCCCGTGTGGGTGGGGGGCGTCTCGATGCTCAAAGCTTCAATGCCTCTCGTTCTTCGGTTTTTCCGGTGGCGCCGCCGCTGTCGGCTCCGGTGGTCTTGGCGTGGCCGGTTTCGCGCGCGCCCGGCTCGTAGTGCGACGGCTCGACGCCGAGCTTCAGCTCGACGCGGCGTGTGTGCTCGAGCAGCCGCTGCAGCAGCGTGCGCTGCGCGGCGAGCAGGTCGCCGATGATGCCCAGCGCCGCCAGAAGCAGAGCGGCTATGAACAGCACCGCCCCGAGGATCAGCGACTGGACGTGGCCGGCGCCGTCGCCGGTCGCGTAGAAGTAGACGTAACGGCCCCAGACCACCGCGGTCACCAGACCGCACAGCGCGGCGGCGACCATGAAAACGCGCAGCGGCTCGTACATCGAGTAGATGCGGAAGATCGACACCGTGTTGCGCCGCACGTAGGCCGACATCGACGGGAAGAGCCGGCTCTCGCGCATCTTCTCATTGGTGCGGATCGGGACGTGGGTGGTGGCGACGAGCGTCTTCCCGAGGTCGTGTCTTCGACGTTCGTGCCCGAGGCGCGGCGCACGACGGCGCTGCCGAGCTTCTGCAGGCGCTTCTTCAGCGGCGAGAAGTGCTCGATCGTGTGTACCTGGCGATCGCCGACGACCATGTCGGCGTTGCCGGCCACGATCGGCGCGGTCAGCGTGCCGATGTCGCCGCCGTAGTACTGGTTGTCGGCGTCGGTGTTGACGATCACGTCGGCGCCGAGCTTCAGGCAGGCGTCGAGGCCGGCCTGGAAGGCGACGGCGAGGCCCTTGTTGTTGGTCAGCTTGACGATGTGGTCGACGCCGTTCTCGCGCGCCACCTCGACGGTGCGGTCGGTCGAGCCGTCGTCGATCACGAGCCACTCGACCGAGCTGAAGCCATCGACTTCGCGCGGCAGGTCGGCCAGGGTGATCGGCAGCGTCTCTTCTTCGTTCAGGCAGGGGATCTGGATGATCAGCTTCATCGCTTGAATAAAACTCTCTCTGGCGGCGTACGCGAGTGCGGGGGATCGCGTTTCGGGTGATCTCGTATGCAGCCGAGCGCGCCGCGCGCCGGCCTCAGAAGCAGCGATCTTATCCGCTGAGCAGGCCCTTACGGCATTCTGAGGACGGTTTGGCGCAGGTTTAGGCGTAGCCGCTGGCAGGCCACGGGACTACCCTTCGGTAACGGACACATTGCGCGACGGAGTACCCCACGCCCCGCGCGCCGGAGAGGAACAGATGAATCAGGCGACGTTGACCGACCAAGACGTCTCGTATCTCGAGGAGACGCTCGAGCTGGCCGAGCGCGGGCGCGGGCGCACCAGCCCGAATCCCGTAGTCGGAGCCGTCGTCGTAAAGGACGGCGAAGTGCTCGGCCGCGGCTATCACCACGAGTACGGCGGGCCCCACGCCGAGCGAATCGCGATCGAGTCGTGCAGCAAGGACACGACCGGCGCCACGATTTACGTATCGCTCGAGCCATGCGCACACGAGGGCAAGACGCCGCCCTGCACCCAGGCGATCATCGAGGCGGGAATCGCGCGAGTCGTGTACGCCAGCGACGATCCGACCGAGAAGGCCTCGGGTCGCGGTCCGGGCATCCTGCGCGACGAGGGCATCGCGGTCGACCACGCGCAAGGCGAGTTGTCGGCCAAGGCCCGGTTGATCAACCAACCGTTTCGCAAGCACGCCAAGACCGGTGCAGGTCGACGCGATCGCCGTCGGCATCGGCACCGCCTTGTCTGACGACCCGCAGTTGACGGCGCGTCCCGAGGGCGAGTTCTTCGAGCGCCAGCCGATTCGCGTGATCTTTGACAGCGAGGCCCGGCTGCCGATCGACGGTGCGATCGTTCAGAGCGCCCGTGAGGTGCCCGTGATCGTCGTCGCCAGTCGCGGCGCACCGCGCGAGGCGATGAACCAGCTCGAGGCCGTCGGCGTCGATGTGATCGTCGCCTCGGGCGAGAACGAAGCCGCGCGCGTCGTTTCGGCGCTGAACGAACTTGGCCAGCGCAAGATCCAGTCGCTGCTGCTCGAGGGCGGCCCGCACCTGGCCGGCGCGTTCTTCGAGGCCGGCGAGGTCGACTACATGACGACTTTCGTGGCACCGATCGTGCTGGGCGGAAAGCAGGCTCGTGCCGCCGTCGAGGGCTCGGGCGTCGAGAAGATCGCCGACGCGTACCGCGCGCTGGCGGTCCAGTGCGACCGGGTCGGCGACGACCTGCTGATCACGGCGCGCATGCGCGAGTGGTAGAGCCCGCCGCCCGGCGGCCGGCCTTTGCGGTCGCCTACCGTTAGTCACATGTTCACCGGGTTGATCGAGCACTCCGGCGCCGTTACCGCGGTCGACCGCGGCGAGGCCGGCGCGGTGATCGCGATCAAGACAGAGCTTGCGCCCGGCCTTGGCCCGGGCGACTCGATCGCGGTCAACGGCGTCTGCCTGACGGCCACTCGCCTGACACCCGACAGCTTCAGCGCCGACGTCATGAACGAGTCGCTCGACCGCACGGCCCTGTCCGAGCTTCAGCCTGGTCACACGGTCAATCTCGAGTTGCCCCTGGCGGTCGGCGATCGGCTCGACGGTCACATCGTGCAGGGTCACGTCGATGGCGTCGGCAAGGTCGCCCTGGCCCGCGACGACGGCTTCGCTCGCGTAGTTCGCGTAACGCTGCCCGGCGACCTGGCGCGTTATGTCGTCGAGAAGGGCTCGATCGCGATCGACGGCGTCAGCCTGACCGTCAGCGACTGTGGCGACGACTGGCTCGAGGTTTCGCTCATTCCCGAGACACTCGAACGCACTACCCTCGGAAGCCGAGCCATCGGCGACAGCGTGAATCTCGAGGTGGACATCCTCGCCAAGCACGTTGAGCGCCTGCTGCGGCACAAGTAGCGCGGCTCGCAGCCCTATGCCCGACTCAAATTCCCCCTTCAGCTCAATCGAGGAAGCGCTCGCCGACTACCGCGAGGGCAAGATGGTCATCGTCTGCGACGACGAGGACCGTGAGAACGAGGGCGATCTCACCCTTGCCGCCGAGTTCGCCACGCCCGAAGCGATCAACTTCATGGCCAAGGAGGGGCGCGGCCTGATCTGCCTGGCGCTCAGCCCCGAACGTTGCGACGAACTCGGTCTGAACCTGATGGCGCTGAAGAACGAATCCGGCTTCGGCACGGCGTTCACGGTCAGCGTCGAGGCGCGTGAGGGCGTGACCACCGGAATCAGCGCCGCCGACCGCGCGCGCACGATCCAGGTGGCCGTCGACCCCGAAAGCAGCCCGCGCGATCTGGTGCAGCCCGGCCACGTCTTTCCGTTGAAGGCCAAGCCCGGCGGCGTTCTCGAGCGCTCCGGTCAGACCGAGGCCGCCGTCGACCTCGGCCGCCTCGCCGGCCTGAGGCCGGCCGGCGTGATCTGCGAGATCATGAACGAGGACGGCACGATGGCGCGCGTTCCCGATCTCGTCGAGTACGCGAAGAAGCACGACCTGAAGATGATCACCGTCGCGCAGTTGATCGAATACCGCCGCCGCCACGACAAGCTCGTCGAACGCGTCGCCGAGGCGAAGATGCCGACCGAGTTCGGCGAGTTCGACGTCGTCGGCTACCGCTCGCTGATCGACGGCAGCCACCACGTCGCGCTCGTCAAGGGCGAGGTTGACGGGGCAAAGGATGTGCTGGTGCGCGTCCACTCGGAATGCCTGACCGGCGATGTCTTCCATTCGATGCGCTGCGACTGCGGCAATCAGCTGCATCTGGCGCTGGGCATGATCGAGCGCGAGGGCACAGGGGTGCTGCTCTACCTCGCCCAGGAGGGCCGCGGCATCGGCCTGCTCAACAAGCTGAAGGCCTACTCGCTGCAAGACGAGGGCCGCGACACCGTCGAGGCCAACCTAGAGCTGGGCCTGCCGGCCGATCTGCGCGACTACGGCACGGGCGCTCAGATGCTGGTCGACCTCGGTCTGACGAGCATCCGCATCATGACCAACAACCCGAAGAAGATCATCGGCCTGCAGGGTTACGGCCTGTCGGTCAGCGACCAGGTGCCGATCGAGGCGCCGCCGAACGAACACAACCTGGACTACCTGCGCACCAAGCGCGACCGCATGGGCCACGTCTTACACCACCAGGGGCTCGCCTTCGACGAGGAGATGGTGCACGAGGAGCACGTCCGCGACCTGGGGGTCGCCCCGGCGCCGGATGACCAGGAAGGCTCGGGTTCATGAGCTACGACCCGTCCGTCGGCCGCTGGGCGATCGTCGTCGGCGACTTCTACGCCGATCTCGCCGAGCGCCTCGTCAGCGGCGCTATGAATGCCTTTGCCGAAGCCGGCGTGCCTGCCGGGGCCGTCGAGAAGTTCAACGTGCCGGGAGCTTTCGAGCTGCCGCTCGCCGCCCTGTACCTGGCCGAGAGCGGTCGCTACGACGGCGTCGCCTGCCTTGGCGCGGTGATTCGCGGCGAGACCGACCACTACGACTTCGTCTGCTCAGAGGCCGCGCGCGGCATCCAGGACGTGCAGCTCGACACCGGCGTTCCGTGCGCATTCGGCGTACTGACGGTCGAGAACATGGACCAGGCGCTGGCCCGCACGGGGGGCGGCAAGCGCGACCAGGGCGCCCACGCGGCGAAGGCGATCATGCACATGGCCGCGCTGCGCGACCGCCTCGACGACGTCGAGTAGACGAGGAATCGCAGCCGCACAGCGGACACCCGCTACCATTCGCGCCCGTTATGGCAAAGGTTTGCATTTCATGTGGAAAGGGTCCGTCCTTCGGACAGTCGCGCAGCCACTCGATGGTCGCGACCAAGCGACGCTTCGACCCGAACCTGCAGAAGATCCGCGTGCTCGACGGCAAGACGCCGCGCCGCGCCTACGTCTGCACGCGCTGCATCAAGGCCGGCAAGGTCACTAAGGCCGTCTAAGGCGCGCGCCGCGCCGGCCGGCGCTCGGCCCCGGCCGATCGGCCACGGTTCATATAGTCCGCTCCCTTTTGTTCGCTGCGCTGCGCCGTGGCCGTCGTGTCTACCTGTAGATTCGTGGCATCAATCGCCGGAACGGAAGTCGGCCACGACGAAAGGCTGAGAACTTCATGTTGAAGCAGACGAGCGGCCGCATGGCCGCGATCATCCGACTTTCGACAATCCTCGTGCTCGCCGCTGCGCTTGCCGCGTTTGCCGGCTGTGGCGACGACAAGGAAGACACCTCCGACGAGAAAGGAGGCACGAGCGGCATTCCGGCGTCGATCGCCGCGGAAAAGGACGATGCCGTCGCCGCGCTTGTGCCGGCCGCGATCGCGGACAAGGGCGAACTGACAGTTGCGCTCGACGCCACCTATCCGCCAAACGAGTTCTTCGATGACGACGGCAAGACGATCGTCGGCATGGACGCAGACCTCGCGAAGTTGATCGGCGACGTGATGGGTCTCGACGCCAAGCTCGAGAACGTCACCTTCGACGCGATCCTGCCCGGGCTCGCCGCCGGCAAGTACGACATCGCAATGTCGTCGTTCACTGACACCAAGGAGCGCGAGAAGACGGTCGACATGGTCACCTACTTCTCCGCCGGCACGAAGTTCTACACGACCACCGCCGAACCCGTCGAGGTCAGCGGACTCGCCGACCTCTGCGGCAAGACCGTCGCCGTGCAGAAGGGCACGACCCAGGCCGACGACGCCGAGGCCCAATCGAAGAAGTGCGAAGCCGATGGTCAGCAGCCGGTCGACGCGAAGGTCTTCACCGGCCAGGACCAGGTCAACCTCGCGCTCACAAGCGGTCGCGCCGACCTGGCCTTCGCCGATGCCCCAACCGTCGTCTATGCCGTCCAGCAGTCAGACGGAAAGCTCAAAGAAACCGGCGAGCAGTACAACGAGGCGCCCTACGGCGTTGCCGTCAACAAGGACTCGGGCCTAACCGAGGCCGTGCTTGCGGCAGTCAAGGCGCTTCAGTCCGGTGGCCAGTACACGGCGGTGCTCGAGCGGTGGAGTCAGTCCGATGGCGCGATCGATGAGCCGAAGATCAACGACGGCATCGAGTAGCGCGTGAGTCGAGGATGCCAGTGACCGGCATGGAGCCTTGAGGTTTGACCCACGGGTCTGAACCCGTCAAGGCCGTGCCGGTCCGCCATCCCTGGCGCTGGGTGACCGCGGCGCTGGTCGCCGTCTTCGCCGCAAACGCCCTTTGGTCGCTTGCCACCGAGGCGCGACTCGACTGGGACGTAGTCGGCGAGTACCTGTTCTCGGAGCAGATCGTCGACGGGTTGATGGTCACGCTCATGCTCACCGCCGTGGCGATGCTCATGGGCATCGTGCTTGGCGTCGTGCTCGCGGTGATGTGGCTGTCGCCCAATCCACTGGTCTCGGGTGCCAGCTGGTTCTACATCTGGCTGTTCCGCGGCACGCCGGTGCTGGTGCAGCTGCTGTTCTGGTTCTTCCTGGCGTCGATCTATCCGCACGTCTCGATCGGCATCCCGTTCGGCGGGCCAGAGCTGGTCGGCGGCTCGTCCAAGGACCTGATTCCGCCGATCGTCGCGGCGATCTTCGGTCTCGGATTCAACGAGGGTGCGTACATGGCCGAGATCGTGCGCGCAGGTATCGGTTCGGTCGACGAGGGGCAGGAGGAGGCCGCCAAGGCGCTTGGGCTCTCACGCATGCAGACGATGCGCCGCATCGTGCTGCCGCAGGCGATGCGCGTAATCGTTCCGCCGACCGGAAACGAGACGATCTCGATGCTGAAGACATCCTCGCTGGTCAGCGTGATCGCCTACGCGGAGTTGCTCTACAGCGCGCAGCTGATCTACGCGCGTAACTACAAAACGATCGAGTTGCTGGTCGTGGCGAGCATCTGGTACCTCGCGTTCACCACCGTGCTCACCGTCGGCCAGTACTACCTGGAGCGCTACTTCGCGCGGGGCTCTTCGCGCTACGTGCCGCCGAGTCGGATCGAGTACGTCTTCAGAAATCTCTTCCGGCATCGCCGCCCGGCGAGCGAGGGGGAGGCGTGAGCGCCGTCGCCACGCCGATGGTCGAGGCCAGGGGAGTGCTCAAGCACTACGGGCGCAGCCAGGTGCTTAAGGGGATCGATCTCGAGGTGCTCCCCGGCGAGGTGATGTGCCTGCTCGGCCCTTCCGGGTCGGGGAAGTCAACGTTTTTGCGCTGCATCAACCACCTCGAACGGATCGACGGGGGAGAGCTGTGGGTCGATGGCGAACTCGTGGGCTACCGCCAGCACGGCGACAAGCTCTACGAGTTGAAGGAGTCTGAGATTGCGCGCAAGCGCGCTGAGATCGGGATGGTCTTCCAGCGCTTCAACCTCTTTCCGCACATGACCGCGATCGACAACGTCGCGTTGGCGCCGACGCGGGTCAAAGGGGTGCAGCGCGAGCAGGCGCTCGTCGAGGCGCGCGAGATGCTCGCGCGCGTCGGTCTAGCCGAGCGCGCCGGCGCCTACCCGGCGCAGCTCTCGGGCGGCCAGCAGCAGCGAGTGGCGATCGCCCGGGCGCTGGCGATGCACCCGAAGTTGATGCTCTTCGACGAGCCCACCTCGGCGCTCGATCCAGAACTCGTCGGAGACGTGCTCGAGGTCATGCGCCGTTTGGCGGCCGACGGCATGACGATGGTCGTCGTGACACACGAGATCGGCTTCGCGCGCGAAGCCGGCGATTCACTGGTGTTCATGGACGATGGAGTCGTCGTCGAGTACGGTCCGCCACGCGAGGTGCTCGAGAACCCGCGGCAGGAGCGGACCAAAGCGTTTCTGTCGCGAGTGCTTTAGGGTCGGCGCATGGCCGGCCGGAAGATACTCGTCAGCGGCGCCAGCGGTTTCATCGGGATTCCGTTGTGCGCAGCGCTTCGCCTGCGTGGCGACGAGGTGATCGAACTGACTCGCGGGGAGTCGGCCGAGGGCCGTGTTCACTGGGATCCTGCGGCCGGCGAGCTCGATCCGCAGGCTCTGGCCGGTGTCGACGCGATGGTGCACCTCGCCGGCGAACCGATCGCCGGCCTTTGGACGAACGCCAAGAAGCGCCGCATCATCGAGAGTCGTCGCGCAGGCACGACGCTGCTGGCCGAGGCCGCGGCGCAGCTGCGGCCGTCGGTGTTTGTCTCTTCGAGCGCGATCGGCTTCTATGGCGATCGCGGCGACGATGTGATCACCGAGGCCGACGGCAACGGCGAGGGTTTTCTGGCCGAGGTCGTGCGCGTCTGGGAGGACTCGGCCGAGCCGGCGAGGGACGCCGGCATCCGCACGGTCGCGCTGCGAATCGGGCTTGTACTCGGTCGCGGCGGAGGCATGCTCGGACCGCTCAAGCCGCTGTTCAAGTTCGGCGGCGGCGGACGCATTGGCAGCGGCCGGCAGTGGTGGAGCTGGGTCGCGCTCGAAGACGTCGTGCGCGCGTTTCTCCAGGCGATCGACAACGAGCGGCTTTCCGGTCCGTACAACGTGGCCGCGCCCGAGCCGGTCACGAACGCCGAGTTCACGAAGGTTTTCGCGAAGTCCGTACGCCGGCCGGCGTTCGTTCCGGCGCCGGCTTTCGCGATGCGTCTCGCGATGCGCGACATGGCCGACGAGATGCTGCTGGCCAGTCAGCGCGTCGACAGCGCGCGCCTGCGCGAGACGGGCTTCGAGTTCGAATACACCGATCTGGCGAGGGCGCTGGAAGACTCGCTTTAGGGCACGCAAGGCCGGTTGTGTTGCGGACGATGGTCCGCTTCGGCCGTTTTTCGCCGTGCCCGGCGTGTACCCTGGACCCGCTTTGCCAGACCCCTCACTGATCAGATTCCGCAGGATCGTCGAGTCCGCCTGCGAGGCGCTCGAAGCGCGCCGCCAGGAGATCAACGATCTCAACGTCTTCCCGGTCGCCGATGGCGACACCGGCGACAACATGGCGCGCACGCTGCGCGCCGTGCTCGACGCGCTCGACGACATGACGACCGACGGCCGCCCGATCGACGAGATCGGCCGTAACGAGATCGTCCATGCCGTCACCCGTGCGGCCCTGCTCGGCGCGCGCGGAAACAGCGGCGTGATCCTCTCGCAGATCGTGCGCGGGCTCGCGGAGGAGCTGGCGTCACGGCCCGGTCAGCGCATCGATCCGGCGCTGATGGCCAGTGCTCTCGGTCGCGCGGCCGACGCCGCCTACAGCTCGGTTCGCGAACCGCAAGAGGGCACGATGCTCACCGTGATCCGCGAGATCGCGCACCGCGTCTCGCATCTCGTCGCGCACTCCGAGGCCCAGTTCGACGAGAGCGTCGACGACGACCTCCAGGACCGCGCGCTCGCCGAGTTGGTGCTCGGCGCGGTCAGGGTTGGCGAAGAGTCGGTCGACCGTGGCCCCGAGCTGCTGCCGTTGTTGAAGGAAAACGGCGTCGTCGACTCGGGTGGCTACGGCATGGTCGTGATCATGTCCGGCATCCTCGCTGCCCTGTCTGGCGATGGGGAGGCGATCGAACGCGTGCGCCATCACGAGGCCCCGAGCGGGCTCGGTGGCGAGCACCACACATCCGAGATGTTCCGCTACTGCACGAACTTCGCCGTGACCGGCGATCAGCTCGAAGCGGGCCGTTTCCGCGCCGACCTCGAACGTTTCGGCGACTCGGTGCTGGTCGTCGGCGACGACACGACCTTGCGCGTGCACATTCACACCAACGAGCCGAAGCAGGCGATGTCGCTGTTCGAGGAGTTCGGCGAGGTCGTAGACGTCGAGCTCGAGGACATGCATGAGATGACCGCCGCGCGAAACGCGCGCCTGGCCGCCGGAAATGGCGCCGGCGACGCGGTCGTCGCCACGCCAGAGCAAGCACGCGGCCGTTGCGGCGTCGTTGCGGTTGTCAGCGCCACCGGAATCGCACAGCTCTTCCGCGAGCTGGGCGCGACCGTCGTCGACGGTGGCGAGACGCTCAACCCCAGCACCGAGGAGTTGTTGGCGGCGATCGACTCGGCTCCCGAGCAAGAGGTGGTCGTGCTCGTCAACTCGAGCAACGTGATCATGGCCGCCGAGCGTGCCGTCGGATTGGCTGAAAAGCCGGCCGCGGTCGTGCCGACGACCAGCCAGCAGGCCGGGCTTTCGGCGGCGCTCGCGCTCAATCCCGGCGCAGCCGCGGTCGACAACGCCGCCTCGATGGTCTCGGCGCTCGCGGCCGTGAAGGCCGGCGGCGTCGCGCCGGCCGCGCGCGACGACGCCGATGGACGCTTCCGTAAGGGCGACGCCGTCGGCTTCATCGATGAGGACTTGATCGCCTGGGGCGAGCCCGAGCAGACACTGCGCGAAGTCTTCGACCGGCTCGGCGAGAACGCCGAGCTGATGACCTGCATCGCCGGCGAGGGCGCTCCGCTGAGCGGCGATCAAGTGCGCGGTCTCGCGCCGCCCGCGGCGGAGTTAGAGTTGCTCGATGGAGGGCAGCCGAACTGGTGGTGGTTGATCTCGGCGGAATGACCGCCTCGGAGTCTCGGGCGCTGCCGCGTTCGCTCGGCGGCGAACCGGTCAACCGCGAAGCGCTGCTCGGCGCACCCGTTCGCGCGCCACGCCCAAGCCTCCTTCGCGCACCTCTGAAGTTGCCTTCGCGCCAGGCTGAGTCGGCGCAGACGCTAGGCATCGAGACCGTCGGCGACCTGCTCGAGCACGTACCGGCCGGACACGAGTTTCGCGCCGCCAAGGCGGTGGCGGCGTTGAAAGGTGGCGACGAGGCGACCGTCGAGGTCGTCGTGCAGTCGATCCAGCTGCGACCGACCCGGCGGCGCAACTTCCGCATCGTCGAGGCGCGTGTCGCCGACGCGACCGGCTCGGCAAAGGCAGTCTGGTTCAACCAGGCGTATCTGGCCAAACAGCTCACGCCCGGCACCCGCCTGCGGCTGTTCGGAAAGGTAAAGAGCGGGGCGCTACAGGTTCGCGAGCACAGCGTCCTCGCGCCCGCGATCGCGGGCGAGACTGCCGTCAGCCTGCCCGCCGCGCCACCCCCGCAGGGTGCCGTCGGCCTGGCGGTGGTCGGCGTCTATACGGGAACCGAAGGACTGAAGTCGCAGCGCCTCCGCGAGCTGATCGCCGCGCAGCGCGGCATGGAACTCAACTGCGTCGAGCCCTTGCCGGGCCGGATGCGCGCAGCCGAACGGCTGCTCGATCGGCCTTCGGCGCTCGCCGAGATGCACTTTCCCCGCGACCCCGCCACGGCGGCAGCCGCTCGCGAGCGGCTCGCGTTCGAAGAGTTGTTACAGCAGCAGCTCGCGCTCGGTATGCGCCGTCATCGCCGGGTCAGCGGTCGATCGGCCACGCCGCTCGCGGCCCGCGACGGCATCGTCGCTCGCTGGCTCGAGCGCTTGCCGTTCGAGCTGACTGCAGATCAGCGCGCCGCAATCGCCGAGATCGACGCCGATCTGGCGGCAGAGTTGCCGATGCAGCGCCTGCTGATGGGCGAAGTCGGATCGGGCAAGACGGTGGTGGCGCTGGCCGCGATGCTGCGCGCGGCCGAGAACGAATGCCAGGCCGCGCTTATGGCTCCCACGGAGACGCTCGCCGAACAGCACTTCGCCACGCTCGATGCAATGCTGCCCGAGACGCCGATCGCCCTGCTGACCGGCTCCACGCCGGCCGCTCGCCGCCGCGAGATCCTGGCCCGGCTGGCGACCGGCGAACTGCCGCTGATCGTCGGCACTCATGCGCTGATCGAGCCGACGGTCGAGTTTCGCTCGCTCGCGCTCGCGGTCGTCGACGAGCAGCACCGCTTCGGCGTTCGCCAGCGTGCGGCGCTCGACGCCAAGGCGCCGGGCGATCGGGTGCCTCACGTACTGCACATGACGGCCACGCCGATCCCGCGCACGCTGGCCCTGACCGGGTACGGCGACCTCGACTTCACGCGGATCACAGAGCTGCCGCTCGGTCGCAAACCGATCGAGACGCGGATCGTCGGCGACGCGCAGCGAGCCGCGGCCTACGAAGAGGTGCGCGAGCAGCTGCGTGCCGGCCGCCAGGCGTACGTCGTCTGCCCGCTGGTCAGCGAGAGCGAGGAGCTTCAGGCCCGTGCGGCGACGACCGAGGCCGAGCGGCTGGCGACCGGCGAGTTCAAAGACTTCCGCGTCGGCCTGTTGCACGGTCAGCTGAGCGCGGCAGAGAAGTCGGCCGCAATGGCTGCCTTCAAGGACGGGTCTACCGATGTGCTGGTCGCAACAAGCGTCGTCGAGGTCGGCGTCGACGTGCCCAACGCCGTCGCGATGGTGATCGAAGACGCGGAGCGGTACGGCATCTCTCAGCTGCACCAGCTGCGCGGGCGGATCGGGCGCGGCGGGCACACGTCTGTTTGCCTGCTGTTCGGCGCGCCGGCGAGTCGCCGCCTGCGCGCGGTCGCGAGCGAACGTGACGGCTTCAAGCTCGCGCAGGTCGACCTCGAACTGCGTGGCTCAGGCGAGGAGCTCGGCACCCGCCAAAGTGGCCTACCGCGCTTTCGAGTAGCCGTGTTGCCCGACGACAACCCATTGCTCGAACGCGCCGCCACTGCCGCCCGCCAACTGCTTCAGATCCACCCATCCCTCGAAGACCCAACTCTCGACCTACTGCGCGCGACCGTGATCGCCCGTTACGGCGACGAGATCGACCCGATACCGGCGTAGGCATCAAACGCGACCCGGCGGGACACCCCGGAAAGCCGCGCGTTCGAACTGGCGCTGCGTAGGCTGCTCCGGGTGGCAACGTCTATGAAGGTGTTCGGGGGCAGAGAATGCGCGTAGTCGCCGGCCAGTTCAAGGGCCGCCGGCTGGCCGGCCCGAAAGGCGGTGCGGCGCGGCCTACCTCCGACAAGGTCCGCGAGGCGCTGTTTTCGATCCTCGGCCCAGTCGACGGGTTGCGCGTGCTCGACCTCTTCGCCGGTACTGGAGCATTGGGCATCGAGGCGCTCTCGCGCGGCGCGGCGTACGTCGTCTTCGTCGAGCGCGACAGTCGCATGCGAGCGGTGCTGCGCAGCAATCTCGAGGTCGTCGCCGGCGAGGACGGTCAGGCCGGTCGCACGACGGTCTCCGGTGGCGACGCGCTCGACTACCTGCGCCGCGCCGCATACGCCGAGCACTTCGACCTGGTGCTGCTCGATCCGCCCTACGCCGATGCCGAAAATCTCAGCGATCCGCTGGCCGCGGCGCTCTCACCGTTGCTCGCGCCCGGCGCGCGGATCGTCGCGGAGTGCGACCGGCGGTCACCATTGATGCTCGAAGAAGCCCCGCAAGAAGCCTCACAAACCGGCTTCAGCCTGCTGTCGGAGCGGCGATATGGCGATACGCTGCTACGGATCCTGCAGGCCCCAAGCGACGAGACGTACAGCAACCAGGACTAGAACGGCACAGACCACATGGAAGCCCAGAGCAACGGATACGCCGGCCGCATCGCGGTCTGCCCGGGTTCGTATGACCCGGTCACTTATGGACACCTCGACATCATCCGCCGCGGCGCGAAGATCTTCGACAAGGTCGTTGTCGCCGTCGTCAATGCCTCGGTACGAAAGAACGCGCCGCTGTTCGACGCCGACGAGCGCATCGCACTGATCGAGCAGTCGCTCACGGATGTGCCGAACGTGGAGGTCGTCAAGTTCGACATCCTCGTCGTCGACCTCGCCCGCGAGGTCGGAGCAAGCGTGATCCTCAAGGGCTTGCGGGCGATCTCCGACTTCGAATACGAGTTCGAGATGAACCAGCTCAACCGCTCGATGGCACCCGAGGTCGAGAGCGTCTACATGATGGCCTCGCCGATGTACAGCTTCGTCAGCTCGAGCGGAATCAAGGAGATGGTGCGCTTCGGTGGCACCGTCGACGAGATGGTTCCGCCGCATGTGGCCGTACGCTTGGCTGAAGCCCTGAAGAGCCAGACGAGCTCGTGACCCGTTAGTTTCTGCAAGACCAACTTTCTTCTGAAGGGGTATTTCCGTGGACGTCCTCGTACTGATCGACAAGCTCGATGACCTGATTCACAACGCGAAGCCGTTCCCGTTGTCCGACAACGTGCGCGTCGACAAAGAGGAGATCTACGACCTTCTCGACCAGATGCGCGCCACGATCCCAGAAGAGATCAAGCAGGCCCGCTGGATCGTGAAAGAGCGTCAAGAGATGCTCGCCGAAGCCAAGCGCGAGGCCGAACGCATCGTCAAGGAAGGCCACGACGAGCAGCAGCGCCTCGTCAGCGAGCAAGAGGTCGTCAAGCAGGCCGAGAACCACGCCGAGGACATCATCGAAGAGGCCCGCGCCCGCGAGCGTGAAATCCGCCTCGGCGCCGAGGACTACGCCGACGACATCCTCAACACGCTCGAAGTGAACCTCGAGAAGTTCCTCGCCGCCGTGCAGCGTGGCCGCGACCGCCTCGCCGGCCGCGATCGCGAAGAGGCCGAGATCCGCTAGCCGTCCAGGTCGCCTCGCCGGCGGCACCTAGACTTAGGCGCAGCCGCCGGTTCGGCGGGGGATCGAGGACAAGGACGTCGGCCATGCGCGCTTCCGTACTCAACAAGCTTCTGCTGTTCGCTTCCGTGATCGCGCTGGGCGCGCTCGCAAGCGCGCCGACGGCCGGCGCCAGCTTCGGCTATGTCGGTGGCCTCAACATGCATGGCGGCGGCACCAGCGGCAATCTGCTGCAGCTCGATGCCCCGCAAGGCATAGCGCGGGCCGCGACCGGTGAGTTCTTTGTGACTGATAGCCAGAACTTCCGAATCCTCAAGTTCAGTTCGAGCGGCGAGTTCATTCTCGAATGGGGCAGCCAGGGCTCGGCCAACGGTGAGTTCAGTTACCCCAACGGTGTCGCCGTCAGCCCGACGACCGGCGACGTATGGGTCTCCGACTCGGGCAATAACAGGCTGCAGCGGTTCGACCAGAGCGGTGGCTACTTAGGCCAGGTCGGGGGATCGGGCGCCGGAGACGGGCAGTTCAACTACATCGGCGGCGTAACAGTCGATGGCTCCGGCGTCGTCTACGCGACAGACATCAACAACAATCGCGTTCAGTACTTCACAGACGCTGGGGTCTACTCCGGGCAGTGGGGCACGGCAGGCTCCGGAAACGGCCAGTTCAACAAGCCGAACGGAATCTCGGTGGCCAGCGACGGAGCCGTGTACGTGGTCGACCGTCTCAATTACCGCGTCCAGTACTTCGCGCCGACTACGCACGCCTTCGCCGGCAAGTGGGGCTGCAACTGCTCCGGAGACGGCAATTTCGTCGCGCCGTTGGGCATCTTCGTCGACAAGTCCGCTTCGCCGAACGAGGTCTACGTGAGCAACGACTACTTCGACCACCGCATCCAGCGCTTTTCGCTTACGGGCACGTTCCTCGGAAAGTGGGGTCCAGAGGCCACGCTTACTCCAGGTAGCGCCCTCGGCGATCTGTCGTCGCCGTCGGGCATCTATGTCGACTCGGCCCACAACGCATACGTCGTCGACCCCGGCAACTATCGCATCCAGCGGTTCTCCAATGCCAACAGCACCCCCACCGGCGTGGAGGCGTGGGGCACGAGGGGAGACGGCACAGGGCAGTTCAGCTCCCCGCAAGGCGTCGCCGCTGCCCCCGACGGCAGCGTCTACGTGACCGATGTGAGCAATCATCGTGTCCAGCACGTCTCAGCCTCGGGCGCGCAGCTCCACGTTTGGGGGAGCACCGGAACCGGTAACGGTGAGTTCGGCCAGCTCGGCGGCGTGGCGCGCGCGCCGAGCGGCGATATCTATGTTCTCGAATACTCGAACGAGGCTGGTGACGCAGACACCTCGCGCGTGCAGCGATTCTCATCCAGCGGGGTTTACGTGTCGCAGTGGTCCGACGTGGGTGCGTTCGGCAAGCTCTCCTACGCGCGCGATCTCGACATCGACGGTGCCGGCAACGTCTACGTCTCCGACGGTGGCAATCGGCGAGTCGCGAAATTCGCGGCCGATGGCACGTACATCACACGGTGGGGCCAGCAAGGTGTCGGCGACAACAACGCCGACTTTCAGTACAACGACGGCATTGCCGTCAACTCGGCGGGCACCGAGGTCTTCGTCGTAGACCAGCAGTCCCAGCGGATCAAGAAGTTCGATGGCACGGGCGCGTTTCTTGCCCAGTCGGGTCCGCACACATGGGCCGGTTCGACGGTCGATGGCGCCTTCAACTACGCCAGCGACATCGATGTCGACCCCGTCAGCGGCGATCTCTACGTCGCCGATTCATGGAATTACCGCGTGCAGCGCCTGACGCCCGGGTTCGTGTTCGTGTCCAAGTTCGGCCAGCGCGGGCGCGACGCGTCGGAGTTCAATTATCAGGCATTCATCTCGTTCGACCCGAACGGCTACCTGTGGGTCGCGGACCGCGAGAACGACCGCGTTCAGCGCTTCGGCGACGCGCCGACCGTGCAGATCGTCGCACCCTCGGCCGCCTCGGTAACGAGCGACGCCACGCCGCCGCTCGACTACATCGTCAGCGACGCGGCGGCGAGTTGCGACCTCGGTGACGGCACGGATCTCGGGCCGTACACCGACGGTCCCCAAACGGCCACCGTGACCTGCACGAACCTGCGCGGCAACGGCTCCGCGACGGCGAACTTCACAGTCGACACCACGGCCCCCGTTGTCGGCGTCTCCGCCCCCGATGGTCTGACCTCAGACAACACGCCACCGGTGGCCTACACGGTCAATGACGCGATCGATTCGTCACCCAGTTGTGATGTGGTCAACGGCAGCAGCCTGCCGGCGCAGGCCGACGGCGCGCACACCGTCACCGTCACATGCACCGACGACGCCGGCAACAGTGGCTCCGCGACGGCGAACTTCACGGTCGACACCGCCGGACCGGTGGTGGACATCACGACCCCAAGCGGTTCGACAACCGACGACACGCCGGTCGTCGCTTACGCCGTCAACGACGCGATCGACCCAGCCCCGAGCTGTGACGTAGTCAATGGCAGCAGCCTGCCGGCGCAGGCTGTCGGTCCGCACACCGTCACCGTCACGTGTACCGACGCCGCCGGCAACACGGGCTCGGACTCGTCATCCTTCACGGTCGATGCGAGCAGTCCGGTCGTCGTTCTGACGCTCAAGAAGCGACTGAAGGCCGCCACGAAGCTGAAACTGGCCGCCGAGTGCTCCGAGGACTGCCGGGTGGTTGCAACACTCGCGCTCGGCAGACGGACGATCAAGCTGAAGCCAGTGGCGCTGAAGGGTCGTGAGGGCTCTCAGCGGATCACGCTCAAGCTCTCGAAGTCGCAGCTCAAGCGCGTGCGCAAGCGTCTCGCCGGCGGCGGTGGCGTGACGCTCAAGGTGAAGGTCGAAGTGACTTACAAGGCAACGGCCGGTAAGACCGGCAAAGCGAAGCTCTCGAAGTAGGCGCTTTCGCTCAGCCCCAGCCCATGTCTGTGTAGCCGCTCGTGCGGGGCGCCGAGACGATCAGCACGTCGGCCGGCGAGTTGCCATCGTTGACGACCGTCCGCTTGTGTTCGGGGTCCAGTCGGCAAAACGTGCCCGGCGGGGCCGATGTCTTGACGCCATCGACGACCATCTCGGGCTCGCCCGACAGAAAGACGAAGACTTCTTCCTGATCCCGGTCGACCTCGTCGTGCTCGGGGATCGACTCTCCGGCCGGAATCGTGACGAGGTTGATGCCAAATGCGTCGACGCCGAGCGAGCGGCGCACCAGTGCCCAGTTGCCGTTGCGCTCGAAGTCGTCACGGTGGATGAGGTCGAAGGACATGCACACTCCTTTCGCGCGGAGCGAAAACTTGGTTGCCTGCTGATCGACGAGCACGCTAACCGATTCGCGCCCCGACTGCGTTCGGCCCGCGGCGCGGGCGCTAGATTCGACGGTATGCCACCGTTGACCGACCAGCTCGACCTCGATCGCATGGGGCTGAAGCCCGGTGGCGGTAGCCGCTTCGAGATCGCGGTGCGGGTCGGCGAGTTCGTGTTCGGCCATCAGCACTATTCACTGGCCGACGACCCGCTGCCCGTGCTGGTCGACGCCAGTCGCACTACCAGTGGCTTCGTCGTTCGCGTACGGGCGAAGCCCCAGATAGAAGGCCCCTGCATGCGCTGCTCCGACGACTTCGGCCTGGCACTGAAGATCGACCACTCAGAGGTGCACGAGCCGGCGCTCGACGGAGAACTCGCCAGCGACTACGTCGAGGAGGGCAAGCTGCTCAACGTCGCCGCGCTGGTGCGCGACGCCGTCGGGCTGGCGCTGCCGCCGTCGATCTCCGGTCCGCTCGATGAGCATGGGCAATGCACGGCCTGCGACCGCACTCACGAGCAACTGCTCGAGCTGGGCGTCGCCGGCGAGCAGGACGTCGCGGAGCTTGAGCAGCGCGAGCAGCACGCGCCCGATCCGCGCTGGGCGAAACTGCGCGAGCTAGAGCTGTAGCGCCGCGGCTGGTAACCTTCCGAACTCGTTATGGCCGTTCCGAAGCAAAAACAGAGCCACTCGCGCACCACCAAGCGCCGTTCGCAGCACAAGATCACCGCGAAGAACACGCACGAGTGCCCGCGCTGCAGCGCACCCAAGCTGCCGCACCGTGTCTGCGGTGAGTGCGGTTTCTACGCCGGCCGCGAGGCCGTCGAAGTCCAGGACTAGCGCCGTCGCCGGTCTGGCCGATCGCCCGTCCGCATCGCGGGCGGATGCGCTACGCATGGCGCGGGCAGCTCGCATGGCACAATTCCACTCGTGAAGATCGCACTTGACGCACAGGGGGCAGACCTCGGCATCGCCGAGGTCGTGGCCGGCGCGAAGATCGTCGCCGCCGAAGGGATCGACATCGTGCTGTTCGGCCCGCAGGCCGAGATCGAAGACGCGCTCGGCTCCAGCCGCCCGGCCAACATCGCGATTGTCGACGCGCCCGACGAGATCACCAACCACGATGAGCCGGCGACCAGCGTCCGTGCCAGGAAGCAATCGTCGATCGTCGTGGCCGCGAAGGCCGTGGCCGCAGGCGAAGCCGACGCGCTCGTCAGTGCCGGCCCGACCGGAGCGGTGCTTGCGGCGTCGCTCTTCAATATGAAGCGCATCAAGGGTGTACGGCGGCCGGCGATCGCTGTGATTCTGCCCGACGGCCGCGGCGGCCGCTCGCTGCTGCTCGACGCCGGCGCCAACGTCGAAGTGCCGGCCGAGTTGCTCGTCCAGTTCGCCCATCTCGGAGCGCAGTTCAGCGCGCGCGTGCTCGGTGTCGCCAATCCGCGCGTCGGGCTGTTGACGATCGGCGAGGAAGACGGCAAGGGCACCGACCGCGTAGTCGAGGCCGGCCGGCTGCTGGCGGATCCCGACAACACTCACGGTTTCAACTTCCTCGGCAACGTCGAGGGGCGCGACATCACGAACGGATCGACCGATGTGATCGTCACCGATGGCTTCACCGGCAATATCGCTCTGAAGTCGATCGAGGGCGCCGCCTCGGCGGTCATGCTCGCGCTGGTCGAGGCGATCAAGTCGTCGACCGTCTCCAAGGTCGGCGGCATGCTGGCCAAACCGAAGCTTCTCGAACTGCGCGAACGCGTCGACTCGAACACGACCGGCGGCGCCTTGCTGCTCGGCCTTCGCGGAGTCTCCGTGGTCGCGCACGGTTCGTCCACCAGGGCAGGTATTGCCGCCGCCGTGCGCCTGGCGCGAGACTCGGTGGCCGGTGACGTGACCGGTCACATGGCGGCCGCGATCGCTGAGCTCAATGAACATGCCGCGTCCACTGCCGATGTTACGGTTGGCCTCGCAAATGACGCGTGACGAGATTTACGAAGCGCTCAGCAAGACTCTCTCGGAGGAGCTCGAGATCGACGCCGGGAAGATCAGCATGGACGCGCACTTCAAGAACGATCTGGATGCAGATTCGCTGCATCTCGTCGAGTTGGCCATGGAACTCGAGGACCGTTACGACATCTCGATTCCCGACGAGGTTGCCCTCGAGCTGACGACGGTCGGCTCGGTGGTCGACTATCTCGCCGAGCGGCTTCCCGCCTCGTGAGGGCGGCCCTGCTTACTGAACTGCTCGAAGGGCTCGACGACGAGCTCTACCGCGAGGTCTTCACGCACTCGTCATGGACCGAGCGCCGCGCCGAGTCCTACGAGCGGCTTGCGTTTCTTGGCGACAGCGTGCTCGGGCTCGCCGTCTCGACCGATCTCTATCCGCGTCTCGCCGACGCCACAGCCGGCGATCTCACGAAGATCCGCGCCCAGGCCGTCAGCGGCGCCGCCTGTGCCCGCGTCGCGCTCGAGCTCGACGTGCCGCGCCGGCTGACCGATCGGGCGCCGGCCGACGCCGAGATCCGGATCGACGAGCTGCTGGCAGCCCAGCGCGTGCTCGCCTCGATCTGCGAGGCCGTGATCGGCGCGTGTTACCTGCAGCACGGCTACCAGAAGACCGCCGAAGCGGTCGTAGAGGCCTTCGCGCACGAGATGTCCGAGGCCCAGGATCATCCAGTCGATTTCAAGTCGCACCTTCAGGAGCGGCTCGCGCGGCACGGTGAGAAGCCGCACTACACGCTGATCTCTAGCGAAGGCCCGCCGCACGACATGCGCTTCGTGTGCGGAGTTGAGATCCGAGGCGAACGTTACGGTACGGGCACTGGGCGCTCCAAGAAGGAGGCCGAGCAGGCCGCGGCCGGAGCCGCGCTGCTTCGCCTAGACGACGAGCGCATCGGCGACTGAGCGTCAGCAACCAAGACTTCACACCACATGTATCTGAAGGCGATCCAACTCAAGGGGTTCAAGTCGTTCCCCGCCAAGACCAGGCTCGAGTTCGGGCCCGGCGTCAGCGTGATCGTCGGTCCCAACGGCTCGGGTAAGTCGAACATCTCCGACGGCCTCGTCTGGGCGCTCGGCGAGCAGAGCCCCAGCGCCGTGCGTGGCGGTCAGATGCAGGACCTGCTGTGGGGCGGCGCCGATGGCGTTCCCTCGGCATCGGCCGCCGAGGTCGAACTTGTCTTCGACAACTCCGACGGCACGCTCGACTCGGGCTTCAGCGAGCTTTCGATCACGCGCCGGCTCGGCCGCGACGGAGATGGCGAGTACCGCATCAACGGCGCCCGCTGCCGCCTCGTCGACGTAATCGAAGTGCTCTCCGACACAGGGCTGGGCAAGGAGATGCACTCGGTTCTCTCACAGGGCAAGGTCGACGAGATCGTCGCCTCCAAGCCGAAGGAGCGCCGCCTTCTGGTCGAAGAGGCCGCTGGCCTGGGCAAACACCGCAAGCGCCGCCGCCGCGCGCAGCTGAAGCTCGAGAAGACGCGCGACAACCTCGACCGCGTGCTCGACGTCGAGCGCGAGGCGCGCCGCTCGCTGAAGCCTCTGAAGCGCCAGGCCGAGGCCGCTGAAACACACGCCCGCCTAGAGCTTCAAGCCAACGAGCTGCGCGCCGAGCAGGCCGCCGACCAGCTGCTTCAGGCAGATGGCGAGCTGGGCGAAGCAGTGAAGCTCGCGGGCGACGCGCGCGAGGCGCGCGGCAAGATCGAAACGCAGCTGGCCGAGGTCGCCAAACAGCGTGAGATCGCCGAGCGCAAGATCGCCGCAGAGGCAGCTCGCCGCGAGAAGGCCACCGAATCGCTGTACTCGGTTCGTTCGGCCTGCGAACGCCTCGAAAACGCCCGCGAACGATCGGCCGAGCGCATCGCCCGCCTGACGTCCGAGATCGAGCGTCATCAAGGCGAGCTGGGTCAGCTCGAACTCGACGTGCAGCCCGAGGCCGACCGCACGCGGATCGCGGGTCTCGAAACCGAACTGGCCGAGATCGAGCGTCAGGGCCGGGCCGAGCTCGAGGCGGAGCTTGCCGACATGCGCAAGCAGCACGAAGCCGCGCGCGTCGAACTGACCGAGCTCGAAGGCCGTACCGCCGCGCTGCGCGAGACCGCGCAACAGGCCGAGCAAGCTGCCGTCGCCGCGCGTCGCTCGGTCGGCGAAGCCCAGCAGGCGCTGGCCGGTGCCCGCCGCGAGCGCGCTCGCCTCGAGGGCGAGCTTGGTGCCGTAGAGCAGTTCCTGCGCGAGGCGGCCAGCGATGCCGGTGCCGACGCCCTGGCCGAGCAGCTATCCGTCGAGCCCGGCTACGAGCTGGCGGTCACCGCCGTGCTCGGCCGCCGTCTTCGTGCCGCCGTGGTCGAATCGCTGGGAGACGGTCAGAGCTTCCTCGACCGTCTCGGCGACAACGGCGGCTCCGCGCTGCTGGCCGGCCGCGCCACGGGCCGTCCGGCCACCTCACCGCCACCGGGCGGCACTCCGCTTGCGAGCAAGCTCACCACTGTCTCGCGAGCCGAACCGGTCGTTCAGGCTTTGCTCGCAAACGCGTGGCTGGTCGACTCTCTCGATTCCCTTCCCGGCGACTTCGGCGGCGTCGCCGTCACGAAGTCCGGCCGCGTTTTCTTTGCCGCCACCGGCGAGCTTCGGCAGGCAGCCGGAGGGGGCGAGCAGCGCGTGCTCTCCGAGCGCAACCGCCGCGAGCAGATCGCCGCACAGCTTGCCGCGGCCAAGCAGTCCGAGGCCACCGCACAGGCTGCGCTTGAGTCTTCCGAAACAGAGCTGCGCTCCCGCGAGAGCGCCCGCGACGCCGCGCACGACACCGCCCGCACCGCGCGCATCGAACGCGACGAACTCTCCGGCGCCGTCCAGGGCCAGTCGCGCGCGATCGAGCGACGCATCGAGGCCGGCCTCGCCGACGGTCCGACGGCCGTACGCCGCGCGGCGATCGAAGCCGAGCTTCGCAGCGAGCGTGCTCACCACGACAGCCTGCAGCGCGCCGCCGAACTTCAGCGCCGCCGCCGCGCCGAGCTCGAACAGAAGCTCGTCAACATGCGTGCCGCGCTTCCGCACGCTGGGCAGCTCGGCGAGGTGCTCGGCGCGGCCGCGGCCGTCGCCAATGAGCGCATCGCCGTACTTGCCACTGCGCTCGACGGCGACCGCGAAGCCGGCGAAAAGCTTGCCCTAGAGCTGCGCGGTCACGCCACGGAAGAGGCCCGACTGCAAAGCGCGCTGCGCGAGCAGGGCGAACTGGTCACCACCGCAGAGGTCCGCGCACAGCGTGCTCGCGACCTTCAGCGAAGCATCGGCGGCCGCCCGTGAGCTGGCCTCGGCGCTGGGCCGCGAGGTCACCGCCGCCGCCCAACCGCTCACCGGCGAGCGTCGCGAAGAGATCGTCACGGGCCTCGCCCGCATCGCTCGCCGCCGCGAGCTGCTGGGACCGATCAATCCGCTTGCGCGTGACGAATACGCGCAGGCACTCGCGCACGTCGAAGAGCTCGAAGCGCAGCGCGACGATCTCGAAACGGCGCTCAAAGAGCTGACCAGCCTGATCAAAGAGATCGACCGCACGATCCAGACTTCGTTCGAGGAAACCTTCCAGTCGACCAGCGCCCACTTCGAGGAGCTGATCGCCCGCCTCTTCCCTGGCGGCTCGGGCAAGCTCAACCTCGTGCGCGAGGAGCGGCCGAAGGCCGCGCCGCTCACCCCGGCCGGCGCCGACGCCGCCGAAGCCGAGGCCGCGGCCGACCAAGCCGAAGACCAGATGCCAGCCGACCCCGACGCGCAAGACGACACCGAGCTCGAGTACGGCGTCGAGATCGAAGTCAAACTGCCCGGCAGCAAGAGCGGCCGGCGCTTGACGCTGCTCTCAGGCGGCGAGCGCTCGCTCGTCGCGCTGGCCTTCCTGTTCTCGGTCTTCCTCACCAAGCCATGCCCGTTCTACGTCTTCGACGAGGCCGAGGCCGCGCTCGACGACGTCAACATCGACCGCCTCGTCGGCCTGCTGCGCGAGCACAGCGCACAGTCGCAGTTCATCGTCATCACGCACCAGAAGCGCACGATGGACGCCGCCGACTGTCTCTACGGCGTGTCGATGGGCGCCGACGGCATCAGCAAGGTG
>JACRKX010000067.1 GCA_016219715.1 Actinomycetota bacterium | reverse complement strand
GGTCGGTGAAAGT
Organism: Actinomycetota bacterium; assembly: GCA_016219715.1. Classification (GTDB taxonomy): domain Bacteria; phylum Actinomycetota; class Thermoleophilia; order Solirubrobacterales; family JACPNS01; genus JACPNS01. Next base: position 20,069 of record JACRKX010000067.1, on the reverse strand, counting down.
TCCTCCGGCCTTCCAGAGTCGCCACATATCGTTGATCGAATCCGGGTGGAAGACGATTCGCCTGCGTGCCACCTGCTGCTCCTTTCGCTTGTTTGCGGGGAGCGTTGCATTGAGGGGTGGAATTCACCGCGATCTTTGCGCAGCGTGCGCAAGGTTGCGATCTTTGCGCAGGATCATTGCGCAGCATCAGGGGCTGACGGTCGGATGTGGCGGTGTCTGAGCGGGGCTCAGGCTGCCTGGGGGCTCAGAGAACGGCGCGGCCGAGCAGCACGAGTGCGATGACTACGGCGACCAGGATCACGACGCCGACGAGCACCTTGAACATGTCGGCTTCGTTGACCAGCGGATTGAAGCCGTCGTCGGCGGGCGAGGCTTCGGGGTGCGCCGCGGTCGGAGAATCCAGTGGCGTGGCGGGGTGCGTAGCGGGAGCGTTCTCGTCGCTTCCGCCGGACTCCGGCGCCTGTTGATCGTTGTGCTCGGTCATGACTTGGTCGTGCCGTCGCCCCTGGGTGTGGGCCGCAGGCGCTCAGCGCGCGTCTGCGGCCGCTTCGAGCGAATCCTTAGAACAGGTACAGCGAGCTGTACACGAAGATCCACATGACGTCTACGAAGTGCCAGTAGATGCCGGGGATCTCGACGCCCCAGTGCTTTTCCTTCTCGGGGCCGTAGTGACCCTTGAAGGCGCGGCGGGTGACCACCAGCAGGATGATCAGTCCGACCAGGACGTGGGCGCCGTGCAGGCCCGTAAGGCTGAAGAACGCCGAGGCCTGCGCGCTGTCCTTGGGCAGGAAGCCGAGGTGCAGGTACTCGCTGATCTGAACGCCGAGGAATGTGGCGCCCAGCAGCACGGTGAGCACGAGGCCGGTCTTGAGCGCGGCGCGGTTGTTGCGCTTGATCCCTTCGAGCGCCCAGTGCATCGTGAGGCTCGACGAGAGCAGGATCGCGCTGTTGGCGCCAGCGACGCCGACCGGTATCTCCTGGCCGGCTGGCATCCAGTCCTGGCCCTGGACGACGCGGATGAAGAAGTACGCCGTGAAGAACGACGCGAACAGCATCAGCTCCGAAAAGATGAACAGGCCCATTCCGAAGAGCTCGCGGTTGACGTTCGCAGAGACGTTGGCGACCGGCATGTGGCCGTGACCGTGGTCTGCGTGAGCGGCGTGAGCTTCCATCGTCGTTGGTGCCTTTCGGGTTCGGGTAGCTGTACTGAAGGTGGGGTGGGGCTAGGCGTTCGAGCTGTCGTCGCCGGTGGGCTCGGAGTCGGCCTCGGCCGGCTCGGCCTCTGGCTCGGCCGCGCCGGCGGGAACGGCCGCAGCGACCGGCTCAGGCTGCTTGAAGATGCCGTGGCGCGCGCCCGGCACGCCGTACTCGTACGGGTGGCCGACGACCGTCGGGACCTCGTCGAAGTTGAAGATCGGCGGCGGCGAGCTGATCTGCCACTCGAGCGTGTGCGCGTGCCACGGGTTGGCCTCGGCGACTTCGCCGGCGCGCCACGAGTGGACCATGTTGTAAAGGAAGATCAGCATCGAGATGCCGAGTCCGAATGATGCGAACGACATGATCGCGTTCCAGGTTGCGAACTGGTCGGCGTAGTCGGCGACGCGGCGCGGCATGCCCTCGAGGCCGACGAGGTGCATCGGGCCGAACGTCAAGTTGAAGAAGACGAAGGTCGTCCAGAAGTGCCACTTGCCGAGCGTCTCGCTGTACATGCGCCCGGTCATCTTCGGGAACCAGTGGTAGATGCCGGCGAAGATCGTGAACATCGATCCGCCGAACAGCACGTAGTGGAAGTGGGCGACGATGAAGTACGTGTCGGAGACGTGGATGTCGAACGGCACGACCGCGACCATCACACCGCTGATGCCGCCGAGCACGAACATCGTGATGAATCCGAGCGCCCACAGCATCGGCACCCGCATATGGATCGACCCTCGCCACATTGTGCCTAGCCAGGAGAAGATCTTCACTCCTGTTGGCACTGCGATCAGCATCGTCGTGAACATCATTGGGATGCGGATCCAGTCCTGCATCGACGCGACGAACATGTGGTGAGCCCACACGGAGAAGCCCAGCACGACGATGGCAAGTAGCGAGAAGGCCATCATGCGGTAACCGAAGATCGGTTTTCTGGCGTGTGTGGAGATGACTTCGGAGATCATGCCGAAGCCGGGCAGGACCATGATGTAGACGGCTGGGTGCGAGTAGAACCAGAAGACATGCTGGTACATCACGCTGTCGCCGCCCTTCGCCGCGTCGAAGAAGCTCATGCCGAGCGCGCGGTCGAACAGGATCATGAACTGCGAGCCGGCGATGAACGGGGTGGCCAGCACGACCAGCATGGAGGTGGCGAAGTTGGCCCAGGCGAGCATCGGCATGCGCCAGAAGGTCATGCCCGGCGCGCGCATCGTGATGATCGTGACCAGGAAGTTGATCGCGGTGGCAATCGACGAGGCGCCGGCGAACTGCACGGCCATCGAGAAGAAGGTCTGGCCCATCGGGGCCTGGTCGGAGAGCGGGGCGTAGGCCGTCCAGCCTGTCGCGAAGGCTCCACCGGGCACGACGAACGAGAGCATCATCATCACACCGGCGATCGGCAGGAACCAGAACGACAGCGCGTTCATGCGCGGGAAGGCCATGTCGGGCGCGCCGATCATCAGTGGCAGCACGTAGTTGGCGATACCGGCGAAGATCGGCACCATGAACGTGAAGATCATGAACGCGGCGTGGGCCGAGAAGAGGCCGTTGAAGGTCTGCGCGTCGACGAACTGCGTGCCCGGCTGGATCAGCTCGGCACGAAAGGTGAGCGCCAGCAGGCCGCCGAGGAAGAAGAAGAAGAACGTCGTGACGATGTACTGGATGCCGATGACCTTGTGGTCGGTGTTGACCTTGAAGTAGTCCTTCCAGGTGTGGGCACCGTGGTCTGAGTGGTCGTCGACCTGTGTGGGACGGCCGGCGGCCCAGTGGATCCAGTAGTCGAAGCAGCCGATTCCGTAGAGGAAGAACAGCGGGCAGATGATCAGCGCGACGCTGACGATCGACTCGGCCTGAAGGACCTCGTCGAAGCCCAGCAACGAGCGCAGCTCGGCGAGGAACTTCGCGAGAGCGTTTAGCTCTTCCTCGGATAGCGAATCTTTGAACGTGCTGGGCATGATGCCCTTGCTGTAACCGGCCGCGATGTCGGCGTCTGGGTCGGTGACGGCCTTCAGTGCCGCGGCTTCGCTGAGGCCCAGGCCGTCGAGCTCGGGACCAGCGGTTCCCGCCGCGCCCGCTGCCGCAAGTACGTGACATGCGCCACAGCCGGCGTCGGTGAAGATCGCCTTGCCGTCGGGGCCGGCAGCCGCGCCGCCGGTCGCGGTCTTGGTCTTGCCGCCGCCCTTCTGCTCTTCGAGCCACTTTGCGAAGTCAGCCTCTGAGACGACGCGCATCTGGGAGCGCATGGTGGCGTGGCCGACTCCGCAGAGCTCGGCGCAGATGATCGGGTAGTTGCCGATGCGGTTGGGCGTGAAGCGCATCGGGCTGACGAAGCCGGGCGTCGCGTCGCGCTTGAGGCGCACCGCGGGGATCCAGAACGAGTGCATTACGTCGTCGGCGACGATCTCGAACGTGAGCGGCTTGTTGACCGGCACGACGAGGTCGCCGGAGGTCTTGACCGTCATTTCCTTCTCGCCGTCGGAGAGGTACTCGTACTTCCAGGCGAACTGCTGGCCGATCGCACGGATCTTCATCTCGTTGGGCTTCTTGGCTTCGACGTTGTCAAGCACGATCCAGGCGTAGACGCCCAGCGCGAGCACGACGACCAGCGGGATCGCGGTCCAGATCAACTCAAGCTTGGTGCTGCCGTGGATCGGGTCGCCGTCTTTGTCGATCGGGTCTTCGGGCCTGGCGCGGAACTCGACGACGCAGAAGACGATCAGCGCGACGATGATCACGAAGAAGGGGAGCGACGCCGCAAGCAGGAACCGGTAGAGCGTGTCGATGTCGGAAGCGGCGGTACTGGCCTGCACTGGGAACCAGTCGTAGATGAACGTGAACGCGATCAGCAGGACGCTCGAAACCAGGATGGCGGCGATGCCTGCAATGCGGTGTGAAGCTTTCATCGGACTCCTTGCCGGGGGTCGGCGGCGTGTGATCTGGAACGTGACGGCATACCCGCTGCGCGCCGGTGAAAGTGCTTCGGCGGCCGCGGGTTGTGCAAACCGGCGGGAAGCTTATCCGGTCGATGGGCGGCAATTTGTGCATCCTCGCACATGCATTGCGAGGGTCGGCGCCGACCGCCGGCCGGAGGGTGCCGGGACGCCGCACCGGCGTGCCGGTGGCCGACCCACGGACCTGCCGTGGTCGGTTAATCTGAGACGAATCGTCATCGAATCCGGGTAGCGGAGGGCTTTGCAGCTCGCCGCTCTCAGAGGGGAAGCAGGCCGCAAATGATCGTCAGCGAGGGCATGTCGACCGTCGTGTTGACCGTTGGGCCGGACCGTCCGTTGCGTGAGGTCGCGAAGTTGATGACCCAGCGCTCGGTGGGCGCCGCGGTGGTCGTGGACCCGGACGGCAACGGCCCTGGCATCGTCACTGAGCGCGACGTCCTGCGGGCCTACGCCGAGGATCGCGTGACCGGCGACGATCCGGTGAGCGACTACACGACCGAGCGGGCCGTATTCGCCGCGCCGGACTGGTCGCTCGAACGCGCGGCCGACGAGATGGTCCGTGGATCGTTCCGCCACCTAATCGTGGTCGCGGGCGGCGAGATCGTCGGCGTGCTCTCGATGCGCGACATCGTCTCCTGCTGGGCGCGCGAGGGTGCGACCAGCGATATGCCCGGCTAAACGCCGCGCGCGCTAGTTGAGCGGAAGCTCGTCGGACTCGCCGCGGGCCTCTGAGACCCAGCTGCCGGCGATCAGCGCGATCGCGACGACCGAGGCGACCAGCAGCGGCCAGAAGGCGAAAAGGCCGATCAGCGCGCAGAGCAGCGTGACGGCCAGCCAGATCGGCTTGTTGGACCCACGCGTCAGCCAGATCGACTCGACCTGGGTGGTCGTGGTCTGGCCGGTGGTGTCGATCGTCTCGGTGCTCATGAACTTGTAGGTGGGCGTTAGCCGACCCAGGCGGCCGCGACGAGGAAGGCCGCGGCGAATGCCACGACGCCGACGCCGCTGACGAGGATCGCGGTGCGAAGGTTGCGCTTGACGAGGTTGCGGTTCATGAGGTGCCTTGGTGCGCTGTGCGCGGGGGAGATTTTTAGCAGATCGCGCCGACGCCGCCCGGCGGGGCCGGCAATCGGCGGCCTAGAAGGTCGTGTCGACGACCATCGCCAGGAAGAGGATCGCCAGGTACGACAGCGAGAAGAGGTACGTGCGCCGCGCTACCGGCCGGCTGCTGTCGCGGCTGAGTCCGTAGGCCATCCAGACGAAGGTGCCGCCGAGTCCAACGGCGGAGACCGCGTAGATCGCTCCGAACGCCCCTGTGGCCACCGGCAGCATCGTCGTGGCCACCAGCAGGACGCTGTAGATCAGGATCTGAGTGGACGTCGACTTGACGCCGCGGGTGACCGGCAGCATCGGCACGTCGCTCTTGGCGTACTCGTCGCGGATCAGGATCGCGAGGGCCCAGAAGTGCGGCGGGGTCCACATGAAGACGATCGCGAACATCAACCAGGCCGTGAGGTGCAGGGAGCCCGTCACAGCGGCCCAGCCGACCAGCGGCGGGATCGCGCCTGCCGCGCCGCCGATCACGATGTTCTGCGCTGTACGGCGCTTCAGCCAGAGCGTGTAGACGAAGACGTAGCCGAGCAGGCCGCACAGTGCCAGCACCGCGGCGAGCGTGTTGACCCAGAGCAGGAAGACGGCCTCAGAGGCGATTCCCAGGGCGATGCCCCAGGTGAGCGCCGCGCGCGGGCTGACGCGGCCCGACGGTACCGGACGGCGCGCCGTGCGCGTCATCTGGGCGTCGATGTCGCGGTCGATGTAGTGGTTGATCGCTCCGGCGCTGCCTGCCGAAAGCGAGCCGCCGAGGCAGGTCAGGAGGATCAATCCGATCGACGGGTCGCCGGCGACCAGCATCGCCATGACGGTCGTCCAGAGCAACAACGTCTGAACGCGCGGTTTGGTCAACTCGAAGTAGTCGGAGACCACCGTCTGCACGCGGGAGAGGCCCTTCGGGCGAGCTTCGATCTCGCGTGTGTGTGTCGCTGCTTCCACTGGGAAAAAGTTCAGATGGGGCGGGCGGGCGGTCCTTGCGCTCGCGGGCGCCCGGTGACGCTAATCGTAAGCGATACGGCAACGATCCACAGGATCGTGCCGGTCGCGAGGTGGGCGATGATCAGCCAGCCGCTCTTATCCAGCACCACGTTTAGCGCTCCGAGCAGGATCTGCAGGCCGAGAACGCCCGTTGCAACAAGGGCCCAACGGCCGAGCCGGTCGCCGCGGGCGCGAGCGTGCCTCAGCACGAGCGCGGCGAGCGTCAGCACCAGGATCGCGGTCACATACATCAGCGCGCGGTGCGCGAGGTGCACGTCTGTCATCTCACTTCTGCCGAACGGGAACCAGCCGCCCAGGCAGCCGGGGAACTCCGCGCCGCAGGCCAGTCGCGCGCCGAAGGTCTGGTCTGCGGCGGCGCGCCCGTAGGCCTGGGTTCCCGACATGTAGCCGCCGGCGACGATCGTCGCCCAGACCGAGACGCTGGTCGCGACGGCAAGCCGCTTGATCCCGCTGGGCCAGAGTCCGGCCGTCGTACCGCGCGAGGCGGCTCGCGCGGCGGCGAGCAGTAGGGCGAGGATGATCATCGCCGTGCCGAGGTGTACCGCGACCAGCAGTTCGTGCAGGTCGTATTCGACCGTCGCTCCTCCGAGCACCGCCTCGAACACCACCAGGCCCAGCGCGGCGGCCGTGAGACGCTTGATCGCGGTCTCAGCGGTCAAGCGCCGCCACGCCCACAGGACGAGCGCGATGATGAGCAGGCTGCTGATTCCGGCCACGATGCGGTGCGAGTACTCGAGCACGTGGTTGACGTCGAGGCCGGGCACGAGCCTTCCGTTGCATAGCGGCCAGCCGTGCGTGCCGCTGCCGGCCGGTCCGCAGCCGAGGCCAGAGTCGCTTACGCGCACCACTCCGCCGAGGATTACCAGCAAAAAGACCGCCGTGACGGCGGTCCAGGAGAGCCGGCGGAAGCCGGCGGGAATCGGTTCGAGGAGATTTGAGCGCGCGTCAGATCCGCCGCCGCCTCCAGCGGCGCGCGGTTTCGATGAGCGCTTGGTCGGGGTGTCGATACCTACGCTCATCACTGTTTTCACTGCGCCTCCTTAGTGTTTGGATTCGCGCAGGGATGGCCGCCCGGATGTGGGCGATTGTGCAACCGAGCCGGCGAGACCGGCGGTTTCAGACTTGATCCGCGAACGGATGTCGAGCAGCGGCGTGTCGCTGTCGACCGCGGGGGTGACGTCGAAGTTGTTGACCGGCGGCGGCGACGGCGCGTACCACTCGAGCGTGTGGCCGTGCCACGGGTCGTTGCCCGCACCGGATCCGCTGGCGCTTGACTGGATGAAGTTGATCAGCAGTCCGATCACGCCGAAGGCGGCCAGCAGGGTGCCTAGACCGGCCTCGATGAAGCGGGCCTGGCCGCCGAGACTGTCGGAGTACTCGGAGATCTCGCGGGGGAAGCCGTCTAGGCCGAGCGAGATCATCGACAGCAGCGCGATCAGCGTACCGATCGTGATCATGCCGCAGGCGACCTTGGCCTTGAAGTCGTTGAAGAGCTTGCCGGTGATCTTCGGGAACCAGTAGAGCAGCGCGCCGAAGCCTCCGGTGGCGGCCGCGGCCCAGACGAGCAGATGCCATGCGGCGTATCCGGCCTCGCTGCCACGCAGCCAGGCACCGAGCGTGGGGATCGAAAGCGCGGCGTGCAGCGCCATTGCAAGTGTGAAGAAGAGGATGAAGCGCAGCGCGAAGTGGCCCTGCGCGGAGCTCTTGAAGCTTCCCTGGCGCAGCGTCTGGATCCAGCTGGACACCAGCACGCTGGCGGGCACGAGCAGCGCCAGGCCAAGCGTCATGAAGACGCAGTTCCAGCCGAGCGCGACGGGGCCGCCGAAGTAGACCGTGCCGAAGCTGAGCACCGAGAAGATCATGAAGAACTTGAGCGCCTTCTTGACCGCGCCGGCATTGGCGAGTTTCGTGCCGGCCGCTACGGGGATGATTTCGCTGACTGCGCCGGCGGCCAGCAGCGTGACCAGGTACGGCGCCGAGTTGTTCCACCATCCGAAGAGCGTCTTGCCCAGCAGGGCGTCGCCGCCGGTGACCGTGTTGTAGATGCCGAAGACGTCCCACTGGCGCTCGAGCATCATCATCAGCGAAGCCGCGATCAGCACTGGCGCCGTGAGCAGGATGCCGTAGGCGTAAACCGCCGCCGTGTAGGCAAATACCGGCGTGTTCTCGCTGCTCATGCCGTCGGCGCGCATGACCTTGTAGGTGACGGCGAGGTCGATCGCGTTGGCGGTGAGGCCCGCGCCGATCATGATTACTCCCGAGAGCCAGAGGTCGGCACCGGCGCCGGTCGAGTAGTAGAGCTGTGCCAGCGAGGTGTTGAAGTTGACGCCTCCCTGCCACTGCGTGAGGAATAGCTGGAAGAACAGCGCGCCCGCGCCGAAGGCGATCGACCAGGCACCAAAGGCCGAGAGGCGCGGAAATGCCGTGCTGCGCGCGCCGATCTGTAGCGGCAGGACGTAAGTGGCGAGGCCGGCCAGCAACGGCAGGGCGAAGAGATAGAGGTAAGAGGTGTCGGAGAGCGTGTGCAGCGTGTAGTAACGCTCTGGTGTGAGCAGCGTGTTGTCGGGCACAGACAGCTGTGCCCAGCCGAGCAGCTCCAGGAAGCCCGCTACAACCACGGAAATCAGCGAAATACCAATCAGCGTGGTGCCGATCACCTTGTGGTCGGCGCTGCGAACGCGGCCGATCCAGGTGGGGCGAGCCTTCTCGATCGGCTCCCGGACTACCACCTCGGCGACGTGCTCGGGCTGCTCGTAGGCGGTTGTGCTCACTTGGCCTCTCCTTCGGCAGCGGCCTTCTGGGCGGCCAGGTCGGTGGCTGAGTCCTTCAATTCAGTGGTCTTGTTCTCGATCCAGGAGTCGAAGTCGGCGATTGACTTGGCTACGACGCGGGTGGTCATGTTCTGGTAATTGGTGCCAGAGATGACCGTGGAGGCTCCGTTGTAGGTGCCGGCCTTGTCGGCACGGATCCAGCCCATGTTCACGTAGCCAGGGATCGCCTGGATCGAAGAGCCGAGCTGCGGCACCCACCAGTTGTGCTCGACGTCGGATGAGGTGACGTAGAGCACCACGGTGACGCCGACCGGAATGACGAGGTCGTGATAGCTGTAGACGCTCTTGCCGAGGTAGGTGTAGCGCCAGAGGTACTGCTGGCCGTTGACCTGGACGCCGATTGCCGGGCCCTTCGGGAGGTCTACCTGGTGACCGACCTTGAGATTCGGGTCTTGAAGCGGTGTGACCTTGAGGTTGGTGGGGGTACCCGAGGCCGACTGGTCGGCCGTGGAGGCGCCGGAGAGCGTGAGGCCGCCGAGCACCGCGAGTGCGAGTGCGACCACAACAGAGCCGATCACGGCGGGCTTTGCGGAGCTGGATCCTGCGTCGGAGCCTTCGGCGCCCGGGCTGCGGACGGCCGAGACGATCGATGCGACGACCGCGAGCAGCGCGAGCACGCCCAGGACCGCGACGATCAGGTAGAGCACGTTGATCGAGTCGCCGGTCGGCGAGGCGCCTGAATCGGGAGCGACGACACCCGCCGAGGCCACCTGCGGAACGGCCGCGAAAGCAGTTGCGACGGCGCTGGTGAAGAGCGCTGTGGAGCGGGTTCTACGCAGTGTTGTGTGGGCGGGGTTCTGCAAGGCGCGCGGATTGTATCTACTCGCCCGACGGCCTGATCGCGGATTGCCCCGAAGCATGATTCTTGGCGGGTGAGGCTGGCCATATAATCGCCGGACTTTGCCCCGCAGGGAACCTGAAGACATCGATCCGCTCGAGATCGAAGCGGAACTCGATGACGAATCCGGCGGCGACGATCAGGTCGAGGCGGCGCTCGAGCGCGTTCGTCGCGCCGTGTTCAGCCGCCGTGCCGTCGCGTTCGCCGCTGTCTTCGTCGTCGTCATTCTCGCGTTTCTATACGGGGTCGTTCCGCAGTTACCGGGCCTGCAAGACAGTCTGAGCAAGGTCAAGAACGACGGCGACCGCAGCTGGCTCGCCGTCGCCTTCGCGCTTGAGCTGCTGTCGTATGCCGCCTACATCTGGCTCTTCCGCGCGGTTTTCATTCGCAAGGTTCCGCGTGTCGGCTGGGCCGGCAGCTACCAGATCTCACTGGCGGGTGTCGCGGCGTCGAGGCTGTTTGGCGCTGGTGGCGCCGGCGGAATCGCGCTCACCTTCTGGGCCGTGCGCAAGGCCGGCATGGGGCGCCGGCTGAGCGTCAGCTACCTGGTCGCGTTCTTCGTCGTGCTCTACGGCGTGTTCATGATCGCGCTGCTTGCCACCGGTGTGATGCTGCGAACCGGCGCGGTGCCCGGAAACGATCCGTTCGCAGTCACCGTCATTCCCGCGCTGTTCGCGGGCATCGTGATAGCGATCTTCTTGCTGATGCTGCTTGTGCCCGGAAACATCGAGCGGCTGGCCGAGCGATGGTCGCACGGCCGCGGCCGCCTAGCTGCGGTCGGGCAGCGGATGATCACGGCGCCGGCGCTGATCGGTCATGGCACGCGTGTCGCGGTGCGGCTGATACGCGAGCGCGACGTCGGCCTGCTCGGCGCCGTCGGATGGTGGGCCTTCGACATCGCAACGCTCTGGGCGTGCTTCAAGGCATTCGGCGACTCGCCGCCGGTGGCGGTGGTGATCATGGGCTACTGCGTGGGCATGATTGCCAACGTCATCCCGACGCCGGGCGGGGTGGGGGCGGTCGAAGGTGGCATGATCGGCGCCTACGCGGCCTTCGGCGTGCCACTGTCGCTGGCCACGGCGGCGGTGCTTGCCTATCGCTTCTTCGCCTTCATCCTGCCGACGATTCCAGGACTGTTCGCATTCCTGCGATTGCGTCGCAAGGTCGCTCGCTGGCAGGAAGAGGACGCTACTATACAAAGTAAAGTATTGCCGGCTTGACCGGCCTCACCGCCCTGGGTCGACGCAGCCGGGGCGGCAACTTCATCAGGAGAGGGAATGAACGACAACGAATTCGAGATCGCAATCGTCGGCGGCGGACCCGCCGGTATTACTGCGGCGCTCTACGCCGGTCGCTCGCGCGTGCGCACGATCGTGCTCGAGCGCGGCGCCGTGGGCGGACAGCTCTGGAACACCGCCGACATCGACGACTACCCCGGCATGTCGATGATGACGGGGCCCGAGGTGGCGCAGAAGTTCGAGGAGCACGCCCGCAAGTTCGGCGCGCAGTTCGAGTTCGGCACCGTCACCAAGATCTCGAAGGACGGCGACTGGTTCGTGCTGCAGACCGATGAGGGCGACGAGTACCGCGCGCTCTCGGTGATCGTCACGGCCGGCGGCGAGGCCCGCAAGCTAGGCGTGCCCGGCGAGAACGAGCTGGCCGGCACCGGTGTGTCGTACTGCGCGGTATGCGACGGCGCGTTCTTCCAGGACCGCGTGATCGCCGTGGTCGGCGGCGGCGACTCGGCCGTCGAAGAGGGAGCGTTCCTGACGCGTTACGCCTCGAAGGTCTACGTCATCCACCGGCGCGACGAGTTCCGCGCCTCACCGGTGCTGGTCGAGCACCTCGATCACACGGGCAAGGCCGAGAAAGTCTTGAACACAGTCGTCGAGGAGATCGTCGGCGACGCCAAGGTGACCGCCGTGAAGCTGCGCAACGTCGAGACCGGCGACGTTTCGGAGTTGCCCGTCGACGCGGTCTTCCCGTTCGTTGGTTTCATCCCCCACAGCGACATCTTCGACGACGGCCTCGTCGATCTCGACTCCAGCGGCCACATCGAGACTGACTTCAAGATGGAGACCAAGACGCCGGGCCTGTTCGCGGCCGGCGACGTGCGCTCGCAGTACGTGCGCCAGATCACCAACGCGGTCGGCGACGCTACGACTGCCGCGCTGGCGGCGGCGGCGCACGTCGAGAACGTGAAGCTCGCTCAGGCCGCGGCGTAAGTCGCGGCCTGCGTGCCGGCCTGCGTGCCGGCCTGCGGGTAGGCGTACTGCTGTGGGATCGGTTGCACCGGCGCCGGCTGCCATGTGTAGCCGGGTACCGCCGTGCCCATCGGCATGGGCATGGTCTGCGGTGAAGGCGGTGCGAACTGCATCGGCATGCCGTAGGGCATCGTCGGCATTGCGTAGGGCATCGTGGGCGCCCCGAACTGCATCGGCATGCCGAACGGAATCTGCATTGGCATCGGCATCGGCATGATCATGCAGATCGGCACGATCAGCGGTATCGGGACGATCAGCGGGATCGTCTGCATCGGCGGCAGCGGCGCCGTTTGTGAGACGGGCTGTTGCGGTGCGGGCCATGCCTGTTGTTGCGCGGGCCAGGCCTGTTGCTGTGGCCACGGGTATTGCTGCATGGCGGGCCAGGCGCCGGGGTAGAACTGCTGCATCGGCTGGGGCTGGGCCCACGGCTGCGCCTGCTGCCAGGGCTGCGGTTGGACCAATTGCTGCGGCTGGACCCAAGGCTGCACCTGCGCCGAGGGCTGCGGCTGTGCCCAGGGCTGCGGGGCTGCCGGGTACTGCTGCTGGCCGGGTTGCTGGATCGGGGGCAGCTGGGCCGCCGGACCGATCGGCACGACCTTTGCAGACGGCGTCGCGGGAGCGGTGGGACCCGCGGCCCCTGGTTGATTCGGGATCTCGTTCATGTCGTTCGCCGCGCGCAGGCGCTGCTCTCAATCAAGATACCCATGCCGCGGCCGGGGCGCCGAAATCGTCCTAGTAGGATGCAGCCGCAAGTGCCAAGCGACCCCCTAAACACCCTCGACAGCTTCGACGCCGGCTCCGGAAGGAGTGGGCAGTTGTATTCACTTCCGAAGCTCGAGGCGGCCGGGGTCGGGCCGGTCTCAAAGCTGCCGGTCAGCATTCGAATCGTGCTCGAATCCGTGCTGCGCAACTGCGACGGCGAGCGCATCACCGAAGAGCACGTCAGGCAGCTTGCCAACTGGTCGGCCAAAGCTGAACGCAGCGACGAGATCCCGTTCGTCGTCGCGCGCATCGTGCTGCAGGACTTCACCGGCGTGCCGTTGCTCGTAGACCTGGCGGCAATGCGGTCAGCCGTCGACCGCATGGGCAAGGACCCGAAGGTGATCGAACCGCTCGTGCCGGTCGACCTCGTCGTCGACCACTCCGTTCAGGTCGATTACTTCCACTCGGCCGAGGCGCTGCAGCGCAACATGGCCATGGAGTTCCACCGCAACCGTGAGCGCTACGAGTTTCTCAAGTGGGGCATGCAGGCATTCGACGGCTTCCGCGTGGTGCCCAGCGGCATCGGCATCGTGCACCAGGTAAACCTCGAATACCTGGCACAGGGCGTGCTCGAGCGAGAGGGCGTGTACTTCCCCGACAGTCTTGTCGGCACCGACTCGCACACGACGATGATCAACGGCATCGGCATCGTCGGCTGGGGCGTGGGCGGGATCGAGGCCGAGGCCGGCATGCTCGGGCAACCTGTCTACTTCCTGACGCCCGACGTCGTCGGCGTAGAGCTCTCCGGCGCGCTGGTCGAGGGCGTGACCGCCACTGACTTGGTGCTGCGCGTAACGGAAATGCTGCGCGCCGAAGGCGTCGTCGGCAAGTTCGTCGAGTTCTACGGCGAGGGCGCCGAGTCGCTTTCCGTGCCTGACCGCGCAACGATCAGCAACATGGCACCCGAGTACGGCGCCACGATGGGCTTCTTCCCGTTCGACGATCGCTCGGTCGAGTACATGCGCCTGACCGGCCGCGAGGAAGCGCAGATCGAGACCGTCGCCAACTACTTCAAGGCGCAGGGGCTCTATGGCATTCCGAAGGCCGGCGAGATCGAGTACTCGACGAACCTGGCGCTCGACCTGTCTGCCGTGGTGCCCGGCGTCGCCGGTCCCAAGCGTCCGCAGGACCGCATAGATCTTCCCGATCTGAGGGACCGCTTCGTAGAGCTGTTCCAGGCGCCCACCGACCAGAGCGGCTACGGCAAGGCCGCCGACGAGCTCGGAAAAGCGTTCCCGGCCACCGTCGCCATGCAGAACGGATCCGTCGGCGCCTCTGGCGGCGACCAGTCGCACGAAGCCGAAGAGGGACACGTCGCCCACACCAGCATGACGACCGAGGGCGAGATGGTCGGAAATCGTCCGACCTCCGACCTGCTGCAGATCGAAGGCATCGAGCAGATCGAAGAGGGCCCTCGAGAAGACGTCGAGCTACACCACGGCGACGTGCTGATCGCCGCGATCACGTCCTGCACGAACACTTCGAATCCGTCGGTCATGCTGGCCGCTGGTCTGCTTGCCAAGAAGGCCGTCGAGAAGGGCCTGAGCGTCGGGCCGGCCGTGAAGACCTCGCTCGCTCCCGGATCGCGCGTAGTCAGCGACTACCTCGACCAGACCGGCCTGCAGCCCTACCTCGACAAGCTCGGCTTCAACCTCGTCGGCTATGGCTGCACCACGTGCATCGGCAACTCAGGCCCGCTCGACACGGGCATCGAGGCCGCGATCACCGGCAACGACATCGTCGCCGCCAGCGTGCTCTCGGGCAACCGCAACTTCGAGGCACGCGTGCACCAGAACATCAAGGCCAACTTCCTGATGAGCCCGCCGCTGGTCGTGGCCTTCGCGCTGGCCGGCACGGTCGAGAAGGACCTGTCGTCCGAGCCGCTGGCCAAGAACGCCGATGGCGAAGACGTCTACCTCAAGGACATCTGGCCCACGCTCGACGAGGTGCGCGAGACGATGACCAGCGCGCTCGAGCCCGAGACTTTCCGCCGCCTCTATGGCGACTTTGCCGAGCAGAACCCGATGTGGAACGAGATCCCCGGTAAGACCGGCCTGGTCTACGAGTGGGATCGCGACTCGACCTACATCCAGGAGCCGCCGTTCTTCGAGGGCTTCGAGATGCAGCCGGCGCCTGTCACAGCGATCGCCGGCGCGCGTCCACTGGCGATCCTCGGCGACTCGGTCACGACCGACCACATCAGTCCCGCCGGAGCGATCAAGCCCGACTCGCCGGCCGGCCGCTACCTGGTCGAGCACGGCGTCGAACGGCGCGAGTTCAACAGCTACGGCTCGCGGCGCGGCAACGACCGCGTCATGACGCGCGGCACCTTCGCCAACGTGCGCATTCGCAACTTGATGGCGCCGGGCACCGAGGGCGGTGTGACGCTGCATCACAACGGCGCCCCCGAAGAAATGGCGATCTACGACGCCGCCGAGCGATACAAGGGCGAGGGCAACCCGCTGGTCGTTTTCGCCGGCAAGGAATACGGCTCTGGCAGCTCACGCGACTGGGCGGCCAAGGGCACGCGCCTGCTCGGCGTGCGCGCCGTGGTCGCCGAGAGTTACGAACGGATCCACCGCAGCAACCTCGTTGGAATGGGTGTTCTGCCTTGCGTCTTCAACGATGGCGAGACGGCCGCCTCGCTCGGCCTCGACGGCAGCGAGACCTTCGACATTCTCGGCGTAGAAGACGGCGTTCAGCCGCGCCAGCAGCTCACGCTGGTCATTCACCGCGCCGACGGCTCAACTACCGAAACCACGGTCACCGCGCGCATCGACACTCCGATCGAGATCGAGTACTACCGCCACGGCGGGATCCTGCCTTACGTGCTGCGGCAGCTGGTCGCCGGCGCCTAGGCGCCGGCTACTCGTAGCTGACAGCCTCGATCACGTTCATCTTCGCCGCGCGCCGCGCAGGCAGCAGGGCGGCGATAACGCCGAAGATCACGGCCAGCAGCGCGACGGCGAAGATCACGCCGACCGGAGGATGGAAGCCAACGCCGCCAGAGCTGGCATCGATGCCCTTGACGAAGGCGTAGCCGAGCGCCATGCCGACGATCAGGCCCAGCACTGCGCCGGCGCTGGTGAGCAGCAGGCTCTCTTGGATGATGATCCGGCGTACCTGCCAGCGGCCGGAGCCGATCGCCCGCAGCACGCCGATCTCGCGCGTGCGCTCGAGCACGTTCATCAGCAATGTGTTGACGACGCCGAGCAGGCTGACGATGATCGCGACGGCCATGATTACGTAGAAGATCGCGAAGACCTGGTTGATCTGGTCCTTCATCTGCTCCTTGACCTGCTCGTTGGAGAGCGCCTCGAAGGCTGGGTACTCACGTTTTACGAGCGTGTTGATGGACTTCTGCAGCTGCGGGCGGGCCGCTTCGGACTCGGCGATAACGAGAATCTGCGAGTAGCCCTCGACGCCGTAGATGGCGAAGAAGTTGTCGTTCGACATGACGATCGACTGGGCCTCGATCGAGTTGCCCTTCTGGATCGCCGCGACCTTCAGCCGCTTGGACGAGCGCGGGCCCTTCAGCTCGATCGTGTCGCCAACCTTCGTGTCCTTCGCCTTCGCGAGCGCCTCGGGCAGCGTGACCGAGTCCGTTGCGAGCGCGTCGTCGACGGCCGCGCCATCGTTGACGTAGTCGGGGCTTGAGAACTCCGCGTGAGTGGCCGGGTCGAGGCCCATCGCGAAGTAGTTCTTGCCGTAGCCGGTGCTGAGGAAGATGCCGCGGGTGCCACTGACGGTCTTTGCGCCGGGCAGCGCGGCGATCTCGTCGGCGGCGTCTGGGGAGATCGTGGCCTGCGGCCCGCCGCCGCCGAAAACCGAGGGCTGCACGATGAAGTCGGTCTTCAGTTCGCGGTCGAGGTCGTCAGAGACGCTGCCGATGAAGCTCGATCCGAGGCTGCCGATCGCCGCCACCAGTGCGATGCCGATCATCAGACCCGAGGCCGTGGAGGCCGTGCGTACCGGGTTGCCACGCGAACTGTCGGCGGCCAGCCGGCCCTCGATCGGGGTGAGCTTTCGCAGTGGCCAGGAGAGCACGCGCACGAGCGCGGGCACCACGACCGGTCCGAGCATGATCACGCCGCTGAACAGGAAGATCACGCCGAATGCTCCGGCCATCACTACCGGCGTGGGCGCCTCGGTTGACGACGCGAGTGTGAACACGCCGGCCAGGCCGAGCGCCACCAGCACCGATCCGGCGATCAGGCGGCGCGTCATCTTGAGCGGTTTGGCGCGGTGCTCGGAGAGGACGGCTTCGATCGGCGGCACGCGCCCAGCGCGCAGCGCGGGGCGCAGCGCCCCGAACAACGTGGCGGCGATGCCCAGCACGGGCGCCGCGATGAAAGCCGATGGCGGGTATTTGACTTCGCCGATCGGCAGGCCGACGTTGCCGACGAGCGACACCATCAGCTTGGTGAGCAAGAGGCCGAGCACGATGCCCAGCAGCGATCCGATCAACCCCAGCAGCACGGCCTCGAGCAGGAACATCCGCGCGATCATGCGGCGAGAGCCGCCGAGCGTGCGCAGCATGCCGATCTCGCGCATGCGCTGGGCCACGGTCATGTTGAAGCTGTTGAGGATCAGGAAGCCGCCGACGAACAGCGACATCGCCGAGAAGAAGTAGAGGATGATGTTGAAGCCCTGGATCTGCGAGTTGATGTCGTCGCTGATGTCGGACGGGGTGCGAACCTCGGTGCCTTCGTCGACCAGTCCCTCTAGCTCGTTGCGAACGTCGGTCATGTTCGCGCCGGGCTTCAGCGCGATGTCGATCTCGCCGTAGCCGGTCGGCTGCGCGAAGACCTTGCGCGCTACATCGAGTGGGACAGCGCCGAAGCCCTGCCCGCCAAAGTCGAGTCCTTCACCGAAACGAACCAGCTCAACGACTTTGAAGGTCTCGAGGCCGGTCTGTGCCGAGACGTCGATCGCATCGCCGACATCGATGCCCTTGCGCTCGGCGAACGACTCGTCTAGCGCGATCTCGTGGCCCTTTTCGATTCCGCGACCGGCCACGCTCTGGGAGCCGCTGAGATCTTCGTCGCCCGGGTTTACGCCGGTGACGTTGATCTGGTCGTCCTGGCCCGGCTTGGAGCCGTCTTTGGGGATCAGCGTGACTATCGACGAGATGCTGGGGACGGCGATGTCGACGCCGTCGACGGCGCGCACTTTCTCTAGCAGCGACTCGTCGACGGTGCCGGCGTAGTCGGCCCCAGAGACGATCAAGTCGGTCTGGCCGTAGACGCTGCTGAAGAGCTCGTCGAAGGTGGTGACGATCGTGCGCGAGAGCGAGAGCACCGAGAAGATCAGCGCGACGCCGAGCACGATGCCAAGACCGTTGAGGATCGCGCGCAGCTTGCGCGATGTGACGCTGCGCCAGGCGAGTGCTCTGATCACGTGCGTTGCCTCAACTCTCGAGCGCGCCGAGGTGCTCGAGGATGCGGTTGGCGTCGCCGCCCGGCACTTCGCCGTCGATCAAGCCGTCGCGCAGGAAGATGACCCGGCTCGCGCGGCTCGCGACGGTCGCGTCGTGGGTGACCATCATGATCGTGTGCCCCGACTTTGCCTGCACGTCGCGCAGCATGTCGAGCACGGCTGCCGCGTTCTTGCTGTCGAGGTTGCCGGTCGGTTCGTCGGCGAGCAGGAGGTCGGGATCGCGCATTAGCGAGCGGGCGACTGAGACTCGCTGCTGCTCGCCGCCCGAGAGCTGCGACGGCAGGTGCTCGCGCCGCTCCGTGAGGCCGACGAGGTCGAGCAACTCGTGGGCGTGGTCGCGCAGCTTGCCGGCGCTCTCGCCGGCGATCAGCGACGGAAGCATCACGTTTTCTTCGGCGGTGAGCGTTGGCAGCAGATTGAAGAACTGGAAGATGAAGCCGATCGCGTCGCGGCGCAGCAGCGTGAGGTGCTTGTCGTCGAGGCCGATGATGCTCTGGCCGCCGATCCACACTTCGCCACTGGTCGCGTTCTCGAGTGCGCCGAGAATGTGCATCAACGTGCTCTTGCCCGATCCCGACGGACCCATCACGGCGACGAACTCACCGCGTTTGATCGTTAGGTTGATCCCCTTCAGCGCTTCGACGCTGGTGGGGCCGGACTCGTAGACCTTCGTTAGCCCACGCACGTAGACGGCGGCGTCGGCCGGCGGCTGCGACGCAGTCGCGGTTTTCTGCACCTGCTGCTCCACGGTGTTCCTTTCGTCGCTAGATGCGGGCCTCGACGGCGCGCACCTTCTCGGTAAGCGTTTGGTCGGGGCGGTCCTTGGGGTCGTCGAGTTTGAGCACCGTGTACACCCGCGGCACGCCCATCTCGAATGGAACCTTGTGCAGTTCGGCGGCGACGGCGAAGATGTCGTCGGCGGCGCCTTGCAGCGAAGTGCCCATTCCGTGAAGCTCGTACGTCACTTTGTCTTGGGCGGCGAGGCGCCGCTGGATCTCTGCGATGTACTCGCTGGCGTGACTGCCTGGTCCGGTGCGCAGGCCGATCACTGTTATGTCTGCGGTGGCCATCGGGGGCATCCTACGCGCCCCGGCGGCAGCCTGCGTTCAGTAGTTGTGAACTATCCGAGGTTGGTCCAGACGGTCTTGGTCTCGAGGTACGCGTCGAGGTTTTCGGCGCCCATCTCACGGCCGATGCCAGAGGCCTTGACGCCGCCGAACGGGGCCGCCGGGTCCACCAGGCCCCAGACGTTGACGTAGACCATTCCCGACTGCAACAGGCCGGCGAGCTTGTGTGCTTTCTTGACGTCGCTCGTCCAGACCCCGGCCGCCAGGCCGTACTCGTGGTCGTTGGCCATCGCGGCGACCTCTTCGACTTCGTCGAAGGGCGTTGCCACCAGCACCGGTCCGAAGATCTCCTCGCGGGCGATCTTCATGCCGGGGTCTACGTCGGTAAAGAGCGTGGGGCGGATGAAGAAGCCTCCGTCGGGGGCCTCGGCGACCCCGCCCGCGACGGCCGTGGCGCCTTCGTCAAGGCCGGCCTGGATGTACCCATTGACGGTTTCGAACTGCTTCGCTGAGATCACGGGGCCGAACTGAACGCCTTCTTCGAGGGCCGGACCGACGCTCGCTCCGTCGGCCTTCTCGGCGAGCTTCTCGACGACTTCGTCGTACTTGCCGCG
>JACRKX010000066.1 GCA_016219715.1 Actinomycetota bacterium | reverse complement strand
ATCCGGCACCTGTCCACCGAGCTCAGCCACTTCTACATGTACCTGCGCCAGACGTTCGGCCCGTTCACGCAGGGCCCGGTCGCGCTGATTGGCCGCGCCGGCGACGAGTGCGTCTTCAGTACCGATGCGCTCGGCCTGCGCCCGCTCTGGCAGATCGAGACCGTCGATGACTTCATCTTCAGCTCCGAGCCCGGCGTCGCCTCGATCGGCGAAACCGTCAACCAGCCCAAGCCGCTGGCCCCGGGCGAGAAGGTCCTGGTTCAGATCAGCGCCGAGAACGGCAGCCGCCTGCGCCCGCACGACGAACTTCAGCGCATCGCCCACGATCGCTGGCTAAAGCGCTCCGGCAGCCCGGCCGTGCCCAGTTACGACACCGCGCTGCTGACCGGCGGTCCGACCGAAGGGCCGGATGTGCCCGGCTATGCCCACGCAGGCCCCAGTGAGCCGGTCAAGGTCGGAGACGCCGTGCTCGGCGGTTTTGGCTGGATGCGCGAAGACATGAAACTGATCCAGCAGATGGCCAGCAACGGTGCCGAGCCGATCGGATCGCTCGGCTACGACGGGCCGCTGGCCGCGCTCAACGGCGAGCGACAGAACCTGGCCGACTACTTCAAGGAAACCGTGGCCGTGGTCACGAACCCGGCGATCGACCGCGAGCGCGAGATCGAGCATTTCGATCCCAGACCCGAGCACGGTCGAGTTGAGCTTTCCCGTTGTGCTTGGTGGCCACCACGAGATGGCACCGGTAACCGCCGGAGCCTTGCGCGCGATCGCGCGCGAGCACAAGTCATACCTGCTCGAAGACCTCTGGGAGGCTTTCCCCGGCAAGCGCAGCGCAGTGCTCGACATCGCCTGCCTCGAGAGCGAGAACACCAAGGGCGCGATCGAGCGCCTCAAGTTCGAGGCCATCGACTTGGTGCGCGGTGGCGCCGAGCTGATCGTGCTCTCCGACCGTACGGTCTACGAGGGCGACCGCCGCTTCATCGACCCGCACCTCGCCACGGCCGCGATCGATGCCGCCCTCAAGAACGCGAAGTCCGAACATGGCGAGCAGAACCTGCGCCGCCGTACCAGCATCGTGTTGCGCAGCGGCGCGCTCAGAAACGTGCACGATGTGATGATCGCCCTCGGCCTCGGTGCCGACGGCATCTGCCCCTACGTGATGTTCGAAGTCGCCTGCGTCGACGACTATGCCGCCGACTACGACAACCTCTGCTCCGCGCTGCGCAAGGGCATGGAGAAGGTCATCTCGACGATCGGGATCCACGAGGTTCGCGGCTACGCGCGGCAGTTCAGCGCGATCGGCATCAAGCCCGAGATCGCCGAGATCATGGGCGTGCAGAGCTACTACGGCTCCGAGACTGGCGGCATCGGCTTCGCGGAGCTCGACGCCGACGGGAACGAGCGCAAGCAGGTGCTCGCCGGAGCCGAGGTCAGCAAGCCGGCGAAGACGTTCCGCTTCTACCCGAAGGTCTGGAAGGCCGCCAACGCCGTCGCCAACGGCCGCGAAGACTACGCCGAGTACAGCCAGAAGGTGCGCGAGCTAGAGGCGGCCAACCCGATATCGCTGCGTCACGTGATGGAGCTCGAGAGCGATCGTCCGCCGGTATCCGTCGACCAGGTCGATGCTTCCGTCGGGCACCACGACTATCCGATCGTGATCGCCAGCATGAGCTTCGGATCGCAGAGCGAGACGGCGTTCCGCGCGTACGCCGAGGCCGCCAAGCGCATCAACATCCTCTCGGTCAACGGGGAGGGTGGCGAGCCGCACGACATGATCGGCATGTACCCCAAGCACCGCGGTCAGCAGATCGCCTCGGGGCGCTTCGGCGTGACCAGCTCGCTGATCAACAGCAGCTATCTCGTGGAGATCAAGATCGGGCAGGGCGCGAAGCCTGGCGAAGGCGGTCACCTGCCGGCTCGCAAGGTCACCGAAAAGGTCGCCGCGGCGCGAAACGCCACCACCGGCACCGACCTGATCTCGCCAAGCAACAATCACGATCTCTATTCGATCGAGGACCTCGCCGGACTCGTCGACGAGCTCAAGACCGCCAACCCCGACGTGCGGGTCGCAGTGAAGGTGCCCGTCGTGCCGAACATCGGCACGATCGGCGTGGGCATCGCCAAGGCAGGCGCCGACATCATCACGCTGTCCGGATTCGAGGGCGGCACCGGCGCCGCCCGCAGCCACGCGCTGCGCCACGTCGGCCTGCCGAGCGACATCGGCACCCGCGCCGTACACCGCGCTCTGATGGAGGCCGGCATCCGCAACAGAGTCGAGATCTGGGCCGACGGTGGTTATCGCCATGGCCACGACATCGTCAAGCTGCATTGCCTGGGTGCCAACCGCGTCGGCTTCGGCACGCTGGCGATGGTCAGCCTCGGCTGCACGATCTGCCGCGGTTGCCAGCTCGACACATGCCACGTCGGAATCGCCACACAGATCGAGACGACCGAGCAGGCCGAGCTTCACGGTCTGAAGAAGTTCACGCCGCAGATCTATCCGGAAGCCGTCGAGGCCTGCGCCACGTTCTTCCAGGGCATGGGCGAGGAGGTCCGCGAGATCACCGCCCAGCTTGGTTTCGAGCGCACTCAGGATCTCGTGGGCCGTTCGGACCTGCTCGTCCAGAGCGGTGGTTTCGCGGCCGTCGACCTCGCCGAGCTGATCCAGCCGATCGAAGAGTTCCTCGACCTCGAGCCGATCGACCTGCCGATCACCGAGACCGCCGACGCCCGTGCCGAAGCCGGCATTATCGTCAGCCGCCCGATCGAGATGCCCGTCAAGGAGGCCTCGAAGACGCTTGCGTCATTGGTGTCAGACGTCTGTGGCGCCCCTCGCGCCGGCGGTGGTCCGCTCGAGTACGAGTACCCGCGCAGCACCAACGCCAACGACCGTGTGCTCGGCACCGAACTGGCCGGCGGCGTCTCGCGCGAGCGCATCTTCGGCGATGGTCCCGAGCCCACCGAGGAGACGCTTGTCAACGTCAAGTTCAACGACGGCTCGGTGGCCGGTGGTGGACTTGGCGCGTTCAATGTTTGGGGCGTCGACATCGACGTCCACGGCGGCGCGCAGGATGGCGTGGGCAAGTGCATGTACGGCGGCTCGATCAGCGTGCTCAAAGGCCTCAACAAGTTCGACAAGCGTGTCAACGGCAGCGTCGGCAAGTCCTTCGCCTACGGGGCACAGCGCGGCCGGCTGTTCGTACAGGGCGATGCCGATTCGCGCTGCGGCATTCGCCTCTCCGGTGCCGACGTTGTGATCGGCGGCGAGCCCGAGGAGCCGGTCGACGACTCTCGCGGCTGCCTGGCCGACCGCGCCAACATCAAGGGTTTCGCCTTCGAGTACATGACCGACGGGCGCGCGATCGTGCTCGGCGATCCCGGTCCGTGGGCCTGCGCCGGTATGACCGGCGGACGCATCTACATGCGCCATTGGCCCGAGATGGGCTTGACCAAGGAGTCGTTGACGCGACGCCTCGGCATGGGAGCCAAAGCCGTGATCACTGAGATCGACACTCAGGGCATGCTCGACATCCAGGAGCTGCTCGAGTCGTACGCCGACGAGCTGCGCATCAGTGGCCAGGAATCCGAGGCCGAGCGCATGGAGGCGATGGCCGCCGACGCCGACCAGCACTTCCTGATGTGCGTGCCCGAGAGCGAGCAGGCCGACCCGTCGATCTCGACCGAGTAGATCGCCGGGTCGGGCCTTCGCGCGTAGCGCCGCCGGCCGCGGCCGGCCCGGCGCTCAGGGAGCTACGACGTAAAGGCGAACGCTGCCGATCACGACCTCGTCGCCGTCGACGAGATCGGACTGTTCGACGCGCTCGCCGTTGACGTAGACGCCGTTGAGGCTGCGGTCGTCGAACAGTCGCAGCCGACCGCCCTCGCGCGCGATCATCGCGTGTCGTCTGGAGACCGTCGGGTCGTCGAGCAGCACGTGCGCCACCGGGCTGCGGCCGATGCGTGTCAACGGCTCTTGCAGGCTGAATACGTGAACGATCTCCTCGTCGCGGAAGGTCAGGCAGGGAGTCGAACCGGGCGCGAGCGACTCGCGCGCCTCGACGACCCAGTCGAGCTCGACATTCCTGTCGCGCTCGACCCGCAGGTCATAGCGTGGCGACATCGCGCGAGGCGCGAACATGCCGGCGGCACGAAACTCAGTGGCGCCGCAGTTCGGGCAATCCGGCAACTCGTCGTCGAGTTCGGCTGGCAGCGCGAAGCCGCAGTTCACGCATACGTGGGTGCCTCGTCGCGTCGCCATGGAATGGCTGGCGGAGTTAGGCGTGGACAGGGTCATGCTCAAGCGATACCTCCGGGTCGGTACTGCCGATGCTACGGAGAATCGGCCACGCCGCGCGGAACGGCCTGAGCGATCTGTCTCGCGCCGGACGAGGTGAGCCGCCGCGCGGCCGGGTTGTACGATCAAGTCGATGCGACCAGTGCGCGCAAAGATCACGATCGACCGTCCGATCGACGAGGTTTACGACTACCTGCTCGACATCGCGACGCGGCCCGAATTCGCGCCCGAGATCTTCCATGACTTCCGGCTTACGCGCGTCGAGAGCCACGGTCAGGGTGCGGGCGCACGTTTCCGCTTGCATCCGAAGTATCGCGAGCGTTACGCCGGCACCACGATCGTCAAGGCCGTGCCCGGCGAGATGGTCGTCGAAGAAGGCTCGACCGGCCGCAGCGGCCGTGTGCCACTGGTCATCGAGTACCTGCTCGAGGAGCAGCCCGGCGGCGCCGTGCGCGTTCAGGCCGGCATCGAATCCAGCCCTCTGCTGCTGAGCGACCGCGTTCGCGAGTTCGGTTTGAGACGCTTCGTCAAGCGCCGGCTGCCGCGCGCCGTGCGCCGTATGCGCGACATCCTCGAAGGTGCCCCCGGCACGCCCCAGGGCGAACGTCCCACCGTGGCCGGCGTCGACCGCAATCACGTGCCCAACCCTTAGGCCGGCGCTCGCGATCGTCGTGCCGGGGCGCCTTCGGATCCCCATTCCGAAGCCTTTTCCACGTGCTTTCGACTGCTTTCAGGTGAGCCGCCTGCGCACTAGCTAGACTTCCGCGCCGCATGAACGTTTCAGCGCGTACAACTCGATTTCTGGTGGCCCTTCTGGCGCTCTGCGCGATCGCTCTCAGCGGCTGCGACAAAGAGGTCAAGACCCACGAAGCCAAAGAGGGCGGACGCATCTACCTCGACGGCCTCTTCTACCAGGTACAGCTCTCGCGCCAGCTGAACATCAAGGACGTCGAAGACAGCTACTACCTCGCCGATCAGCCCGCGCCAGAGCCGGGCGAGGCGTACTTCGGGGTCTTTATGCGTGTCGACAACGAAGAGAACGGCGACGAGGGCAGCAAGAAGCGCATCCTGCCGATTTCGACCGAGCACATGAAGATCGTCGACGCCAAGGGCAACGAGTTCGAGCCGCTCGAGGTTCACGGCGAGGGCTGGGGCTACGCGCCCGCCCCGCTTGGCAACGGCGCCCACCTTCCGATTCCCGACACGCCCGCCGGCGGTGGCACGATCCGCGGCGGCCTGATCCTCTTCCGCCTGACCACCGACGATCTCGACAGCCGCCCGCTCGAGCTCGAGATCGAGTCGCCGAAGGGCGACAAGGCGGCGATCGTTCTCGACGTTTAGTCGTGGTGGCCGCTCGCGCGGCAGGCCGTCCTGGTCGATAACTGCGGCACTGCACTGGAGCGCCCATCGGGCGCCGGGCCGATACGCGATCGGTCCGATCGCGCCATCATTTGAGCAATGTCACTCGTCGATTTGATCATCATCGGTTTCGTCGCGATGATGGCCGCCTGGGGCTTTCGCCAGGGGGCCGTGATGGGCGTTTCGTCGCTGGTCGGCTTCATGGCCGGCGTCTACCTCGGAACTCGCCTCGCCAACAGCCTGCTCGAAGGGGGCAACGCGTCGCCCTACGCGCCACTCTTCGCGCTTGCCGCGGCGCTAGTGCTGGGCACGATCGTCGCCGAGCTGACTGTGGCGCTGGGTTTTCGCTTCCGGGTCAGGTTCACGAGTCACACCGCTCGCCGCGTAGACGGCACGCTTGGCGCGCTGCTGCTGGCGTCATTTGCGCTGATGATCGTCTGGGTCGGGGCCGCCGCGCTCAACCAGACGCGTATGGCAGACGATCTGCGTACGAGCGTGCGCCGCTCGGCGCTTGTGAAGGAGCTAAACGCCGTGCTGCCGCCTTCGGGGCCATTGCTCTCGGCGATCTCGCGTATCGATCCAGTGCCTTCGATCGCCGGACCCTCGACCAACGTCGCCGCGCCCGATCCCGGCACGGCCAGTGACCCCGACGTGCGCCGCGCCGCGGCCTCGACCGTGCGTGTGCTCGGTACGGCTTGCGGCTATGGGGTGGAGGGTTCGGGATGGGTCGCGGCTCCCGGGCTGATCGTCACCAACGCGCACGTGGTGGCCGGCCAGTACGACACGACCGTGCAGCCGGGCGGCAGCGGAACGTCGTTCCGCGCCACGACGGTCTGGTTCGACTCGCGCAATGACCTGGCGCTGCTGTCTGCGCCGTCGGTCACTTCGACACCGCTGGGGATGATCCCATCGACCGACAAGGGCACGTCGGTCGCGATCATCGGCTACCCGCTCAACGGCGCGCTGACGATCTCGTCTGCGCGCATCGGCAGCACGCAGAGCGCGATCAGCGACGACATCTACGGCAATGGCCCGATCACGCGCAAGATGACCTCGTTCCGCGGCCTCGTGCGTCAGGGCAACAGTGGCGGCCCGCTAGTCGACGCTGACGGCCGCGTGCGATCGACCGTGTTCGCGTCGCAGAGTGGCAGCGACAACCGTCGCGGCTATGGCGTTCCGGGCGCGATCATCCAGGAGGCGTTGCAGCAGGTTGACCAGCGCGTGCCGGTCAGCACAGGGGCCTGCAGCTAGCCGGCTACCGCCGTTTGCAGGCGCTTTTCGCGTCGTCCCTCCGTGCCGCCGTGCCGCCCGCTTTTCCGTCGGCCGCTCGACCTAGATTGACCCTCAATGCCACGCCGCGACCGTGCGCGCGAAGGCTTCCCAAGTCATCTCCGCATCCATCGAGCCAATCGCCAGTCGATTCAGGAACGGTTCTCAATGTCACTCTGCTTCATAGAGCCCCAAGACGCCGTAAGAGTCGTCGCCGACTCCATTGGCCGTGAGGCGCGCCGTCAGCTTGTCACCGAGGTCGTGAACGCCTGGGTTGACTCTCTGCCCGAGAGCGAGCTGCCGATTCACTACGCCGAGGCCGTCCGCTCGCTCGACGAGCAGGATCTCACGGTGCTGGCCGCCTGGCACGCCTCGCTCGAGGTCGGCCAGCCGGTAGCCAATCGTGACTTCCTGATCGGTGCCTACACCTCGCTCACCCGCAACGACCGGCGCGAGGCGTTGCGCATCGCCGCCGGTTTCCGCAGCGACGAAGCCTTCGACAACGGCGCCTCCGACGAAGAGATGCTCGAGACGGTGCTTCCCTGGCTGCCGCCGCGCCAAACGCTCGAGCTTGCCGCCGAGGCGATCCGCATCTACGTGTGGGATCGCATCGGTAGCGACAACTAGCGCGTCAAGCCAGCAGCGCGCGCACGTCGGCGATCGCCTGGTCGGTCTCGACGAGCTGAACGGCCTGAAAGCCGAACTCGCGCGCCGCCGTGCAGTTGACTTCGATGTCGTCTACCAGCACACACTCTTCGGGCGCTACGTCGGCCAGGCCTTCGAGCGCCGTGATCCGTTCGTGTGTCAGGGCGTAGATCTCGGGCTCGGGCTTGCGCATGCCAACGAAGCCGCTGTCGACGACCGTCTCGAACAGCTCGTCGATCGGCAGCATCGAGCGCCAGCGGTGCTCCCACTCCTTGACGTTGTTGGTCAGGAGCGCCAGCCGTCCGCCGCTGGCCTTGTACTCGAAGAGGAAGTCGAGGAACGGCTCGTTGGGGTGGAGGTGCTCGAAGTAGTGGTCGGGGAAGAGGTGGAACTCGATTTTGTGTTCCAGCCTTGACTCCAGCTCGGCTTGCATGACACGCGTGAAGTCGGCCTCGCTAAGCAGTCCCTTCTCTAGCTCGTAGAGCGGGTGCATGCCGTCGCGTTCGCCGACGGCCGCCATCGCCTCGCCCAGCACCTCCAGCGGGATGCCGGTGGTCTCCTGGTACTTCACGAACGACTCGAGCAGCGGGTTGGTGAGCACGCCGCCGAAGTCGCTGATCACCACGCGTACTCCGGCCATGGCCCTTATGCGGCGCGGCGCGGCGGCGCGGCCAGCGCGATCTCGTAGTAGCCGACGCCGGTATGCGGGCCCATCGTCCAGTTGTAGAAGGCCAGAGCGACGTCACGGTCGGTCAGCTCGACGTGCGTGCCCTCGATCGCCTCGCCGGTCAGACGGCGCGGCAGTTCCTCTCCTTCGAGATACAACTCGACGCTGGCCTGCACGTGCAGGTCGTCCTTCGAGTAGACCGTCGAGAGTCGCGCCTCGTCGACGCGCCGCGGTTCGCCGTCGACGATCAGGATCGCGTCGTTGCGCTCGTCGCCGTGCCCGTGGTAGACGGCCGGGCGGTAGGCGTTCAGGAAAAAGGCGTTCTTCTCGTCGAAGACGACGTTTAGCGAGCGCAACACAGGCGGTCCGCCGCGCCGGCTCGGCAGCGTGGCGATGCCAAGCGACGCCATGCGGCGCTCGCGCCGGCCGGCCTCCTCGATCTTGCCGGTGACGCGGCAGACCATCACGTCGCTGCTGTCGAGCGATGCGCCCTCGCCGAGGCTGCGCCAGTCGAGCTCGTAGCGGCCCGCGTCGGCCGTTTCCATGCGTGCGGCCCAGTGGCTCGCGGAATAAGTCGTGATCTGCTGCACGTCACTGACCGAAAAACCCAGCTTTCCGTCTGCGCTGAAGAGGATTGAAACCTGCGGCCCCGCGATGCCCATGACCTTTCGGTCAGGCTCGAAAAACGCAAGACTCTCAGCCTCAAGTTGAGGTACAGAAGAGATGGGATTCATCTACTCGGGACGCTGTGTTTCGAAGTCGAAGTCGTATTCATCGTCGCCCGGCGGCTCGGGCGGCGCCAAAGCTGTGTCCTGGGCATGCTCGGCCACGTCATCGGCCTCGTAATCCCAGCTGCGCTCGCGATTCGAGCGGGGAAAGTTTCGCAGACCGGTATCGGCCAGTTTGAAAGCGAGCGTGACCCTGGTGGAAAGCAGCGCCATGACCCAGCCGCCGAAGATCTTTCGTGTGGGCGGAAGCAGCATCATCAGGCCGACGATGTCAGACAGGAACCCCGGCGTCAGCAGCAGTACGCCTCCGACGATCACGAAGCCACCGTCGATCACTTCGCGCGCCGGCAGCCGGCCGGCGTTCAGTGTTTCACGGAACTGGCGCCACACCGAGCGACCCTGGCTGCGCAGCAGGTAGGCGCCCAGAAGCGACGCTGCGATCAGCAGGCCGATCGTGAGCGCCGCGCCGGTCTTGCCGCCCCCGAAGACGTTGTCGGCTACCCAGAGGATCATCCAGATCTCCAGGAACGGCACGACGATGAAGACGATTAAGAACAGCACCAACGGCATGGGCGTCACTCTAACCCGCGGCACCTACAATCATTCCATGGCAACCGTTACTGCAGACGACGTATACGAGGCTCTCGAGCAGGTCATCGACCCCGAACTCGGGCTCGACTTCGTAGAGCTGGGCCTGATCTACGACGTCTCCGTCGAGCCGATCGAGAACGAGAGCGGGGTGGAGGTCTATGTCACCTACTCCCTCACATCGCCCGGCTGCCCGATCGGCCCGCAGATCGCCGACCAGATCAAGGAGTTCACGATCGAGCTCCCAGGCGTTGCCAAGGTCTTCCCAAAGCTCGTGTTCACACCGCCGTGGACGCCTGAGCTGATGAGTGAAGACGCGAAGTTTGCGCTCGGCTACTGATCTCGCTCAAAAAGCGCCAAATACACCTGCTGACCGTACTGCGATTGGCCGGTTTTCCGTACCCCTCGAGCTGGCGTTTGCGGCGAAAATCGCCTGACCGTGTGCGGATCTTTATGCCTCAAAGTGTTACGTCTTTGTAACAAGAAAAAGTTACATTTTCTTACTTCGTGGTAATGGTGAATCGCTGTTACGGTGGCTGCGCCGGCCACCCGGCCGGCCCTCAGCTCGGTTCTATTCAAGGCAGCGCTCTTCAGGGAGATTTCGATGGCAATTCGGCGTTCTATCCACTCACTTGTGCTCATGCTGGCGTGCTTTGCGCTGGTCGTCCTGACGTTCTCGGCCTCGCCGGCTCGCGCCGCGCTCAGCGCCACGCTGACGTTCACGTCGACAAGCGCCTCGGCGAACGCGCATCCCGATGTCACCGCCGCGATGGAGTTTCCAGGAGCGCCCGATGTCAAAGATCTCTCGCTTGCGCTGCCGGCCGGCATGCGCATCGCGCCGGCGGCCGTCGCATCCCCCTGCTCACTCGCGGCGGCCGCCGCCGGCGCGTGCCCGAGTTCCGCGAAGATCGGCACCGTCAGCGTCACGGCGCTCGGCGGCGTCAGCGGCTCGGGCGACATTTTCATGACGGCGTCGCCCAGCGCGCAGCAGCCCGCAGGTATCGCAGCCGACATCACGCTCGCCTCGGGGCAGGGCGACGTCGTGATGACCGGCGCGATCGAGCCCAACCTGAACGGCGTAGCTGCGGCGGGCGGCGCCCAAACGGCCGAGGAGCTGCAGCGCGTCACGTTTGCCGACGTGCCCGCCGCATCCAGCACATCGGCCGCGTTTCACATGACCGGTCTCACGCTGCTTTTCGACGGCGATGCGGGTGGCGCCTCGCCGCTGATCACCAACTCGAGCGCCTGCCCGACCACCGCGGCAAGCGCGTCACTTTCCGCGACCGCCTACGACAGCTCGGCCGCTACCGCCGTCACCGCCTACCCGGTGACCAACTGCGCCGCGGTCCCGGCCAATCCGGTGTTCGGTGCCGCGTTGTCGTCCCCGATCGCCGGATCGCTCACCAACGAGTCCTTCACGATCGACTTCCTACCCGGCGACGGAGCGGCAAGGTCTCCCCAGTTCAGGATGGGCCCGGCGCTGACGTTGTGGAACAGCGCGTGGGGGGCCGCCGCCGACATGTGCCCTACAGCCTCGCTGGGCGTCAATCCTTCGCAAGCGACGTTCGATCCAGCCGGCTGCCCCGATCAGGCGCGCGCCGGCACAGTTACCGTCAACACACCGTTGCTGTCGACGCCGCTCTCAGGTGAAATGTGGTTCGTCGAGAAGGCTGGGTACCCGGTGGTCGGGCTCGACCTGTCGGGCAACGGAGCGCGAGTGCGTTCGACGGCGACCTTCGCCGAAGTGCAGGTAGACCCGGCGTGCGACGTGATCTTCGAGATCTGCACCACTGAATTTGCGCTCGCGCCGAGGCTGCCGATGCTCCCCGCGACCCGCTGGCAGTTCAACTTCGGCGCGGCCAACCGAGTCAGTTCCACGGGCCAGCCGCTGACCGACCGCATGTTCAAGATCCAGAACTTTGCGCACCCACTCTGCGCAACGCCAAATCAAACGCGACTGAAGCTGCTGTCGTACAGCAACTCGGCTCTGATCGAGCAGTCTGAGCCACTCGGCATCTACGGCTGCCTCAACTCCGGCAATCCGCCCGACACCGAGTTCACGGCGAATCTGAGCTCGCCGACGAATGACTCCACTCCGACATTCGATTTTGCCGCCCTGCCCTCCGCCACGAGCTTCCAGTGCCGCGTCGACTCTGGCGCGTGGGGTACGTGTTCGTCGCCGTGGACGGCGCCCGCGCTGCCAGACGGCGCCCACACCGTGTACGTCCGAGCGATCAACGAAGCCGGAGCCGACGCGTCGCCGGTCTCAAAAACGTTCGTGGTCGATGTCACCCCACCGGCACCGCCGACGATCTCGTCCCCGACTGAGGGCCAGGTGATCCAGG
>JACRKX010000029.1 GCA_016219715.1 Actinomycetota bacterium | reverse complement strand
TGGCCGAGCCGGTCAACGGCACGTCGGTGACCGTCAGCGGCATCGGCGCGTGGGTCGTGCGCAGCACGGCGCTCTTGGCGCCGGGTGACTGTGGGTCGAAGCTGACCGCGATGTCGCAGAACTCGCTGGGCACCAGCGTGCGGCCGGTGCAGTCGTTGAAGTAGATCGAAAACTCAGAAGCGTCGCCGCCGGCGAGCGTCTGCTCACCCATCGTCAGTGGACCGCTGCCGTAGTTTTCGTAGCGAACCCACTTGGCAAGCGAGGCGCCGGCTCCCACAACGCGCTCTTCGAAGCTCAGCTCGCTCGGAAACGGCTCCATCCGCGGCCGCATGCCCAGACCGGCCAGATCAACCACGCTCGGAGTGTTGACGCCCGAGTGATTGACCTGAAGTTCGGCAATGCGGCCTTCCGCATCGTCAGACGGGTCGAAGGTCACGGTGTAGGTGCAGGTGTCGCCGATCCCAAGATTGACCGGTGGCGACACGGTGCAGGTACCGCCGGTGATCGCGAAGTCGCCCGGGGTGGCACCGCTAAGCGTGGCCGAGTTGACGGTCAGCGGCTCGCTGCCGGAGTTCGTGACGGTCACCGTCTTCGGTGCGCTTGGGCCGCTGTAGATGTCGCGCACGTCGTACTCGAGCAGCGACGGCGAGGCCGTGGCTTCAGACTGAGTGCCGGTGCCATTGAGCGCGATCGTCGACTGACCGCTGGTCTCGGTGGTCGGATCGTTGTGCCACACGCGCAGACTCGCCGACTTGGCGCCGGCGCCGGTCGGGTCGAACTGCACAGGAAGGGTGCAAGTTCCGCCCGCGGCCGGCACGGGTCCGTCGTCACAGGTGTTGGCGGCGGTGCCGACTACCGCGAACTCGCCGGGGTCGGTGCCCTGCAGCTCGGTGTAAGAGATCGACAGGGGATGATTGCCTGTATTGGTGATAGTGACCGACTGAGTCAGCCCGCCGGCGCCCGTCGACCGCGCGCCGAACGACAACGAAGTGCTCGACGGCGAGAAGATCGCCCAGATACCGGTGCCCATCAGCGCGATGTCGCTGGCGCCGCCGGCGCCGTTGTGGGTGAAGTGGAGGTTGGCCGCCTTCGAGCCGGCGTTCAGCGGATCGAAGACCGCGCGCACGTCGCAGTAGCCGCTGATCGCGAGCGTCGCGCCGGCGCAGTTCTGCTCGCCGATCGTGAAGTCAACGGCGTTGGTACCCGCGATCGACACCGTCCCGATCGTCAGCGTGGCCGAGCCTGAGTTGGTGATGCGAAACCACGCGCTCACAGGAGCACCGGCGAACACGTCGACCTGACCGAACGACTGAGCCTGCGGGTTCGGGCTGAACTCGCCCGTGGCCGTGCCGTTTCCGGTCAGCGAGACCGACACGTTTGGCCCGGCGTTGCTCGGCACGACCAGAGACCCGGTGTGAGCGCCGGCGGTGGCGGGATCGAATGCCAGCACCACGGTGCAGGACTCGGTCTCTATTGCCGTCCGATCCAGCGCTGCCCCGGAGCAGTTGTCTTGAACCTCGTAGATCGCCGTGGTGCCGGAAACGGCAACCGTGCCGATCACCAGCGTCGAGCCGACGCTGCCAACGCTATAGACCGTGACGGTCTTGTACTGGATCGGCAGCGGCTCATCGAGAATGTCCTGATTGCCGAAGTTGACGCTGCTCGGCGACACGCTGATTCCAGCGGCGGCATGAGCGGCAGCAGGCGCGAGCAGCGCGCAGAGAAGCACGGCAAGGCCGATAAGGCCCGGCCGGGGGAAGCCGAGATTCCTTTTCACTCCTTCAGGATGGCACGAAAGCCCCGAAAAATCCACCTATCCAGATACGCCGGTAGGCTGCTTGCGTGGCCGCTTTCGAAGGCATAGGGGCCGACTCCGACGGGGTCGCCGCGCCCGTTCTGTACGAGCGGCGCGGAGCCGCGGCGATCGTCACGATCAACCGCCCCGAACGCCGCAACGCCGTCGACGGCGGCACGGCCGCGGCGCTGCGCGAGGCCTTCGACCGCTTCATCGAAGACGACGGCGCGCTGGCGATGGTGCTCACTGGATCTGGCGACCAGGCCTTCTGCGCTGGCGCCGACCTGAAGAACGCCGCTTCGCTGTATCCCCGGCTCGAAATCGACGAAGGGCCGCTCGGCTTCACGCGCCTGGTTTCGCCGAAGCCGACGATCGCCGCGATCTCGGGCTGGGCGCTGGCCGGCGGTTTCGAGCTTGCGCTGTGGTGCGACCTGCGCGTCTGCGCCGAGGGCACGGTGTTCGGATTCGCCGAGCGGCGCTGGGGCGTACCGCTGATCGACGGCGGCACGCAGCGGCTGCCGCGCATCGTCGGCGCCGGCCGCGCGCTCGATCTGGTGATCAGCGGCCGCATGGTCGAGCTCGACGAGGCCTGCGCGATCGGACTGGCGACCGAACGTGTGCCGGCTGGCGAACACTTGAACGCCGCGCTGGCCTACTGCGAACGGATCGCCGCCTTCCCGCGCGAGACGATGCTCGCCGACCGCGCCGCGTTGCTGGCCGGTCTCAGCCGGCCGCTCGACGAAGGGCTGAAGCTCGAAGCCGCCAGCGGCCCGGCGACGGTGAACGTGGCCGCGAGCGGCGCGGCGCGGTTCGCCGGCGGCGAGGGTCGCGGCGGCGAGGGCATCTAGCTTTACGCCGGCGCGAAGATCAGGTCTTCGGAAGCTTCAGCCGCTTCAGAGCCACCGCGTTCAGCGCCACCAGGATGCTCGATCCCGACATCGATATCGCGCCGACCTCCGGGCGCAGCACGATGCCAAGCGGCTCGAACACCCCGGCCGCGATCGGCAGCGCGAGCGAGTTGTAACCCACCGCCCAGGCGAGGTTCTGCCGCATCTTGCGCAGCGTGCCGCGGCTGATCGCAAGCGCTGTCGCCACGTCGAGCGGATCGGAGTGCATCAGCACCACGTCGGCCGTTTCGATCGCCACGTCGGTTCCGGCGCCGATCGCGATTCCGACGTCGGCCTGTGCGAGTGCCGGCGCGTCGTTCACGCCATCGCCGACCATCGCGACCACACGGCCCGCCGACTGGAGGTCGGCGATCTTTGCGGCCTTGTCGCCCGGCAACACCTCGGCGATCACCTCGTCGATGCCAACTTCGGCAGCGATTCGCTGGGCCGTGGCCTGGCTGTCGCCCGACAGCATTACCGCCCGCACGCCGAGATCTCGCAACGCCTCGACGGCGGCGGTCGCGGTCGGGCGGGTGGCATCCGCGATCGCGAACACGGCGGCGGCGCTTCCATCGATGGCCATGCGAACCGTCGTGCGACCTTCGCCCGACAGCCGGGCCGCGTGATCGGCCAGCTCTGAGAAATCGATCGACTCGCGCTCCATCAGCCGGGCGTTGCCGATCGCGATCGTGCGCCCGTCGACCTTCGCGATCGCTCCGTGGCCGGGCACGGTCTCGTAATCGGTCGCCACCAGCTTCGCCGAGCCGGCCGCCTCCGCGGCCACGACGATCGCCGTTGCAAGTGGATGCTCGCTCTCCCGCTCGACCGCCGCCGCGATGGCCAGCTGCACCTCGTCGGAAGCGCCGCTCGCGACGACGACCTCGACCACCTCGGGCTCGCCGCGCGTCAGCGTGCCGGTCTTGTCGAACACGACGGTGTCGAGATGCGCCGAGCGCTCGAGTCCCATCGCGTGCTTGAAGAGAATCCCGCGCCGCGCGCCCAGTCCGGTGCCGACCATGATCGCCGTCGGCGTCGCCAGTCCCAGGGCGTCCGGGCAGGTGATCACCACGACCGTGATCGCGAACAGCAGCGACTCCTGAACGTCGCGTCCGACCACCACGTGCCATGCCAGAAACGTCGTGAGTCCACCGATCAGCGCCACCAGAACCAGCCAGAACGCCGCCCGGTCGGCGAGCCGCTGGCCCGGCGCCTTCGAGTTCTGTGCCTGCTGGACGAGGTTGACGATCTGGGCGAGCGCGGTGTCTTCGCCGACGGCCGTCGCGCGTGCGCGCAACGAGCCGTTCTTGTTGATCGTCGCGCCCACCAGCTCATCGCCGGGCGACTTGTGGACGGGCAGACTTTCGCCGGTGACGGTCGATTCGTCGACCTCGCTCTCGCCTTCGATCACCACCGCGTCGACCGGCACCTTCGAGCCGGGTCGCACGAGCAGCGTGTCGCCGACCATCACCTCGGCGGTCGGCAGCTCAACCGGCTCGCCGTCGCGCAGCACGACCGCCTTCGGCGGCGACAGATCCAGCAGCGACCTGATCGCGTCGTTGGCTCCACCGCGAGCTCGCATCTCGAACCAGTGGCCAAGCAAGACGAACGTCGCCAGCATCGCCGCGGCTTCGTAGAACACCTCGCCTTCGAGGAAGAAGGTCGCCGCAACCGAGTAGATCCATCCGGTGCCGATCGCCACGGCGACCAGCACCATCATGTCGAGCGTGCGATTGCGCAGCGCCCTGACTGCGCCGGTGAAGAAGACCGACGACGCGTACAGCACGATCGGCAGGCTCAGCAACAGCATCCAGATGTCCTCGGCCAGGCCAAACGGGGTCGGCGGCATGCTGCCGAAGATGCTCTCGCCGACCGGCGACCAGACGATCGTCGGAATCGTGAACGCGAGCGCGACCAGGAAGCGGCGGCGCATGTCACGCTCCATGTCCTGCATCGACATGCCGGCATGCCCGCCGTGGCCATGGCCGTGGGCGGCGTGTGCTCGCTCGGCGTCGGCGGCGTGGTCGACTTGGTGCATCGGATCGCAGACGTGCCCGGGCACGGACTTGCCCGCGCAGTGATAGCCGCACTCTTCGACCCACTCGCTCAGCTCCGCGACGGACGTGCTGGCGGGGTCGAACTCCACGGTCGCGGTCTGGGAGATCGAGTTGGCCTCGACCGACACCACGCCCGGCCGATCGCCCAGCGCGCGCTCGACGACGGCCTGCTCGCCGGCGTATTCGAGTCCGCCGACGTGCAGCGTGACCGTGTCGGTGCCTGGGTGGTGTTCGATCGTGTGATGCATGGTCTCTTCGGGTGAACTCGTTACCTGGATCGAGCGCAGTCTATACCCGTAGGGGGTACTGACGACGCAAACCTCACGGTTCGTTAATCTGAATGCGATGTTGATTGCCATCAACAGCCTCGCGCGCCATCGGCGCCGGCTGTTGTCGCTGCTGGCGGCAACCTTGCTGGCGCTCGCGCTATTCGCCACGCACAGCGCGGCTACAGCCGACCATCACGGCCATGGCGATCACAGCGGCGTGGGCACCCAAACCGTTCTGCTGCTCTGCATGGCGGTGATCGAAGCCGGAGTCGCGATCTCGCTGGCGGTGGCGCTGGCGGTCACTCGTGGTCCGGCCGAAAGCGAAGCCAGGCCGTCTGCATCTGTCTTCGCCGGGCCAAGCCCGGCGCTCGCCGGCACCGGTCCACCGGGCAGCCGGCTTTCTCTGAATCAAGTCTTCTTGCGTTGATTTCCCGCCGTCGCCGGTGAGCCGGCGACGTCCTCGCACGCGAAAGCGGCACGTTCGCGCGTGCCGCCGGAAATCTTCAAAGCAAGAAAGGCATTTAGATGCACCCCAAAACTGACAGCTCGCGCCTGTGGCGGGCAGTGGCGGCAATCGCCCTGCTGGTCGCCATCGCGGCGATCGCGGTGAGCGTCGCCACGGCACGCGAAGACGGTGATGCGGCCGGCACGGCCACCACCACCAGTCAATACCCGCCCGAGCGTTACCTGATGAAGGACGCAAAGCACGAAGAGGCCGAACACGCTCCCGATCCGAACGCAAAAGTCGAAGCCTATGAACGGCCCGATCCGACACTGCCACCGGTTCCGCCCGGCAGCGTGAAGCGCTTCACGATCGATACGGCCGAACGCATCACCCGCGTGTCCGACGAGAAGCCTGGGCTGCGCGTCTGGTCGTTCGGCGTCGACGGCAAGATGTTGACCGGCACCGGCGGATCGCCGCCGATCGTGGTCGACCAGGGAGACGCGGTCGAGATCACGCTGAAGAACGGATCGAGCGAAGCGATGGAGGTCCACTTCCCGCACTCGTTCGACACGCACGCGGCCGAAGTCTCGCCGCAACGCGCGTACCGCAGCATCGACCCGGGCGAGGAATTGAGCTTTCGCTTCACCGCGAAACACCCCGGGGTGTTCATGTACCACTGCGGCACGAAGCCGGTGCTGCGCCACGTCGGCGCGGGAATGTCCGGAACGATGATCGTGCGACCGCGCAACCTGCCGGCGGTCGACCGCGAGCTCTGGCTGACGCAGCAGGAGTTCTACCTCGGCGAGCCCAACGGCGACGCTTCAGTCGACAAGATGGTCGCCAAGACGCCCGACGTGATCACCTTCAACGGCTTCGCGTCGCAGTACCTGAAGCAACCGATCGCGGTCAAGCGCGGTGAGCGCATCCGTATCTGGGTGCTCAATGCTGGGCCGTCGCTGCCGAGCTACTTCCACGTGATCGGCTCGGTCTTCGACCGGGTCTGGAGCGAGGGCGACGCGCGCCGCCACGCGCAGACTCTCAGCCTCGGGCCGGCCGAGGGCGGATACGTCGAGCTGACGCTCGACGAAGAGGCGACGTATCCGTTCGTCACGCACGCATTCGGCGACATGGTCCGCGGCGCGATCGGTGCGCTGCGCACCGCAAACGCCCCAGCCGAAGACGCCGCCGCGAAGGCGATGCAGGGAATGAAGGGGATGAAGGGGATGGACCACAACCAATCCGACGACCATGGCCACGAGGAGGTCAATTGATGAGCATGTTCGAATCCACCGCAAAGTTCGCTTCCCGATCGGCAGTGGCGATCGTCGCCGTGATCGCGATCGTGGCGGCCGTCTTCTTCGCCGGGTGCGGCGACGATGAACCGGCCTCGACGGCTGCCGGCAACTCGGCCGACATGGCGTTCGCGACCGAGATGACCACTCACCACGAGGGAGCGATCGAGATAGCCGAATCGGCGCGCGAGCGCGCTAACCGGTCCGAGATCAAGAAACTCGCCGCCGCGATCATTGCCGCTCAAGAATCCGAGATCGACCAGATGTCGGAGATCAAGCGCGAGCTGAAAGCCGATGGCGTTGAATCCAAGCCGCTGGGAATGAGCACCTCGCAAATGGGCATGGACTTCGACATGGCGATGCTCGACGAGGCCGGTGACTTCGACCAGGCGTTCATCGACATGATGATCCCGCACCATCGCGGCGCGATCGCGATGGCGAAGCTGCAACTCGACAAGGGCACGAATGACGAGTTGCGCAAGATGGCCGAGAACGTGATCACGGCCCAAACGAAAGAGATCGAGCAGATGCAGGCGTGGCGCAAGAAGTGGTACGGCTCCGAGCTGCCGGGCGCGAACGACGACGGCTCGATGGACCACGGCTCAATGGACCACGGCAGTATGTAAACCGTCATGCAAGTCACTGGAGAGATGAGATGAATGCACTGACAAACGCCGCGCTCGTCGCGGGCCGCTACTGGGACGACGGTCACATGGACGGCTGCAAGTCACTGGAGAGATGAGATGAATGCACTGACAAACGCCGCGCTCGTCGCGGGCCGCTACTGGGACGACGGTCACATGGACGGCGACTGGTGGTGGATGGCCCTGCTGATGGCCGCGTTCTGGGTGGCGATCGCCGTCTTCGTGGTCTGGCTGGTCAGGAGCGGTGCCGGACTCGGCGGCGCATCCGCGCCACGCGATGAGGGCCCCGAGGAAATCCTGCGCCGCAGGCTGGCGGAGGGATCGATCGACGTCGAGGAATACGAGGCCAGGCTCGCCGCCTTGCGCAAGGAATCCGGCGGCTGAGCGAGCTGTGCCCGCCGTCCCGGTCATCGGCCGGGGCGGCTGGGTTGCCGGTCGCCGGTTCGGCGGTGCTGGCTCGGGCGCTGCCGGTTCGGCGCTGCCGGCTCGGGCGCTGCCGGCTCGGGCGCTGCCGGCTCGGGCGCTGCCGGCCCAGCGTTACTGGCTCAGCGCTGCCGCGGCTCGTAAGCCTTGCCGGGGGTGGCGCCCAGCGCGATCACCGTCAGGCGGGTACTCGGCGTCATCGATCGGGTCGATCGTGATCATGCCGATGCCGAACGAGGTCACGCCCAGCTCGCTGCGCAGCGGTGTCATCGACACGCCTTTGAAGTAGCCGCTCATCGCCTCCATGT
This sequence comes from Actinomycetota bacterium, assembly GCA_016219715.1. Taxonomy (GTDB): domain Bacteria; phylum Actinomycetota; class Thermoleophilia; order Solirubrobacterales; family JACPNS01; genus JACPNS01. The sequence continues at coordinate 1,018 of JACRKX010000029.1, read as the reverse complement.
CGTCGAAGCGCTTGGCCGTGAAGGTCGCGTCGGCATCGTCGACGGCTGCGTCGGGCTGGGCAGTGGTCGCCGCCTCGCGGACGCCCGGCAGCTCCGTCACCTGCGGCTCGGGAGCGCCGGCTTCAGAGACCGGGAAGGGCTCGTACGGCCTGCCCGGCGTGCCGCCGATCGTCAGCAGGCTCAGACCTTCGGGGCCGGAGATCGGCTTGCGCCTGGCGCCGGGCCCGACCCGCACGGCGGTGCCGGTGTCGATCGGAACGCGCTCGCCATCGATCTCGATCCAGCCGCTGCCGGCCAGCGGTATGTAGACCTCTTCCTGACCGTCGAAGCGGTGCGAGTGCGGCGGTATCTGGTCGATGCCCGGCGGCAGGTCCATCACCGACATGCCAAAGGCGCTGACGTCGAGCGCCGCGCGGGCGCGCTTGAAGCTGCCGCCCCAGATCGCTTCCATCTGATCGATGCGCAACTTCTTGTGGCCGTTGTTCTGGGACATCGCAGCTCCAGTCAGGGGGTCGGTAGAGCAGAAGGGCGTGCGTCGCGAAAACTACACTGGCCACGCCGTGAGTGACGCGATCGCAGAAAACCTGGCCGCACTGCTGCGCCGACATCGGCCGGCCGACGAGGCGGAGCGCGCTCACCAGATGCGAACGCTCGACTGGCTGGCTCGGGCGCACGGTCCGCTCGATCGCGATGTCTTCGAGCCGGGGCACGCGACCGGCAGCGGGTTCGTGGCCGGCGAGGATGGTCGGGTCGGACTGATCTTCCACTCCAAGCTGAAACTGTGGTGCCAGCCCGGCGGACACGCCGAAGCCGGCGAGACCGACATCTCTGCGGTCGCCGCGCGCGAGACTTCCGAGGAACTCGGCGTAGAGGTCTCGCCGGATCAGATGTCGATGTTCGACATCGACGTACACACGATCGCTCCGACGCCGAAGGCGCCGACACACCTGCACTTCGACTTCCGCTTCCTCTGCGTGCTGCCGGCCGTCGACCTTCCGGGCGGCAGCGATGCGCTCGA
>JACRKX010000028.1 GCA_016219715.1 Actinomycetota bacterium | reverse complement strand
GCGACGCCCGCCTCTTCGGCGGCGCGCCGAGCACGGGCGGCGAGGTACCCGTGCAGACCGTAGTCCCACCTTGGCAGTTGCGGGATGTCGTCGCGTTCGGTCGCCCGCGCCGAGAACGGTGGGCGCGGGGCGGGGCGATCGAGCATGTCGGTCGTCGCCGAGAGCACCTTCACATCGAGCTGGGACTGACGGAAGATCTCGCGCGCGAAGTCGTACCACGAGCAGTAGTCGCCACCGGCGATGTGCATTACGCCGAGCTTCTCGAAGTCGAACATCTCGACGATCGCCTCGGCGAGCTGCCGGGTATAGGTCGGGCAGCCGAACTGGTCGCGCACCACGAGCACCTCGCTCTGCTGCTGCGCCAGTGTCAGCATCGTGTCGACGAAGTTGCGGCCGTCGAGTCCGTAGAGCCACGACGTGCGCACGATCACGTGGCGCGGGTTGGCCTCGGCCGTGGCGATCTCGCCGGCGAGCTTGCTGCGTCCGTAGGCGCCGACTGGATTGACGTCGTCGCTCTCAACGTACGGTTCGCCCTTCAGGCCGTCGAAGACGTAGTCGGTCGACGGGTAGTAGACCTTGGCGCCGATCGCGGCCGCGGCCGCGGACACGAAGCCGGCGGCTTCGCCGTTGACGCGGGTGGCCTCGTACTCGTTCTCTTGAGCCAGGTCGACGGCTGTGTAGGCCGCGCAGTTGACCACCACGCGTGGCAGCTCCTGCTCGAAGACGCGCAGCACCGCACGCTCGTTGGTGACGTCTAGCGCGTCGCGGTTGAGCGCGACGACCTCGTGGTGCACGGCGTCGGCCGCGGCCACGATGTCGCGGCCGAGCATTCCGTCTGCCCCTGTGACCAGGACCTTCATGGCGTCAGACGAGCGAGATGTCGCAGTTGTCGCCGACCAGCAACCGGAAGGTGCGCGGCATTCCGTTCGTGCGGTCGATCTTCGAGTGCTTGCCGATCAGGCTTGCCTCCATGCGTGCGCCGAGATCGCTGATTCGTGAGTCGGCGAGCACGATCGAGTACTCGATCTCGGCGCGTTCTACGACGACGCGCTCGTCGATCGCCGTGTACGGGCCGATGTAGGCGTCGGTCAACTTCGCGCCGGCGCCGATCACGGCCGGGCCGCGCACGACGGTGCGCACCAGCTCGGCGCCGGGCTCGATCACGACGCGGCCTTCGATGCTGCTGCCGGCGTCGAGCATGCCCTCGACGCGCGTTTCGAGGTCTTCGAGCACGAGCCGGTTGGCTTGCAGCATGTCTTCGAGGCGGCCGGTGTCCTTCCACCAGCCATCGACGAGATGGGGCTCGACGTTCTTGCCCCGGTCGACGAGGTACTGGATCGCGTCGGTGATCTCGAGCTCGCCGCGGGCGCTCGGCTCGATCGCGCGCGCGGCGTCGAAGATCGTGCTGGTGAACATGTAGACGCCGACCAGCGCGAGATCGGTCTTCGGCTCGGCCGGTTTTTCGGCGAGCGCCACGACCTTGCCGTCTGAGAGTTCGGCGACGCCGTAGTGCTCGGGGTCGGGCACCTTGGTAAGCAGGATCAGGGCGTCGGGCGCGTTGGTCTTGAAGGCCTCGGTCAGCGTGACGATTCCCTCGCGCAGGAGGTTGTCGCCGAGGTACATCACGAACGGCGCGTCGCCGATGAAGTCCTCGGCCGTCAGTACCGCGTGGGCCAGCCCGAGCGGCTCGGCCTGCGGGATGTAGGTGATCTTCGCGCCGAACTTCGAACCGTCGCCTGCGCACTCGCGAATCTCGTCGCCGGTCTCGGGCGCGATGATGATGCCGATCTCGGTGATGCCCGCGGCGACCATCGCCTCGATGCCGTAGAACAGCACCGGTTTATTGGCGACCGGCACCAGCTGTTTGGCGCTGGTGTGGGTGATCGGACGCAGGCGCGTGCCCTTGCCGCCGCTGAGAATCAGGCCCTTGAGCTCGTTCATGACGTGGGGGAGGCTATCGGTCACGGCGTTCGCGCAGCGCCTGCAGCACGACCAGCAGCGCGAAGTGCGGCAGCGTGCCGAGGTAGCGGCGGCCGAGACGCAGCGGCTCGCGCGACAGTCTGTAGAGCCACTCGAAGCCGTGGTCGCGCATCCGGCGCGGCGCCTGCGCTACGCGGCCGGCGTGGAAGTCGAAGGCCGCGCCAACGCCGCACAGCACCGGCGCATCGAGGCGGCCGCGCAGCCGGTGCATCCACAGCTCCTGCTTGGGGCTGCCGAGTCCGACCCAGACGATCTCCGCGCCTGACGCATTGATCGCGCCGACGGTGGCGTCTAGCTCGGCGGCTGTCGGCGGCCGGTGCGGCGGGCTCTCGCCGCCGGCGATCAGCAGTCCGGGAAAGCGCTGCGCAAGCGCTGCGCGCAGCGCCGCCAGCGCGTCGTCGTCGGAACCGCCTTGCAGCCAGATTCGCTGGCCGGAGGCGGCGGCGCGCTCGCACTGCATCAGCATCAGGTCGGGGCCGTAGACGCGGCTGTTGATGTTCTCGCCGAGCAAGCGGGCGGCCTTGACCACGCCCATGCCGTCGGGCGCGACGACGTCGGCCGCCGCGAGCGCCGCCGCGAGTTCGGCGTCACGGCGCGCCATCACCAGCGTGCTTGCCGGAGCGAAGCAGACCGTCAGCGACGTGCGCGCCGCGACGGCGCCGTCGATCATCTCGAGCAACCGCGCGTAGTCGAGCATCGAGACCGGCGTCCCGATGATCTCACGGCGCGCCGGCGCGTTCACGGCTCGCCGGCCTCGCCCGCGCCGCGTCCGGCGTCTCCCTTTTCGAGCCGGCGCAGCCGCTCCTCGGCCGCCGCGTGGCGCTGGGCCATCACCTTCAGCTCGTCGGAGAGCTTCGAGATTGAGGCCGAAAAGTGCAGCAACATCAGGATTACGAAGCCGAACATCACGAAGAACAGTGCGTTCGACGGCGTCTGGATGCCGACGGCCTCCGACAGGGTGGTCAGCAGGTCGCTGAAGACGGCGAGCAGCAGCAGCACCGCGGCAGCGAACAGCCAGAGCAGCGAGTAGCGCTCCATCAGGCGGCGCTGGCGCACGAGTTCGAAGACGATCGCCAGCAGCACGGCCGAGCCGATGATCGTCACCCACTGGAGCTTCTCGTCGAGGCCGGTGGCGGCGAGCGGAAACGCGAGCGCGGTCACGACACCCGCCCGGCGCCGGCCGGGCCCTCCTCGATCGGCATGACCGATCGTGCCCTGAACAGGCCGACGAACACCGCGAGCATGACCTTGACCATGTAGTAGCCGCTGTGCATCCAGGTGATCGACGATGCGCCAGTGTCGCGCAGGTGCATCGTGACCGGGACCTCGGCAGTGGTCAGCTGGTGGCGGTGCATCATCAGGATCGCCTCGACCTCGGGATAGTCGTGGGGATAGTCGTGGGCGAACAGCGCGATCGCGCGGCGGTTCGCGAGGCGAAAGCCAGATGTGGGATCGGTAACGCGGCGGCGTGTGATCAGCGACAGCATCGTCGAGAAGACGAGCCCGCCGAGCCGCCGCGGCAGCGACTGCGCGTAGTCGCCCTCGCCCAGGAAGCGCGATCCGTAGACGAGGTCTACGGGCGGGTCGGCGAGCAGCCGCTCGACCAGCTTCGGCAGCTCCTCGGGTGGATGTTGACCGTCGCCGTCGATCTGAACGGCCATTTCGTAACCGTTGGCAAGCGCGTAGAGGTAGCCGCTCTGCACGGCGCCGCCGATGCCGAGGTTGAAGGGGTGTCGCAGCGTGATCGCGCCGGCCGCCTCGGCCGCCGTCGCGGTGTCGTCGGTCGAGCCGTCGTCGACGACGAGAACGTCGAAGTCGGGCGTGGCGGCGTGGATCCGCTCGACCACACGGGCGATCGCGCCGGCTTCGTTGAGCGCCGGCACGATCGCGAGGTTGGTGTTTCTTGACGCTGCGCTCATCACTTCGAAGAAACCTGGCCGGTGCGCCGAGTTTCGCTTCGCGTGCATTCTGTCAGGCGCCCCTGATCGAGTCTCGCCGCCGCCGGTCAAGGCCGCCGCTTTCAATAGACTGCGCGCTTCTCGAACTCCCCGAAAGAGCACAGCGACGAACATGAGCGACACACCGAAGAAGGCACTGATCACCGGCATAACAGGGCAGGACGGCAGTTATCTCGCCGAACTGCTGCTCGAAAAGGGCTACGAAGTGCACGGCATCGTTCGCCGCGCCAGCACCTTCAACACCGGCCGCATCGACCATCTCTACCGCGACCCGCACGAAGAGAACGTGAAGCTGTTCCTGCACTTCGCCGATCTAAACGACGCCTCGTCGCTGAACCGCGTGCTCGAAAAGGTCGTGCCCGACGAGATCTACAACCTCGCCGCTCAGAGCCACGTGAAGGTCTCGTTCGACGTGCCCGAGTACACCGGCGACGTCGACGGGCTCGGCACGCTGCGCCTGCTGGAGGCAATTCGCGAAACCGAAGTGCCCGCGCGTTTCTACCAGGCCAGCTCCAGCGAGATGTTCGGCATGGTGCAAGAGGTGCCCCAGAGCGAGAAGACGCCGTTCTACCCGCGCAGTCCGTACGGCTGCGCGAAGGTCTACTCGTTCTGGATCGTGACCAACTACCGCGAGGCCTACGGCATGCACGCCAGCAACGGCATCCTCTTCAATCACGAGTCGCCGCGCCGCGGCGAGACCTTCGTCACGCGCAAGATCACCCGCGCGGTGGCCAACATCAAGCACGGCCTGCAAGACAAGCTCTACCTCGGCAACCTCGACGCGAAGCGCGACTGGGGCTTCGCGAAGGACTACGTCGAGGCCCAGTGGCTGATGTTGCAGCAAGACGAGCCCGACGACTTCGTGATCGCCACCGGCGAGACGCACACCGTGCGCGAGTTCGTCGAAAAGGCCTTCGCCCACGCCGGCCTCGACTGGGAGCAGTACGTCGAGATCGACCCGAAGTACTTCCGCCCGACCGAGGTCGACCTGTTGATCGGCGACGCGACGAAGGCCAAGCAGAAGCTCGGCTGGGAGCCGGCCGTCACGTTCGAGGGTCTCGTCGAGCTGATGGTCGACGCAGACATGGAAGACCTCGAAAAGCGCCGCGCGGGCTTCTAGGGCAGCGGTGCCTTCCGCGCCGGGCAGCCAGACGGCCGCTTCGCTGACGATCTCGATCGTCACGCCGACCTTCAACGCGATCGAGACGATCGGCGAGACGCTCGCGTCGATCGCCGCACAGGACCATCCCGCGATCGAACACGTCGTAGTCGACGGCGGCTCGACCGACGGCACCGTAGAGCTGCTCGAACGCGAGGCCGCGGCCGGTCGCCTGCGTTACGTCTCTGAGCCCGACGACGGTCTCTCCGACGCCTTCAACAAAGGCGTCGCGATGGCAACCGGCGACGTGATCGCGTGGCTCAACGCCGACGACGTCTACGAGCCCGGCGCGCTCTCGGCCGTCTCGGCCGCATTCGCGGGTGCACCCGAGGCCGAGTGGGCCGTCGGGCGCTGCAAGATCATCGGCGGAGACGGCCGCGAGTCGCGCAAGGCCGTCACGGCCTACAAGAACTTCCTGCTTCGCCACTACTCGTTCGGCCTCTACCTGACCAACAACTTCGTTTCTTCGCCGGCGACCTTTGTGCGGCGCGCCGTGCTCGACGAGATCGGCGCGCTCGACGTGCGCTTCAAGTACAGCGCCGACTACGACCTCTGGCTGCGCCTCGCGCGCCGTGGCGATCCGGTGCTGGTCGATGCCGACATCGCGGGCTTTCGCATGGCGGAAGGCTCGCTCAGCATCACAGGCTTCGAGCAGCAGTTCGTCGAGCACGCACAGAACGCGCGCGAGAACGGCCAGGGGCACCGCGCCGCTGTGGCCGTCAACCAGGCCATGAGCAAGCTGATCGTGCTGACCTACCGATCGATCATGCTCAGCCGCCGGCTGCGGCGCGGGGGCTGACCGCGCGCGTCTGGCCTCGCGTCCGTGGCTAGGATCGTCGCCGTGACCGAAGTGCCGACAGCCGAGTTCTTTTCCGGGCGCAGGGTGCTGGTCACCGGCGGGTCGGGATTTCTCGGATCGCACGTCTGCGAGCGGCTGGCCGCGCTTGGCGTTGAGCCCGTCGTGCCGCGCTCGGAGCAGTACGACCTGACGCGCGAGGCCGACGTCGAGCGGCTCTACGAAGAGCACTCCCCGCAGATCGTCATCCACCTCGCCGCGCGCGTCGGCGGCATCGGCGCCAACCGCAACAACCCCGGCGCCTACTGGTACGACAACTTGATGATGGGCGCCCTGATGCTCGAGCACGGCCGCCGCGCCGGCGTCGAGAAGTTCGTCCAGCTCGGCACGATCTGCTCGTACCCGAAGTTCACGCCGATCCCGTTCCGCGAGGAGAACCTCTGGGACGGCTACCCGGAAGAGACCAACGCGCCCTACGGCATCGCCAAGAAGTCGCTGCTCGCCGGAGCGCAGGGTTACCGCGAGCAGTACGGCATGGACACCGTCTTCGTGATGCCGGTCAACCTCTACGGGCCGCGCGACAACTTCGACCTCGAGAGCTCACACGTGATTCCGGCGCTGATCCGCAAGATGATCGAGGCCAGGGAGCGCGGCGAGAACGTGACCCTGTGGGGCGACGGCTCGCCGAGCCGCGAGTTCCTGTTCGTCGACGACTGCGCGCGCGCGATCCTGCTGGCGACCGAGCGCTACGACTCGTCCGAGCCGGTCAACATCGGCGCCGGCTTCGAGATCACGATCAAGGACCTCGCCGAGCTGATCGCCCGGGCCACCGGGTTCGATGGCGAGATCGAGTGGGACACCTCCAAGCCCGGCGGTCAGCCGCGCCGCAAGCTCGACACCCAGCGCGCACGCGAGGCCTTTGGCTTCACGGCCGAGGTCGGCTTCGAGGACGGCGTCGCGCGCACGGTCGAGTGGTTCCTGGCGAACCGCGCGTGGGTCGACGCCGACGTCAAGCGCCGCGCCGACGCGGAACGTCGCGCGGCCGCCCGCTAGGACCGCGCCGCCGCTTCGGCGACGCGCTCGCGAAGCAGTTCGTACAGCGAGTCTTCGAGCACGTCGAAGGCGTCGCTCCACGGGTGGCTGCCCACGTACTGAAGCCCGGCGGCCGACTGCCGCGCGCGGCGCTGCTCGTCGTCGAGCAGCGCGACGATCGCGTCGGCGATCGAGACGGGGTCGTCTTGCGCCAGGGCGATCGTCTCGCCGTCGTGGCCGAAGACCGACTCGCAGGCACGGCCGGCTAGCTCGACGACCGGCAGCCCGCAAGCCATCATCTCGCTTGGGATCAGCGAGTAGTTGGTCAGCGAGGTCGACAGCCCGACGGTGGCTTCCGAATAGAGGCGCCGCAGGCGCTCGGGACTGACCACGCCGAGGTGTTCGTGCGGGAAGGGAGTCTGCAACGCGTGGTGCGTGCCGAACAGCACCACGTTGGTGTTTGGCCGGCGCCGCACGACCTGATCGAGCGCCAGCAGCCCAAGCTCGACCGCGCGGCGCTCGGTGAAGTTGCGCGCGTAGTAGACGACCGTGTCGCCGCGGCGCGCGACCGCGTCTTCGTGGTACTCGCCGGGCTCGATGCCGAACTCGAAGGCAGTGGCGTCAGCGCCGTAGCGCTCACGCAGCAGCTCGGCCAGCCACGGGCTGCCAGCGATGCACTTGAGGCCTACGCGGTAGGTCTGGCCGGCGAAGACCGACTGTGACGAGGTGGCGTAGAACTCGGGCTCATGGTCGAGCACGAGGTAGGCGCGGCCGCCACAGTGCGGCATCAGCATCGCCGGGTAGACGGTCTGCCAGCCGGTCGCCATCACCACGTCGGCGCCGGACCAGTTCGAGAAGCCAAGGTGCACGGGTGCCTCGACCTCGGCGTAGAACTCGTTGACGCGCCGGTGCAGACCGGCTTCGCCCGAGTGCTCGATGCCCTCGGGGTCGTGCACCCAGATCGAGCAGCTGTGTCCGCGGCGCTCGAGCGCCTGGACCATGCGGAAGATGACCATGTGACCGCCGCCCCCGACGTTGAACGGCGGCACGACCCAAGCGACGTGCAGGCTCTCGGTCTCAGCGTCGCCAGGCCTTGGCTCGCGCAGGGGCGCCGGCCCTTGCGCGTGGAAGCGGCCGACGTAGTCGAACTCGCCGGGCGCGCTACTTGGCGGTATCCGGCGGCTGACACCGTCGGAGCGTTGTTCGAGCGACATCGCGCGGCGCAGCAACGGCGGAATCCGGTCGGCGCGCGCGCCGAGGCCGCCGAACAGCACGCGACCGGCGTGGTGTACTGAGCTCCTGGCGCTCCATGCGGCAAGCGAGGCTCCGCCGCGCCGCTCGGTCTCGCGCATCCAGCGCACGTCGTCGCGCACCGCGCCCGCCACCGTCTTGAAGGCGTTTGTGGGTGAGGCCTTGGTCTTGTGGCCGATGCTGTCGCGCAGCCCTCGGTACTCGTCGAAGTGCCGCTTGAACTGCTCGACCGTGCCGTAGTCGTGCGAGTGCAGCGCGCCGGCGGCCGGTACGTAAGCCTTCTTCCAGCCGGCGGCGAGCAGATCGGCGCCGAGTGCCTGGTCTTCGGCGTAGGGGATCTCGCGAAATGGGATCTCGTTCCATGCGGCTCGCGCGACGCAGGAGTTCGAGTTCGAGAGATAGGTGGTGTCGCCGGGCCGGTGGATCACGGTCTCGCCGTCGGGCGAGAAGGCGCCGAAGAACTCGGTCAGCATGCGCGCCATCATCGGACTGGCGCCCGGGCGCGGGAGGTGCGGGCCGTAGGCGGCGCCAATCCCCGGTTCCAGCGTGAAGGCGTTGGCATACGCCTGTAGCCAGCCGTCGCCTGCCGGGGTCGCGTCTTGCGTCAGGAAAGCCACGAGGTCGCCGCTGGTCTGCGCCATCGCCATGTTGCGAGTGCGGCCGTGCTGGAACTCGCTGTTGGCGATCTCGATCAGCCGGACCCCGGCCTGCCTGGCGATCTCGACCGAGCGGTCGGTCGATCCCGAGTCGATCACCAGCACCTCGACGTCGCCGTCTACGCGCTGTGCGGCGATCGCTTCGAGCACTTCGGCGAGGTAGCGCTCGCCGTTGTAGACGGGGATGACTACCGAGAAGTTCATCTCACGAACGCAGTTTGCGCTTCACGCGCCGTTGCAGGCGCCGGGCTCTCGCCCAGGCTCCTACCACCGCGGCCGCGAGGCGCGACCGGGCGACGAGTTCCTCGAGGTAGAGCTCGTTCTCTTCGACCCAGCCGAGCCGGCGTTCGAGCTCGGCGGTGCGCTCGTCGGACGCCGCGCGGACACGGGCGAGCTCGGCGCGCAGCGATTCCGCTTCGGCCCGGACGGCTTGAATGTCGGTTTGATCTGTGGTCAACGGCGGTGCGAACGACGTTCGGGGATCGATGGCTAACGCTAGCGACTGGCGGCGGTGGAGGCGGCCGGGGGCGCTTGCCGCTGCTAGTTTTCCCGCGTGGCCGCACGAACCGCCGAAAGCGCCGATGCCGCGCGGTCGGCGTCGCTCGCAGACCAGCCCGTCGCGATCTCGATCCGCAACGTCAGCAAGGACTTCGAGCTTCCTCACGAGCGGGTCAGCACTCTCAAGCAGCGGGTCCTGCGCACCGGTCGTTACAGCTTCGAGACGTTAAACGCGCTGAGCGGCGTCGACTTCGACATCCGCGAAGGCGAGTTCTTCGGCATCGTCGGCCGCAATGGCAGCGGCAAGAGCACGCTGCTCAAGTGCATCGCCGGTATCTATCCCGTCGACGAGGGCGAGATCCGCGTCGCCGGCAAGGTCGCCTCGATCATCGAGCTCGGCGTCGGCTTCAATCCCGAACTCGACGCGCGCGACAACGTGCTGTTGAACGCGCAGCTGCTGGGCCTGTCGGCTGAGCAGGCCGAAGCACGCTTCGCGTCGGTGATCGAGTTCGCCGAACTCGAGAAGTTCGTCGACCTGAAGCTCAAGAACTACTCCTCGGGCATGTTCGTGCGGCTGGCTTTCGCCGTCGCGATCCACGTCGATGCCGACGTGCTGCTGGTCGACGAAGTGCTGGCCGTCGGCGACGCGTCGTTCCAGCACAAGTGCTTTCGCGAGTTCGAGCGCATCAAGCAGAAGGGCACGACGGTCTGCTTCGTCACCCACGACGTCACGCTGGTCGAGCGCTTCTGCACGCGCGCGGTGCTGCTCGACCGTGGCGAGATCCGCTCGTTCGGCTATCCGATCGACGTGGCGCGCGACTACGTGCAGATCAATCTCGTCGACAGCTCTCCGGCGCCGGCCTCCGGCGACGCGGGTGAGCCGGCCGGCGACGGCGCGGCGCGCGTCGAACGCCTCGGCTACACCGACGCCGACGGAAATCCGACCACGCGCAGCAAGCAGGGCGAGCGCGGCGTGATCACGGCCGGCATTCGCTTCGAGCGCGACGTCTACGACCCGCTGATCGAGTTCGAGATCGCCGACGCCGACAACCATCTCGTCTTCTTCACCTCGACCGTGCTCGACGACGTGTCGACCGGCGACTTCAAGGCCGGCGAGACTGCCGAGTTCCGGCTCGAGTTCGAGAACCTGCTCGAAGACGGTTACTACGCACTCACCGTGCGTGTCAAGCACCGCGACGGCCGCCAGTGCGACGCCAGCCGGCCGGGGCCAGGCTTCCTGGTGGTCGGCCGCGTGCTCGCGAAGGGCGTGGTCAACGTCGACCACCGCTTGGAGCTGCGGCGATGAGCGAGCTGGTTCTCACGCGGGCCGACTACGACCAGCGCCAGGCGCCCGGCCGTGGCGACGACGATCCCCGGCTCAAGCCGCTCGACTACTCGGTGCTGCCGCGCCGCAGCGAGCTGGCCCGCTTCTTCGAGCTTTCGCTGGGCTTCGCGCGCAACGAGCTCAAGCAGCGCTACTTCGCGTCGGCCGGCGGCTATCTGTGGACGCTGATCCGGCCGGTGCTGGTGTTCGGCACGCTCTACGTGGTCTTCACCCACATCGTGCGGCTCGGTGGCGACATCGAGAACTATCCGGCCTATCTGCTGATGTCTCTGACGTTGTGGACTTATTTCGCGGATACCACCGTCGGCGGCGTGACGAGTCTCGTCGACCGCAGCGACGTCGTGCGCAAGATCCATTTCCCGCTGGCGGTCATACCGATGGCGCTGCTGATGACGACCGCGCTGCACATGGTTCTCAACCTGCTCGTAGTGGGCGTACTGATCGTCGCGCTTGGAGTCACGCCGACGCTGTCGTGGCTGGCCGCGCTGCCGCTGATCCTCGTTTGGGTGATCTTCGCCAACGGCGTGTCGATGTTCCTCTCGGTCGCCTACGTGCGCTTCCGCGACATGCAGCAGATCTGGGAGGTCGGCTCACAGGTCCTGTTCTGGGCCACACCGATCATCTACGTCGCCACTTTCCCCGACTCTCCGATCCGCGAGATCCTTTTTTGCAATCCGCTCTCGCCGATCCTCTCCGAGCTGCGCCACCTGATCGTCGATCCGGCGGCGCCGACGGCGACCGAGGTGGTCGGCAACGACCTGCTGTTGCTGGTGCCCGCGGCGATCATCGTGGGCGTCGTGGCGCTGGGCTTCTGGTCGTTCGTGCGCCAGGCGCGAAGCGTCGCGGAGCACATGTAGCGCGGCGCGGCCGGCGATGATTGAGCGGCTCAACTCCCTTTCTGACCGCGCGCTGCGCGGGGTGGCCGCCGCGATCGTCGTCTTGATGTTCCTTGCGGTCGGGCTGGTCGCGGTCAAGAAGCTCGGCTCGGTCCATCCGTTGCTGCTGGGCAGCACCTCCGTGCCGCCGGCGGCGCCTGTGACGACGCTTGAACCGGGCGACGACGTATGCATAGTCGATCAGTACGTGCCCGAGGGCACGGCGACGGTGAAGTTCGCTTCGCGGGATTGGCGAGACGGCAACTCCGTTGTTCGGCTCAAGTCGTTCGAGGCGGGCGAGCGGGAAGGCTTGGAGAGTCCACCGGTTGAGATCCCGGGAGCCACCGGCCGTATCGATCTGCCGCTCGCCTCACCTGTGGCGTCCGACGGCCCGCGTTCGTTCTGCGTCGAGCTCACAGGCACGGCGATCGAACTCGCTGGGCTGGCCGAGCACGATCGCGACGTCAGCAGCAAGCTGCTGATCGACGGCAAAGCAGTCGAGCGCGAGCCGGCGATCGGCTTCTACTCGGCGCCGAGGAGCGTGCGCAGCGAGCTGGGCGATGTGCTGCGTCGTGCTTCGTACTTCCGGCCGGGGTGGGTTGGGCCAGGCGCTTACGTAGCGCTGCTGCTGCTGGTGATCGTGGCCTTGCTCGCGGCGTTGACTTTGCTGCTGCGCGCCGGCGCGCCGAATCTCGCGGCGCGCCACTGGATGCTGGTCATCGCGCTTGTCACGCTGGTCAACGGCCTGGCGTGGTCGGTCGTCACGCCGCCGTTTCACGCGCCCGACGAGCAGGAGCACTTCAGCTACATCGACACGCTTGTAAATCGCGGCCTGCCGCAGGACACCGCCCCGCCGGGCGCCTACACGCCGCGCATGCAAGACATTCTGGCCACCGAATGGCGTGGGATCGTGCTCAACCAGGACGTCAAGCCGCCGTGGCGAGCCGAAGAAGACCGCAAGTTCCGCGAACGTCAGAAGGAGCTGCTCGCCTACGACGACGAAGCGTCGAGCGTGACGTCGGCCGCCGGATACTCGCCGGTCTACTACGCGATCGCGGCCGTCCCGTACAAGCTCGGCGGCGACGACTACATCCTCAGCCAATGGCTGATCCGCCTGCTGTCGGTGTTGATGACGATCGGCGGCGCGCTGTTTGCCTTCGCGACGGCGCGCGAGCTACGCGCGAACCCGTGGTGGTTCGCGCCGGTGACCGGCCTGATCGTCGGGTCGCTGCCGATGTTTCTGCACATCGGGGCCGCCGTACACCCCGACGCGCTCGTCAACATGCTCGGCTGCGCGCTGATCTACAGCGTCACGCTGGTGCTCAAGCGCGGTCTGACCAGGCGCCGCGCGCTGGCCGTCGGTGGCATCTTCGGCTTGATGTTCGTCGTCAAGCCCGTGGCCGCCGGCCTGCTGCCGGCATTGTTGGTCGCGGTTTGGTTCGCTCTGCGGCGCGACGGACGGCCGGCGCGAGCGGGCCTGCTTGACCTTGCTCCGGCGGCCGGTCTGGCGTTCGCCCTGGTGGCGGTCAACTTCGTGCTGTTCGGATCGGGCTCCGAGGCCGTATCGGATGCCACCGGCGAGGGCCAGATGTCGTTCTCGCTGACCGGTCTGGCGTCATACGCTTGGCAGTGGTTTCTGCCGGCACTGGACTTCCAGTTTCACTGGTTCGACGCGGGCCTGCTGACGACGCCGGCGATCGGCGTGATCGTGCAGGGCTTCGTCGCGAACTTCAACCATCTCGATACGCAGTTCGAGTTTCGCTACTACCAGGCGCTTGCCGTGGCACTTGCGTTGAGCGCGGTCGCGATGACGGCGAAGCTCTGGCGGATGCGCGAGTCGGCGGCACAGTGGTGGCCGTTCACGGCGTTCGCGCTGACGGCCGTGATCGGACTCACCGGCTTCCTGATCCTCAGCGCGTACCTGCTTGCGATCTCGACGAACTCGTGGCTCATCCAGGGGCGTTACTACCTGCCGCTCGCCTCGCTGGCGGCCATCTACGTTGCGGCCTTGGCGCTTTCGATCGGACGGCGCGCTGGGCACGTGGCCGCAGTCGTCTTCGTCTGTGGCTTCGGCCTGCTGAACCTGGCCTCGCTCGGCCTTTCGCTGAGCCGCTTCTACGTCTAGCCCGAGCCGGCTTCGAGAAACGCCTTGACGCGGCGCTTCATGCCGGCGGGCATGAAGCGTCCGACCATCCGGCGCAGCCGGAAGACCCGCATGCGCGAAAGCCCGCCGAAGCGAGCGTCGTCTAGTTCGAGCATTTGCCGGCGTCGCACGGCCTCGACGATCGCGTAGCTGTCGCGCAGGTTCGATCGCAAGGTCGACTCTGGGCTGGGCTGGGGCGAATCGATCAGCCGTGCGACGGCGTCGTTGAACTCTGCGCTCGACTGAGGCCAGCTTGGCCACTGAGCCGCGGTGGCCAGTGCGCCGCGCTTCAAGGCAGCGAGCAACTCGCGGTCGCGGGCAAGTAGGTCGAGCCAGCGAGCCGTGCCCTTGGGGTCGTCCCAGTCGACGACGACTGAGTTGACGCCGTGCTCGATGTACTCGTCGTGACCGGTGACCGGCGCGACCATTGCGGTCGCGCCGCAGTGAAACGCCTCGAGCGGCGGGCCGAACATGCCCTCGACACGCGAGAGCTTCAGCAGCACGTCGTGCCGGCGGTAAGCGTCGGCCATCTCGGCCGGATCGAGCGGGCCGATCACCTGGGCGCCGTCGGGGTACTTGAAGTCGAACTCCTTCGACGGCACGATGTAGGTGGCCTCGTGGTCGGCGGTTACGTGGCCGATCGCCTCGACTGCCTCGGCGATTCCCTTGTTGACGATGTCGGGATGTCCCTCGACGAGGATCCGCAGCGGCTGCGAGCTATCGCCGGCCGGCGCGTCCGCGAGCGGTGTGAACGACTCTTTGTCGATTCCGTTGCGCACGTAGTGGCACGGGTTGCCGGGATTGAGCGCGGTGAGCGTGTCGCGGATCCAACCGGCCTCGGTGATGTAGACGACCGGCAGGTTGTAGGTCTGCGTCGCGAGCATGCGTTCGATCGTGGCCGGCGGGTAGAAGCGGTCTTCGATCGACTGCACGAAGTACGTGTGGCGGTCGGCGTGTACTTCGCCGAGCATGCGAGCGGTCTCCCACCAGGTAGCGATCGCTACGTCGAATCGCCGCTCGTGCACCGACTCGATGTCGGTGATCTCGAGCGAGTCGAGCTCGCCATAGCGCCAGTGATCGTCTTTGTGACCCTCGGTCAGCACGATCGTGACCTCGTGGCCGTGAGTGGAGCCCAGCGCGAGGGCGTGCTTCATGATCACGCCGACGCCGCCGGAGAGCCCGATCGTGTTGAGCAGAAATGCGATCTTCACGGGGCGCAAAGTGCGGGTATCCTATCGGCGCCTGCCGGGTGAAACCGCTTCCGCACGGCAACCGCCGATCCCGGCCGCGGGCCACTGACAACGGTGCAGATTCCCAGCTCCCAGACCAACTGGTCCGACCAGGGCTACCGCCCGCCCGGCGCCGAGCGTCCGCTGCGCCTCGCCTTCGTCGGGCAGTCGAACTACTTCGAGCAGTGCTCGCTGGAGCGGCCGTCCGCGGAACTAGAGCCGTGCTACTTCGACCACCGGGCCGGCGCCGACACCGACGCGCTGCGCCACGGACTGGCCGACTTCGCGCCCGACGTCGTGATCGTCTTCCGTCCCGAGATCGTGCCGCCCGGCTTCTTCGACGAGCTGCCGGCGCTGACTGTCGGTTTCCTGACCGAACCGCTGCCACGCTCGATCGGCCGCTCTCACCCCGATCTCAACCGGCGACTCGAGTACCTCGCCCAGGTCGACGCCGGCCAGTTCGACCGTGTGGTCTCGTTCGACCCGATGTTCACCGACACCGTCAACTCGCTGCTGCCGGTCTGGCGCTCGGTACCGTTGCCGGTCGCCGACTCGCTCTACATGGACGTCGGTCACCAGAACCGGCCGCCGAAGGTCTGCTTCATCGGCCGCTCGACCGAGCACCGCGAGCTGTGGCTGACCGACGCCAAGCACCACTTCAACATCATGCACATCGCGCACGGCATCGACGGTCAGGACCTGCGCGAGTTCTCGGCCGGAGTGGACGTGTCGATCAACATCCACAACGAGAAATACCCGTCGTTCGAGAACCGCGTGGCGCTGTCGCTGGCCTCCGGTCACCTGGTTCTCAGCGAGCAGCTCAGTCCAACGCATGGCCTCGAGCCCGACATCGACTTCGTGCAGCTCAACATTCCCTCCGACCTGACGGCTGTGCTCTTCCATCTGCATCGCCAACCCGACCTGTACCGCCGCGTGCGGGTGATGGGCCGCATGAAGGCCGAGTACTTTCGCGCCTCGCGCGTGTATCCGCGGCTCGTGCAGGATCTGTTGTGGGACTTCGCGGCCTTCGGCACACAGCGGCGCGCCGTTTCGGCGTAGGCTCCCGCCATGAGCAACTCACCTGAGACAACCGAAGTCGTAACCGGCGACGGCTTTGCCGCCGGAAACCTCGACGCGATGGGCGACGGCCCCGGCTTTCGAAAGATCCGCTCGCAGCTTGACGTCAAGGAGATGGGCGTCAACGCGGTCGTGATACCGCCCGGCATCGCCAGCGGTACGCACTGGCACGAGCGACAGGAAGAGGTCTATTTCGTTCACCGCGGAACGCTGCGCTTCGCGCTCGGCGAGAACGACGAGCACAGCATCACGCTTGGCCCCGGCGGCGTCCTGCGCGTGGATGCCGCGACGCCGCGCAGTATCGCCAACGTAGGCGACGAAGACGCCATCTACGTGTGTTTCGGCGCGCACGGCGGCTACGTCGGTCGCGACGGAGTGCACCGCGAGGGCGAGCCGCGCGTCAGAGCCGTCGAGTAGCACCGAGTCTTCCGCGACGCGAGCGCCGGGGATCGTTCATCCCAATGAGAAAGAGCCGGCATAAGCCGGCTCTTCTCGCCATCCTCGGCCTCCGCAGTCGAGGATGGCGTTCCGGCTCCCGAGCAGCTCAGAGAACGGGTTCCGGAAGTATGCGATTCATCCGATTAGGGTCATGAGACGGAGCCCCGAGTGGACTTCCCGACGGTCTGGGCCTGCAGGAATCGTTACTCGAATCAACGTCACGATCAACGTAGGAGCTATGACCCTGGTTGGCAAGCAGGATGGACGGATGTCGTAGCGGGTTCGCGGTGGTGCATCACTCGGTTTCGCGCTCGCGCCAGAAGGCTGCCAGCGCCGCAAGGGTCTGATCGAGCGCGTATTCGCGCCGCCAGCCTGTGTCGCGCTTCAGCGCGGCTGGGTCGCCGGCGAACACGGGCTGGTCGACCTTGCGCAGGCGTGACTCGTCGGTGACGATCTCGACGTCGGCGTCGAACTGTGCGATCAGTCCTTCGAGCAACTCGCGCATCGTTACCGGCTCACCGCTGCACACGTTGTAGGTCGCACCCGGCGCGCCGCGTTCGGCGACCGCGAGATACGCCGAGGCGACGTCGCGCACGTCGAGGTAGTCGCGCGCCACGGAAAGCTCGCCGACCGCGATCTCACCGCCGCCGGCACGTTCGAGTGCCGCGAGTTGCCGGGCCCAGTCTGCAAGGGCGTATGCCCCGGTGTGGCCCGGACCGGTGTGCTGAAACGCCCGTGTGACGACGACCTCGGCGCCGTGCAGGCGCGAGAACTGGTGCACGAGCGACTCGCCCGCCGCTTTGCTGGCACCGTAGGGTGTGACCGGCCGTAACGGAGTGCTCTCGGGGATCGCCCAGGAGTTCTCGTCGACGTGTCCGTAGGCGAACGCCGAACTGGCATAGACCAGCCGGGCGGCTGGCGCGGCCGCCGCCAGCGCCTCGGTTACGGCGACCGTGCCGAGCGTGTTGACGCGGTGCAGTTCGAGCACGCTCGGCGTCTGCACGGTGTCGACGATCGCCGCGAGGTGAAAGACGACATCGGGCTCAAACCCTGAGATCAGTCTGGTGAGCGTGTCGCAGTCGTCGATCTGGACGCTGTGCTCGGTTACTGGGTTCACGCCGGACGTGCGCGCACCCACTGTGCCGGCAACCTCCCAGCCGGCCTCGACGAGCTGCGAGGCAAGCTGGCGCCCTGCAAAGCCGGACACTCCGGTTACGAACGCGCGGCCACTCATGCCGCGTCCTCCCGGTTCTGGGCGGAGCCGGTCGCCGGACCGGCGATCGCCGCCTCAAAGGCGTCTACGACGACGTCCCAGCTGTAGAGCTCGAGCATCCGCTTACGCCCCGCCGTTCCGAAACGCGCGGCCTTCACGCGGTCGGAGAGCAGCTCGGCGAGCTTCGCGCCGGTGGCCGCCGAGTCGGCCGGATCGACGAGATAGCCGCTGACCGCGTCTTCGACGTCTTCGTCGGTCGCACGCGAACGGATCACCGCCGTGCCGCATGCGAGCCCTTCCTTCACGGGCAGCGACATCGAAGTCGCGCCCGAGTTGACCGAGGTGCCAGTCTGCAGGAGCACGTCGGCGAGCGCGTAGTAACGCGGCAGGTCGTCGTAATCGACGAATCCGAGGTATTCGACGCTCCGTTCGATGCCGAGGTCGCGGGCCTGGGACCAGAAGCGCTCGATGCCTGGGCGGTCGTCGATCGTGCTGGTTACGAGCAACTTCGAACCGGGCACCGCCGCCGCGGCGAACGCCGCGAGCGCCAGATCCGTGCGCTTGATCGGCGAGAAGTCTGTGGAGTGCACGACGATCGGCACGTCGCCGTGGCGTTCCCGCAGGTCTGCGAGCTGTGCGGCTTCGAAGTCGTGGAAGTGGTCGTGGTCGATGCCGGTGAACACGGGCTGCGCGTCGTCGCGACCGTAGGTTCGCGCGATCGCGTCACGCGTCACGCCGTTGAGCGTCAGCAGCGAGTCGGCGCTGGCCACGCCGCGCCGATCGAGCCTGCCGTAGAGCATGCCCAGTCCGCGCATCAGCGCGCGCTGATGCGGCGGATACAGGCCTTGGACCTCGCGATCATGGAAGAACGGAAACGGCTCGAAGCAGAGGTGCGTGTGGCGCAGTCCGCGAGCCGCGGCCAGCTCACCGCAGAGCAGATTGAACGGGAAGAAGCTAGAGACGAAGTGACCGGCGCCGGTGGCGTCGGCGATCCGCGTCAGCTCGCGCCGGTCGTGGCGCAGGTGGCGCGGAAAGGTGAGCCAGTACGCCTTGCTCGTCGAGGTCGTCGCCGAGATCTCGTGCAAGGGAACCCCGGCCGCCGCGTAGCGCTCGCGCCAGTAGTCCGAACTGCGCTCGACGACCATCTCGACCGGGCGGCGCCGCGCCAGGCGCCGCGCCACCTCGTATACGTACTTGGTGCCGCCTGTTGGCAGCAGGAAGTGGCTGTGGCACCACAGGGTCGTCGCGCCGGCTCCGCTGGTGCTGGTGCCGTCTCCCGGCATCGGATCCGCCTAGGAGAAGAAGTCGTCGAAGGCCGTGACGATGTGCTCGAGGTGCGCGGGGGTGAGGTTCGGGTGGTTGCCGATGAACAACCCGCGCTCGCCGATCGATGTCGCCGTGCTGAGACTGCCGACGACGCGATGCGGGTTGTCGCGAAAGGCCGGCTGCTGCGCCAGGTTTCCGGCGACGATCGGGCGCGTCGCGATCTTTCTGGCCTCGAGGTGGTCGCGCAGCCGCGCGCGCGTCTCGGCGTCTTCGAGGATCACCGAGAAACCGAACCATGTGCTGCGACCGCCCTGCTGCTCGCTGACGAGGCGCAGGTGGTCGCTGTAGCGCTCTAGCGCCGTGCCGAGGATCAGCGCGTTGGCGCGTCGCTGCTCGTTGAACTCGTGCAGCCGGCGCAGCTGGACCGCGCCGAACGCGGCCTGCGACTCCATCGGGCGCAGGTTGTAGCCGACGTTGACGAACAGGAAGTATGGGTCGACGTGCGGGTTCGCCGCCTCGATCTCGGGACGGTTGGACATGTCGCGTGACCAGCCGTGAGCGCGCAGCGAGCGAGCAAGGTCGGCTAGCTGCTGGTCGTCGGTGACGACCATGCCGCCCTCGATCGTGGTGATGTGGTGCGAGAAGTAGAAGCTGAACGTGCCGAAGTGCCCGAACGACCCGACCTTCTTGCCACCGATCTCGCTGCCGAGCGATTCGCAGGTGTCCTCGATCACCCACATGTCGCGCTCGCGCGCTGCGTCCATCAGCGGCTCCATGTCGACGGGGTTGCCGAGCAGGTGGACGGGCATGATCGCCTTGGTGCGATCGCTGGCCGCCTCTTCGATCGACTCGGGCCGCAGGTTGAGCGTTTGTTCGTCGATGTCGACGAGCACCGGCACGCAGCCGAGCTGCAGGATCGGGGCGATCGTGGTCGACCATGTGACGGCCGGAACGATCACCTCGTCGCCCGGTCGCAGGCCGTTCTTTACGGCCTGCTGGCAGAGCACCGAAATGGCGATCAGGTTGGCCGAAGACCCGCTGTTGACCATGATCGCGTGCTTCGAGCCCATGAAGTCGGCGAACTGGCGCTCGAAGGCGGCAACTCGCGAGCCCATCGTGACCTGCTGCTCGAGCAGGCACTCGAGCGCGCCGTTGACCTCTTCCGGTCCGTAGAGGGGCATCGAGAGCGGCGATTCGTCGGGCGAAGGCTCGGGCAGCAGCTCGAAGTGCTCGCGCACCAGCTCGCCGATCTGCTCGCGCAGCTCGATCCGGCGGGTCGTCTTCGCGTCGGCTGGTGTGGAGGTCTCGGTCAAGACCGGGTCAGTCTATTGACCGGCCTAGCCGCCACGGCTCAGCAGGCCGGTCAGCAGCCGCCACTCGCGCTCGAAGCGGCGGCGGGCGATGGCGGCGTAGAGCGCCAGCGAAGCGGCGACCAGCAGCGCGGTCGGCGCTAGGCCGGCATCGGTGATCGCGATCAGGG
>JACRKX010000062.1 GCA_016219715.1 Actinomycetota bacterium | reverse complement strand
TCGTTTCGCGACTTGGATCGTCAACGACGAGGTCACCAAGACCACGCCGGAGAAGTCGCTGACCAAGGGTCTGCGCAAGAGCGGCGGCCGCAACAACAAGGGCCGCAAGACCGCCCGCCACCGTGGCGGCGGAGCCAAGCGCGCCTACCGTCTGATCGACTTCAAGCGCAACAAGGACGGCGTGCCCGCCAAGGTCGCCGCGATCGAGTACGACCCCAACCGCACCGCCAACATCGCCCTGCTGCACTACCACGACGGCGAGAAGCGCTACATCCTCGCGCCGCAGCAGCTGAAGGTCGGCATGACCTTGCAGAGCGGCGAGGGCGCTGAGATTCAGGTCGGCAACGCGCTCAAGCTGTCGCAGATCCCGACCGGTACCGTCATCCACGCCGTCGAGCTTCAGCCCGGCCGTGGCGCGCAGCTCGGCCGCAGCGCCGGCGCGTCGATCCAGCTCGCCGCGAAAGACGGCGGCATGGTCACGCTTCGCCTGCCGTCCAGCGAGATGCGCATGGTCAGCGGCGAGTGTCGCGCCACGATCGGCTCGGTCGGTAACGCCGACCACCAGAACGTCACGATCGGCACCGCCGGTCGCGCCCGCCACATGGGCAAGCGTCCGCAGACGCGAGGCGTCGCGATGAACCCCGTCGACCACCCGCACGGTGGAGGCGAGGCGCACAAGACCCCGGGTGGTCACCCGACCACCCCGTGGGGCAAGCCGGCGCTGGGTTACCGCACGCGCAAGAAGAACAAGAAGTCAAACGACCTGATCGTTCGCGGCCGTCGCCGCGGCAAGGGCAAGCGCCGCTAGGCCGGCCCGCGAGGTTTGAAGAGAGGTATTTGAGTGAGTCGTTCATCGAAAAAGGGACCGTGGGTAGAAGACCGCCTGATGGGTCGCGTCGAAGCCATGAACGAGAGCGGCAGCAAGCAGGTCATCAAGACCTGGTCGCGCGCCTCGACGATCTTCCCGGAGATGGTCGGCCACACGATCGCCGTTCACGACGGTCGTAAGCACGTGCCGGTGTTCGTCAGCGAGTCGATGGTCGGGCACAAGCTCGGCGAGTTCGCGCCGACGCGCACCTTCCGCGGCCACGCCGGTGGCAAGGGAGCCGTCAAGTAACCATGGCCGACGAGAAGGACAAGAAGGTGACCGACGCCGAGTCGAAGAGCACCGAGCCGAAGGGCACCGAGGCGAAGGCCGAGAAGGCCGCCGACGCAAAGGCGACCGAGGCAAAGGACACCGCCAAGAAGCCTGCCGCGAAGAAGCCCGCCGCCGCCAAGAGCGAGGCCAAGGCCGATGCGAAGACGGCGAAGAAGCCTGCCGCCAAGCCGAAGGCCGCCGCTGCCAAGACAGAGGGCGCCAAGCCCGCCGCGAAGAAGCCTGCCGCCAAGAAGGCGCCGGCCAAGAAGTCTGCGCCCGCTCCGGCCGAGGCCGTGATGGTCAAGGCGACCGCGCGCTACGTCCGCAGCTCCCCGCGTAAGGCACGCCTGGTCGTCGACCACATCCGCGGCGACAAGGTCGAAGACGCCAGAATCAAGCTTCAGTTCATGGCCCGCCACGTCGCTCGCGACGTGCAGAAGGTGCTCAACAGCGCCGTCGCCAACGCCGAGCACAACCACGAGCTCGACGCCGACGACCTGCGTGTGGCAATCGCCTACGTCGACGAGGGCCCTACCTTGAAGCGCTGGCGCCCGCGCGCCCGTGGCCGCGCCACGCAGATCCTCAAGCGCACCAGCCACATCACCGTCGTGGTCAGCAACGGCACAGCCGAGCAGATCGCCGAGATTTCGAGCAGAAAGGCAGCCGCCTGATGGGCCAGAAAGTCCACCCAGAAGCGATGCGCGTGGGTTACATCCACGACTGGAAGTCCAACTGGTACAACGAGAAGAACTTCTCGGATTACCTGATCGAAGACGTCAACATCCGCAAGCACATCTTCGGACGCCTCGCTCACGCCGGCCTCTCGAAGGTCACGATCAAGAAGAACGCCAACGAGGTCACGGTGAACATCCACACCGCGCGCCCGGGCATCGTGATCGGCAAGTCCGGCAGCGAGGTTGACGCCCTGCGCCGCGACCTGCACAAGATCACCGACAAGTCGGTCAAGGTCAACATCCTCGAGGTCAAGCGCCCCGAGCTCGACGCGATGCTCGTCGCCCAGTCGGTGGCCGAGCAGCTCGAGAACCGCGTCGCCTTCCGCCGCGCGATGAAGCGCGCGCTGACCAGCGCGATGCGCTCCGGCGCGAAGGGCGTCAAGATCCAGGTCTCCGGACGTCTCGGCGGCGCGGAAATGGCCCGCACCGAGCTTTATCACGACGGCCGCGTGCCGTTGCACACGATCCGCGCCGACATCGACTACGGCTTCTGGGAGGCCCGCACCACTTTCGGCCCGATCGGCGTGAAGTGCTGGGTCAACAAGGGCGAGATCATGCCCGAAGGCTTTGCCAGCGATCTCACGCAGATCGACGCTCCCGCCCCCGCAGGCGCCGACGACCGCCGTCGTGGCGGACGTGACGGACGCGGCGGTGGACGTGGCGGCCCAGGCGGTCGTGGACCGGGCGGCGGACGTGGACCCGGCGGCGGACGTGGACCCGGCGGCGGACGTGGCGGTCAGGGTGGCCGTGGCCCCGGTGGACGCGGCCCGGGTGGTCCCGGCGGCGGACGCGGTCGTGGACCCGGAGGACAGGGCGGACCCGCGCCGGAGCGTCAGGCTCCGCCGGCGAAGCCTGCTGCTCCCGCCCCGGCGCCCGAGGCTCCGAAGCCCGAAGGAGACGTAAAGACCGATGCTTAGCCCGAAGCGCACCAAGTTCCGTAAGCACCACCGCGGCCGCATGGCCGGCAACTCGCGCGGCGGTACTCGCGTCGAGTTCGGCGAGTTCGGTCTCAAGACGATCGAGCGCGGCTGGATCACGAACCGCCAGATCGAGGCAGCGCGTATCGCGATGACCCGTCACATCAAGCGTGGCGGAAAGGTCTGGATCACGATCTTCCCCGACAAGCCGACGACCAAGAAGCCGGCCGAAACCCGCATGGGTTCCGGTAAGGGTTCGCCCGACGGTTGGGTGGCGGTCGTCAAGCCGGGGCGTGTCATGTTCGAGATGGCCGGAGTCAGCGAGGAGCTCGCCCGCGAGGCGATGCAGCTGGCCGGCGCCAAGCTTCCCGTGAAGACCAAGTTCGTCGTTCGCGACGGCCAGGAGTTCTAGATCATGGCCAAGGTCGCAACCAAGGACATTCACGACATGAAGGATGACCAGCTCATCCACTACATCAACGATGCGCGCGAGGAGTTGTTCAACCTGCGCTTCCGGCACGCCACCGGTGAGCTCGAGAACACCTCGTCGATCAAGGATGCGAAGAAGGCGCTGGCGCGCGGCCTC
This sequence comes from Actinomycetota bacterium, assembly GCA_016219715.1. GTDB lineage: Bacteria > Actinomycetota > Thermoleophilia > Solirubrobacterales > JACPNS01 > JACPNS01. Next base: position 766 of record JACRKX010000062.1, on the reverse strand, counting down.
ACGGTTGCTCGTCAGCGGAACCTAGACGTAAATAGAGAGTTGCAGCGTGGCTGACGAAGAGAACAAGAATTTGGAAGAGACGCCGGAGAACGAGGTTGTCGAGAGCGCCGAGGAGGAATCCTCGTCCTCGGCGGTGTCGCCTGCGGGCGAGGATTCCTCCCCGGCGCCCGAGGACGCCGTTGCCGACGCCCCTTCGGGCGAGAGCGATGAGGATGCGGAGCCTGCCGAGCAGCTATCGCCGACCGAGCGTCGTAAGCGCAGGCGTTCTTCGAAGAACCGTCGGCCGAAGGTCACGGGGTCTCCGGAAGAGAAGGCTCAGCAGCGTGCGGTCATTCGCAAGAAGAAGGCCGCGCAGCGTCGTGCCTACCGGTTGAAGCAGCGCGAAGCGCACAAGGCCGCCGGGCCGCGTGAAGGTACGCCGGCCGTGGTCAAGGAGCCGGGCGTGAAGAAGACGCAGCAGGGCACCGTGGTTTCGAGTAAGAACGACAAGACGATCATCGTCGCGATCGACGTCGCCGAGCCGCACCGCATCTACAAGAAGGTCGTCCGCCATACGCGCAAGCTGACCGCCCATGACGCCACCAACGACGCCAACGAGGGCGACGTGGTGCGCGTGATCGAGAGTCGTCCGCTGTCGCGCACGAAGCGCTGGCGCCTCGTCGAAGTCGTGGAGCGTGCCAAATGATCCAGAACGAGAGCCGTCTGAAGGTCGCCGACAACACCGGCGCCCGCGAGATCCTCTGCATCCGCGTTCGCGGCGGAAGCC
>JACRKX010000027.1 GCA_016219715.1 Actinomycetota bacterium | reverse complement strand
CAAAGACCTCGCGCAGGAATACGCCGGCGTGCCGACCACCTACGGTTCGCGCGCGCTGCTGGCGAACTTCGCGACCGAGCACTCCACGATCGTGCAGCGCTTCCTCGACGCCGGGCTTGTGATCTTCGGCAAGACCAACGTGCCCGAGTTCGGCGCCAAGGGCATCACCGAGTCCGATCTCTTCGGGCCGGCGCGCAACCCCTGGGACACCACGCGCACGCCGGGCGGTTCGTCGGGCGGCTCAGCGGCGGCGGTCGCCGCCGGCATCGTCCCGGCCGCCGGCGCAAACGACGGCGGCGGATCGATTCGCATACCGGCCGGCTGTTGCGGTCTTGTCGGCCTGAAGGCCGGTCGCGGCGTGATGCCGTTCGGCCCGACGATGGGAGAGCCGCTCAACGGGATGGCCATTCAGGGCTTCGTCTCGCGAAGCGTGCGCGACAGCGCGGCGTTGTTCGACGCCACTGCCGGACCGGAGCCGACGTGGACCTATCTCCCCGCCGCTCCCGCGCAACCCGCGCTCGAGATGATCGAGCGCCCGCCGGGCAAACTGCGCATCGGCTACAGCGCCGCTTCGGCAATCAACGCCAACCCGCACCCCGAAGCCGTCGTCGCCGTCGAGAGCGCAGCCGCGCTGCTCAGCGAACTCGGCCACGACGTCGAAGAGATCGCCCCGCCCTACGACGACGGTGCTCTGGCCCTCGATTTCCTCACGATCTGGTTCGCCGTGGTTGTCGCGGAAGTGGCGCTGACCAAGCGCACGTTCGGCGCCGTCGACCGCGACTTCGAGGCCGACACGCTGGCGATGGCCGAGCTGGGCCGAGCCAACGGCGCGATCAAGGCCGCGGAGGCTCACGAGAACACGCACCTCTACGTGCGTTCGATCGCTGAGTTTCACGAGCACTACGACTATTTCCTGACGCCGACGATGGCCGAGCCGCCGATCGCCGTTGACCGGCTCACCACACCCGAGGCGATGCAGGTCGGCTCGCGCGTGCTCGCGAAGGTGCACGGTGGGGCGCTGCTCAAGGTGCTGCCGATCATGGACGAGATGATTGCGGACAACCTCGGCTGGGTTCCCTACACGCAGCTCGCCAACGTCACCGGACGGCCGGCGATCAACGTGCCGCTGTACTGGACTCCCGAGGGCCTGCCGATGGGCGTGCAGTTCGTCGGCACGCTCGGCTCCGAGGGTGCGCTGCTGCAGCTGGCGGCTCAGCTCGAGCAAGCAAGCCCGTGGGCGCAGCGCCACCCGGCGCCCGTGGCTTAACGCGCGGCTCGCGCCGCCGGTCTGCGATCGTCGATCTCACGTTTTCACGGCCAGAGCCGTCTGACTGAAGTGACCACGCGAGCCACGCACAGCGAACTGCCCCCGTTTGAGAGCTTGGTCCAGCGCCATGGCCATGGACTGCTGCGCTTCTGCTTAGCCCGGCTGGGTGCCGACCGCGGAGAGGACGCCTTTCAGGAGACGTTGCTCGCGGCGCTGCGCGCCTACCCCGACCTGCGCGATCCGGCCGCGGCGGGAGGCTGGTTGTTCGCGATCGCCGATCGCAAGGTCATCGACGCCGCGCGTGAAAGCGCGAAGGTTGGCCCGGCGACCGACGGCGACGCGATCGAGGATGCGGCGTGGCACGACTCGGCGGCAGACGGCACGCTGTGGGCCGCCGTCGCCGTGCTTCCGCGTAAGCAGCGAGCGGCCGTGGCGCTGCGCTACGTCGCCGACCTTTCGCATGGCGAGATCGCGACTGCGATGGGCACGAGCGAGGCGGCGGCCAGGCGCAACGTCCACGAGGGACTCAAACAACTGAGAGGGAGCGTGGAGCGATGAACTCAAGATCGAACGATCTCACGATCGCCGAGGCCGCCCTGCGGCAGATTGCTCCCGGAAGCGACGCGGCGCTGGCGGCGGCGATTGAACGCTTTACGGCACGCGCCGCGTCCGACGGCGCCGTCGATGTCGTTTACGAGGATCACGACTCGCCGTTCGGCAAGCTGCGTCTCGCGGCGACGCCGGCCGGGATCCTGCGGATCGGTCTGCCGAACGAGGACCCTGAGTCGCTGCTCGACCAGATCGCCCACAAGCTCTCGCCACGGGTGCTCCGGGCGCCGGGCGGGTACCCGTCGCTAGCCAAGGCCCGTCGTGAACTAGACCAGTACTTCGCCGGCAAGCGCCGCCACTTCGATCTGCCGCTCGACTGGTCGATGGCGCGCGCCTTCCGGCTGGAGGTTCTCCATGTGACTGCGCTGATTCCGTACGGGGAAACTGTTTCGTACGCCGACCTCGCCCGCGCCGCCGGCCGGCCGAAGGCCGTGCGCGCCGCCGGTACTGCGATGGCAACCAACCCGCTGCCGATCGTCGTGCCTTGCCATCGCGTGCTTCGCAGCGGCGGCCAGCTCGGCAACTACGGCGGCGGCGTCGAGATGAAGGCCGAACTGCTGAGGCTCGAGGGCAGCCGGCCCGGCTAGCCGAGCCGCCGCGCGATCACCCAGTTGAACGGCTGCTGGTTGCCGCTGGGCGTAACGTGAATCTGGCGCGCGGCGCTGATCGACTCGAAGTCGTCGCCGAGCAGCTCGCCGATGTCTTCGTGCGTGTGTCGCCGGACCGGCAAGCCGGAGCACTGCTCGGGGCCGTCTTCGGCGAAGGCGCCGATCACCGCGTGACCTCCGGCCTCGACGCAGTCATGCAGTAGTTCGGAGTAACGAAGGCGATCCTTCGCGTCGGTCAAGAAGTGAATCACCGCGCGGTCGTGCCACACGCCGAAGCTGCGAGCTGGACTCCAGTCGAGCAGGTCGGTCGCGATCCAGTCGACATCGGCGGCGCGATCGCCGAGCCGCTCACGAGCGATCGCCAGGCCGGTATCCGAGATATCGAGAACCGTGACGTCGCGGTAGCCGTCGGCCAGCAGCTCCGCGGCCAGCGATGAGGATCCACCACCGATGTCGACCACCGAGTCGGCCGGCTCGCTGATCGATCGGATCAGTCCGAGCGAGTGCGGCGTCTCTTTCTGCCGCCAGCTGAGCGAGTCGTCGCCGCTCGCGTAGGCGGCGTTCCAGTGATCTTTCAGACCGGGCATCGGTGATCAGACTAATTCGCTATCATTTAACCAAATGGTTGAATATGCGGCACAGCTCGATGACGTCTTCGGTTCGCTCGCCGATCCGACACGTCGCGACATTCTCAGGAGAGTCGCCACCAAGGAGCTTTCCGTCAACGAGATCGCCGGCCCCTACGACATCAGCCTCGCCGCCGTCTCTAAGCACCTGAAGGTGCTCGAGCGGGCGAAGCTGGTCATCAAGCGCCGCCGCGGCAAGCAGCAGTTCGTGAGCCTGTCGCCCGGCGCCTTCATCGGTGCCGACGCGTATCTCGACTTCTACAAGTCGCTCGCCATCGAACGGCTCGACAATCTCGAGCGTTACCTGCGCGAAGAGGAGGAACAACGATGACCACCCAAGACACGATCGAGATCTCGGCGCCTGCCGGCGACCGCGTGATCGACACCGGCAAGACGTTCGACGCGCCGCCGGCGCGCGTCTTCCGTGCCTACGTCGACCCCGAGCAGATCCCGAAGTGGTGGGGACCCGCCTACCTGACCACGACGATCGACGCGCTCGAACCGCACCACGGAGGCCGCTGGCACTTCGTCCAGACCGATCCCGACGGCAACGTACACGGCTTCCGCGGCGTCTTCCACGACGTGATCGACGATGAACGCATCACCTGGACCTTCGAGTACGAGGGCGCGCCGGGGCACATCTCACTCGAGAGCATCAGCTTCGAACCGACGGCCGACGGCGGCACGCGCGTCAGCACCCACGCTGTCTTCCAGACCGTCGAAGCGCGCGACGCCATGATGACCGCCGGCGCCGAGTCGGGCATGCGGGAAGGCTACGAGCGGTTGGAGGCGTTGCTGTCGGACGGGTGATCCGGCGCCCGCCGCTTACCGGCGAATCTTCTGGCGAACGATCGAGAAGGTGAGTGTCACCGGCGCTGAGATGTTGCCGGCATCGTCGGTGGCGACAGCCGTGGCTTGGTACTTCCCGCGCGCCAGATACTTCTGCCCGAACTTGCCGCGGAAGCGGACCGTGTTGGGGCCGACTACACCCTGCGCGTTCGTCGCGCCGCCCACGGCCTCTCCGAAGTCCTTCCGCGGCACGCGGATCGCTGTGAGCGAGATCTTGACCGTCGCCGCCTCGTTCAGCGCGAAGCTGTACTTCGGGATGGCGCCGTGCTTGATGGGCTTGCCGTTGATCGTCCAGATCTCTGGGAACGGAAACTTGTGCCGGTTGATCTTGAACGAAGTGAGGGTTGGCGCCGTGGTGTCGCCGGTTGCCGGTGGCGGCGTTTCGGTCAGGGCTATGGGAACAACCGCCGTGCTGGTGGCCGCTGAAGCACCGCCGCCGTTCGTAGCCGTGACCGTGCAGGTGATCTGCGCACCGATGTCGTCGGTCGTGACGAGGTATCCGCTGGCGGTGGCGCCGAGGATTGTCAGGCCGCCTCGTTTCCATTGGTAGGCGAACGAAGTCGGGTTGTTGGTCCAGGTCCCGTCTGAGCAAGTAAGGGACTGACCGACTTGCGCGGTGCCGGTGATTATCGGCGCCGTGGCATTGACTGGCGGCGGTGGTGAGGCCCCACCCGCCAGCGCCGTGGCCGCGATGACCATCGATCCGACGGCCATCGCCAGGGCAGCGAAGAGTCGAAGTCGCATGTCTGGTGTATCGGACGATCCGAGCGATCGACAAGCGCGAAAAACCCGTGCCGTGGACGATCGAACGAATACGGCCGCCAGCGATCCGCCTCCGTGACCATGACGTGAGAGGTCAGATCCGACGCTGGGCACAGATTGCGCGAGGGTCACCATCTTCGTCGGTCATGACGTCTAGTCCGTCGAATCCGAACTCGTGGAGCAGCCGTCCAATCGGTCCGGCCTGGTCACCTCCCAGCTCTAGAAGCAACCAGCCATCAGGTTTCAGCCAGCGCGTACTTCGCCGCACGACCTCGGCCAGCAGATCCGTACCGTCGATTCCGCCGTCGAGTGCGATTCGCGGCTCGAATGCCTGGACATCGCGTGGGAGAAGACCCAGCGAGCCGGTAGGCACGTACGGCACCACGGCCGTCAGTACGTCGACGCGGTGCTCGAACTCACGCGGCAGCGGGTCGTCCAGGAAACCTTCGAAAGCCTCGACGCCGTTCTGCCGGGCGCATCGCACGGCGTTCCTGTCGAGATCGGTCGCAAGTACTCGCGCCGCCGGTACGGCGGCATTCAATACGGCTGCGATTGCGCCCGCTCCAGTACATAGGTCGATCGCCACGCCCGCCGGCGGAAGCAGCGCTGCCGCGCGACGCGCCAAAGCCTGGGTCTGCCATCGCGGCACGTAGACATCCGGCGCGACGAACAATTCTACGTCGCAGAAGGTGACCGTGCCGGTCAGCCATGCGATTGGTTCGCCGTTGGTACGACGAGACACCAGATCCTCAAGGAGATCGGGATCACCGGCGGCGGCCCGCAGAAGCTCCTCGGCTTCGTCGTGAGCTGCGATGCAGCCCGCTTCGGCAAGGCTCTGCGTGACCGAGGCGTGAATCGACTGCCCGGATTGGCGCGTCATCGAGCCAGCCGGCTGATCACTTCATTCGCGGCGCGGCGACCCGATCGCAGCGCACCGTGCACCGTGCTCGGATACTTGACGTCGGTCGCTTCGCCGGCGATGAACACCGTGCCGGTTCGCGATGGCTCGCCGAGCCTGCGGTGGTCGGCCCTCGTCGATCCCGGAGGCCGGATGCTGTAAGAGCCGCGGCTCCATGGATCGCCAACCCAGCGTGAGACGTCAGTTCGGGTCGGCGGCGGCACGTCGATGCCCGTTACTTGGCGCAGCTGGTTCATCACCACGGCGATGACAGCATCGTCGTCGTTCACCTCGAGAAAACGGGAACCGGTGCCGGCGGTCAGTCCCACGATCACCGGCTGACCAACGACAGGCGCCAGGTTCCACCATTCGGCGACCGCTGGCGCGGTACTCGCGGCAAGCCCGAACAGCGCCTCGCTCTCATTCCACCACCGGTCGTCGAACCGCAACGCGACCTTGTTCAGATCGCCCATACCGAGCCGGTTGGCCGCAGCGCGCCAGGCGCGCGGCATCCGCGGGGTGATCTTCAGCCTACGCAGCAACGGCAACGGCAGCGTGAGGACGACGACGTCCGCTCGGTGCACCGCTCCATCGCGCGTGTGGACCTCGACGCCGCTCGAGCCGTGGTCGACACGCGTGACCGCGGCTCCGGTCTCGACCTGCAGCCCTTGCGCAAGCGCGGATGCGAGCTGGGAGTAGCCGCCGGGCAGCATCGCCTGCGGCCCCGCGAACTCAGAGTCACCGTCGTACCACCACATCGACAGGCGGTTCATCCCGGATCCATATTCGTTTTCGACGTTGGCGCGCAGTGCCCAAAAGGATGCGGGATCGGTCAAAGCGGCGCCGGCACCCGACCTACGCAAGGCGTTGACGATCGAGAGATCGTTGTCCGGCACGCGCTCGGCCCAGCGGGACGCCGCTCGTAGCGCTCGATCGGCCAAGGCATACGCCCGCTCCGCTTTCGACGCAGCCAGCCGCGCACCGTTCAGATAGAGCGCATTGCTTTCCCCAGTGATCTTGGTCGCGACGCCGTATTGCTTCGCCAGCGCCGCCACCGGGTTGCCGCGCAATCCTTCGATCCATGATGCGCCCATGTCGACCGGCACGCCAAGCGTGTCGCGCGTGTCCAAACGACCGCCGACTCGACCGCGGGCTTCGAGGATCTTTACAGTGGCGCCACGTCCCACGAGCTTCCGCGCTGCGGTCAACCCCGCTATGCCTGCGCCGACGACGATCACTTGGCCCCGTACGCGTGGTTGTATGGCGACCTTCGTCAGACCGGAGCCGACAATCACCGCCGCGCCGGCAAGTGCCACGGCGCCACCGAGAAACTCCCGGCGAGTCGATTCCGACTCTGGTTCAAGCACGCGAGGTGGCATCTCTTCCTACGGTCGGCCGCCTGGGGGGAAAGGCTTCTGGCGCAGTCGCCTTGAACAGCGTGCCAGAAAAAACTGACTCCCCGGAACAAACTCGATCCACTGGTCAGCGACTCATGGAGCTAGCCGGATTCGAACCGGCGGCCTTTCGATTGCGAACCGAACGCTCTACCAACTGAGCTATAGCCCCGTGCGATGCGGGTCGCCTTCGGCGACACACGCGAAAGCATTCTAGTGGCGGTAAGCGGTTCCGCCGCTGACCGTATGATTGTTGGCACTCGTGGCGCGTGACAGGGACACCCGATCAGAGGCCTCCGAAGAGCCGGGAGGCACGCTCGCCGACGCGATCAACGCCCATCTCGCGTTAAAGCGCGAGCATGGGGCCGATCCTGAGGCGGTAGAGCAAGAGAAGCGCGAGGCGCTGGCGCCGGCGCGCCGTGACGTCGATTCCTCGGCCGATCTGCACCCAGCCGCGGGGTCGCCGCAGCCCGAGCCGGTGGCCGCGGCAGAGCCCGAGGCTCCGACTGAGATCGTCGTGCCCGAGCCAGAGGCCATCGAACCGGAGCCCGAGCCCGCTCCTACCGAACCTGTTGAACTCGAACCCGAGCCTGCGGCGCCCGAGCCAGTTCAGTCGGAGCCCGAGCCCGTCGAACCGGAGCCCGAGCCCGTCGCACACACACCCGAGCCGGCACCCACGCCCGAGCCCGCCCAAGCGCGCGGCCCCGAGCCGTCAGATGCCGACTACCGCGAAGACACCGGCACGATCGAATTCGAATGGGGCGGCGAGGCCGACCCGCCCGAGCCCGAGCCGGTCGAGCCACCGGCCGACAGCGGCCCGGACGTGCTCGAGCAGACCCCAGAGTTCTTCGAAGAGACCCCCGAGTACGACCGTCTCTGGTTCGAAGAACGCTCGCCGCGCGAGTTCGACTTTTAGGGCCGCAAGATGGCTCTTGACTCCTCCACCGCAGCGGTGCTCTTTGCCGCCGGCCTGATCTTCCTGCTCGCCCTTGTGCTTGGCATCTGGAAGTACCGCCAGATGGCGACAAGCGAGAACCATCTGGCCCATCCATACGTCGACACGGCCCACCGCGCGGCGTTGCTGTACGCCTTTGCCACCACGATGGTCGCGGTCTTCGTTCACTACAGCGACTTCAGCGACACCGTCAACCTGATCGCCGCTTTCACGATGATCTTCTACTTCGTCGCGGCGATCGTCAGCTACGCGATTCACGGCGCGCTGCGCGATACGGACAACCAGATTCGCGACGCGGTGCACGGTACGCACGCATTCTTCTGGACGCTGGTCGTCGGCGAGGTCGGCGGATTCGTCGTGTTGCTCGCGGGTTTCGCGCGGGCTCAGATCTTCTAGGCGGGCGGCGCCGGGCTCAGCCGCTCGCGGTGCGCAGCAACAGCACGAACCCGCAGAACGTGCCGCCGATCAGCCCGCCGACGATCATCCACACGCTGGCCTCGTCGGTGACCAGCGGCATCGCGAACAGAACGGCACTCACCGCGATCAGTCCGTAGGGGTCGTAGTCGCGCAGGTCCTCGCGCTGGAGCACGTGCACCAGCCACGCGGCCATCATGCCGACCGAGATCGCGATCGATCCATTGGCAATCAGTGTGTCGGGCGCCATCAGATGCTCGGCTACGACGCCGGCCGCGCCGCAGACCAGCCAGATCGCTATCACGGCCGCCGCGCCGAAGCGGCGCTCCAGACCGGAGCCGAACATCGCTATCGCCAGCAGGCTGACAAAGCCGTAGCCGAAGCTCTCGAAGATGAACGGCGAGGTGAAAAGCAGCCACGGGCGGTTGCTGAGATCCGAACCGAAGACCCAATCGACCGGCGGAAAGCCGCGCGCCCGAGACGCGACCGAAATCGCGATCGACGCGAGGATCAGCAAGCTGACCGCGATCGGCGGCCTGCTGCCGCTCAGATACTCCGGCAGCTCGGCTCCGCCACCGCGTCCGGTCAGTAGTGACTTCGTTCGCTTACGTTGCTTCTCGGCGTCTTTCTCGGCCTTTTTGGCGGCCTTCTCGCGCTGCTTGCGGTCCTTTTTCAGATCCGGCGCGCGCTTGCGCAGGCGGTTGCCGCAGTAAGGACACTCGGTCACGTACGGGCTGACCTCACTGCCGCAGTTAGGGCAGATCACGAAGAGTTCTGGCTCAGCCATGACGTGCGGCGCATCGTATCGGCGCCGCCCCCCGCCACGACCGCTCGTATTCCGCCGGATAAGCTGTTTCCCCGGTATTTCCCAACAGATCCAGACTGATCGAAATAGGAGTTTCACCGGCATGCCCACTTCCTCCCTGACCCGTCAGAAGTCTCTGCTCGACGTGCTCTCGCCGGGCAAGAAGGCGCGACTGCACCGCATGCTCTACACCTTCGGTCCCGGCAACGGTTCGCTGATGTTCCTGCCGATCGACCAGGGCATCGAGCACGGTCCCCGCGACTTCTTCCCCAACCCGGCCTCGAAGGACCCCGAGTACCAGTTCAAGCTCGCCGCCTCGGCCGGCTACAGCGCGATCGCCTGCCAGATCGGCTTCGCGACCAAGTACTACCCCGACTACGCCGGCCAGGTGCCGTTGCTGCTGAAGCTCAACGGCAAGACCGACATTCCGCCCAGCGACGAGGCCTTCAGCGCCGTCAACGCCAGCGTCGAAGACGCCGTGCGACTGGGTGCCGACGCGGTCGGTTACACGCTCTACGTCGGTTCGCCCCGCCAAGACGAAGATCTGCGCCAGCTCGGCGAGGTTCGCGAGGAGTGCGACCGCTACGGCATGCCCCTCGTCATCTGGAGCTACCCGCGCGGCCGCGACATCGAGGCCAAGGGCGGTCAGACCAGCTTCTACGCAATCGACTACGCCGCACGTATGGCGATGGAGATGGGCGCAGACATCGTCAAGATCAACATGCCGAAGATCGTTCCCGAGAAGGAAGCGATGACGCCGGCCCCGTACCCCGACCTCGACGTCGACCAGGCCGAGGCCATCCGTCAGTGCGTCGAAAGCGCCGGCCGCGCGCTCGTCGTGCTCTCCGGTGGTTCGAAGATCAGCGACGACGAGCTGCTGCAGCAGACCAAGCTGATCATGGAGGCCGGCGGTTCGGGCGTGATCTACGGCCGCAACGTCTGGCAGCGCGAGTGGGACGACGCGACCAACATCATCGGCCAGATCAAGGACACGCTGGTCACCAGCGTCCAGCGCACGCCGTAATCACGGCAGCGCGAAGCATTCCGGTTCGACCGACATGAGCCCGCGAGGCGCCACCGGCTGGGTGGTCGTCTTCGCGGTGCTCGTGCTGGTCGCCGTTCAGACGATCGACACCGGATCGGTCGGTCGAGAAGACACGTCCGGCTCTTCGACGGCCTACGCCCCGCTCGACGAAGAGGGCGAGATGAAGCCGCGAACCGCGCGCGTGCTGCGTGTCGTCGACGGCGACACGATCCTCGTTCGCACGGCGCAAGGGGGCAAAGAGCGTGTGCGCTACATCGGCGTAGACACGCCCGAGTCGGTGAAGCCGAACGCCCCCGTCGAATGTTTTGGCAAGCAGGCCGCGAAGTTCAACGGCTCGCTCGTGCTGGGGCGCGAAGTGCGCCTGATGCCCGACCGCGAACCGCGCGATCGCTACGGGCGTACGCTCGCGTTCGTCTACGCGGGCGGTGTCTTCATCAACGCCGAACTGCTCAAACGCGGCTACGCACGCACGATCGAGATCGAGCCGAACACGTCGAAAGCGGAGTACTTCGCCGGCCTCGAACGTGTAGCAATTCGCACAAATAAAGGGCTTTGGCGTGCCTGTGACCGCTAGGATCATTCGCTTATGAGAATGCGGCAGTCATACGCCGAGTTCGAACGGGCATTCCACGAACACACCCACGTGGACCGCGCCCGCCGGCAGCAAGTCCGGCAGGATGCGATCAAGCGCACCAAGACGCGCCATCGCGAACGTCACGTTCAGAGCCAGTTCCGGCGCTTCGTCACGCTCGTCGTGGTGCTGCTGGCCACCGTCGCGCTGGTCAGCTACGCGATGTTCGAGACGCTCTCGTTACTGATGTCGTAGCGCGCAAGGGCCGCTGCGAAAGCTGCGATCAATAGGGAGTCGGCTGTCAGGCGCTGACCGCTACGCGGTTGCCTGAGATTATGCGTCGCCGGCAATCCTGTTCAACGCCGCGTCAACCGCTTCAGGCGTGGCGTCGGGCGAGCTGGCCTGCTCCTCAGCGCGCTCGCGCTGGATCTGCAGGTACACCTCTTTGCGGAAGATCGGGATCGACTTCGGCGCTTCGATGCCGATGCGCACTTTGTCGCCAACGATCGACAGGACCGAGATCTCGACATCATCCGCGATCATGATGCTCTGGTTGGATTTCCGAGTTAGGACGAGCATGAGATGTGCCTCCAAGCGCCGAGCGGGCTAGCAGGACCCCCCGATCCTACCGAAAATTGGGCCGTAGTACGGCTGCCCTCTCAATTCCGAGTTTCGATTAACGATACTGGAAACTCGTCCACTTTGTCTATACCCCACAAACCGAAAGTTCGTGGTGAACACGGGTCTGCCGCGGTCGGTCGGGCCGGGCGCCCGCTGATACTGTGCCCTGCATGTCAAGACCCCTAAGACCACATCTAAACCAGATCCGCGTCTGGGTGCGCCAAGGCCGCACCGACGCCTGGATCGCGCATCAGCTCGATGTGACCGCCGACGAGATCGAGACCTTCAAACGCGAGCAGTCGCTCGACGCCGAAGGCACCTCTCCCGGCGAGTCTCCGGCAGCTGTTCCCGGGGTCGAAGCAGAACCTGACTTGAGAGCAGAAGACGACGCGCTGATCGCCGCTGAGCTGGAGGCCGCACTGGCCGAACGCGAAGCTGCCGAGGCCGCGCGTCAGGACGACGAATCCGAAGACGGAACGTCACGTCGCCGCCGTCGCGGCAGGCGTGGTGGCCGCGGTCGTCGCCGTCCTACTTTCGAGGCAAGCTTCGACCACGGCGAGGAAGGCTACGGCCTTTGGCTCGATCCCGCAATCGTCGACGACCCCGTCTACGCAGAACACTGGGCCGGTCACCGGCCGATTGCGGTGATGATCTCGCCAGACCAGATCGTCATCACCCGCGCAAGCGAGGCCGGCGAGTCCACGGATGACGAATCCGCGGCCGAGTCTGCCGGCGAGGCGCAGGCAGCCTGAGTTGAGCAGTCCGGTCCCTCGCGCGATCGCGTGGGGGACCGGGCACGCTCACTTCAACACGACGTAGGGCCGTTCGCCCGCTTTGACCATGCCGAGCTTCCTCGCCTCGAGTTCGATCGTCGAGTCACGGCGCAGCGCCTTCGCACGGGAGCGCAGGGCTCGGTTCTCCTTGCCCAGCTCCTGCAGCTGAGCTTTCTGCGCGGTCGTCTCCTTGCGCTGCTTGTAGTACGAGTGCAGCGGAGGCACGTAGAGCACGGCCATCAGCAGCACGATCACGACCAGCCAGTTGCCGGGCAGGCGGTCCCAGCGCACGCCGCGCGACGCAGGGCGGCCAGAGCCGCTCGGGGCCACGCGTGGGCGCCGGGCCTTGCGTGGGCGTCCACGGTCGCGGGCAGGGGTGTTTCGCCGGGAAGCGGGCATTGAGAGTGTTTTCGCCACGCCAGGCGGCCGCCCCTGCGCGAGATCGCACAGGCGAGCGGGATTGCAGCTAGAAACGCGCTTCAGGAACGGGCGGGCGCGAAGCGGCCGCGCTACGCGACGAGCGCGCGAAACGCGTTGCGGCCGGGGTAGATCGCCGAGCTGCCGAGCGCCTCTTCGATGCGCAGCAGCTGGTTGTACTTGGCGACGCGGTCCGAGCGCGAAGGCGCGCCGGTCTTGATCTGGCCACAGCCGGTGGCAACGGCGAGGTCGGCGATCGTGGTGTCTTCGGTTTCGCCGGAGCGGTGGCTCATGACGGCGCTGTAGCCGGCCTCGCGGGCCATCTGCACGGCTTCAAGCGTCTCTGAGAGCGTTCCGATCTGGTTGACCTTGATCAGGATCGAGTTGCCGACGCCGGCTTCGATGCCGCGTGCCAGTCGCTCGGGATTAGTGACAAAGAGGTCGTCGCCGACCAGCTGCACGCGGTCGCCGATGCGGTCGGTCAGCAGCTTCCAGCCGTCCCAGTCGTTCTCGTCCATGCCGTCTTCGATCGAGACGACCGGGTACTTCGAGGAAATTTCGTCCCAGTAGGCGGCCATTTCTTCGGGGCTGAGCTTGCGGCCCTCGTGGTGTAGGTCGTAGACACCGTCGGAGAAGATTTCGGAGGTGGCGGGATCGAGCGCGATCGCGACGTCGTCGCCCGGCGTGTAGCCGGCGGCCTCGATGCCCGCTACCAGGGCTTCGAGCGCTGCTTCGTTGCTCTCGAGGTCGGGGGCGTAGCCGCCCTCGTCGCCGACGGCAGTGGAGAGGCCGCGACCCTTAAGGCTCTTGGCCAGAGCGTGAAAGACCTCGGTGCCGATCTGCAGGCCGCGGCTGAACGACTCGGCGCCGAGCGGCACGATCATGAACTCCTGGAAGTCGATCTTGTTGTCGGCGTGCGCGCCGCCGTTGAGCACGTTCATCATCGGTACGGGCAGCACGTTGGCCGAGTCGCCACCGAGGTGGCGCCAGAGCGGAAGGCCGCGCTCGGCCGCGACGGCCTTGGCGGCGGCCAGCGACACTCCGAGCAGCGCGTTGGCGCCGAGTCGGCCCTTGTTGGGCGTGCCGTCGAGCGCGATCAGCGAAGCGTCGAATGCCTCGCGGTCGGAGGCGTCGGCGCCCTTGATCGCGCCGGCGATCTCGCCGTTGACGTTGGCGACGGCCTGGGTTACGCCCTTGCCGTTCCAGGCGCTGCCGCCGTCGCGTAGCTCAACGGCCTCGAATTCGCCGGTCGAGGCTCCGCTGGGAACCGCGGCGCGCGCTGTCGCGCCGCTCTCAAGTGTGATCTCGACCTCGACCGTGGGGTTGCCACGGCTGTCGAGAATCTGGCGTGCATGAGTGTCGGAGACGCTGCTCATTTAGACGGCGGCAAGCATAGGCGATAGCGATTGGCAACTACGTGCGCGCCACGAAAAGCCGGCCCGCAAGGGCCGGCTTTTCGAATCCTCGAACACATCGTCGGTAGCGCCGGACGGTGCCGGCGTTTGGCCGGGTTTAGTTGCCGGCGGCCGGGGCGGCGCCGGTCTCGCCGGTAGCGCCCTCCTTCTTCTCGGGAGCGTTGCCGCAGAGTTCGACCATGTAGAGATCCTGACACTTGGTCTTCTTCTTCCACTTGTCGGTGAACTCTTTCTGGAAGTCGTCGAAGGCCTTCTGCTGGCGCTCGGACTGGAGCGTCTGCTTGATCGTGGCCGACGCCTCCTGCAGCGACTGCTGCTTAGCCTCGGTCGTCTTGGTGACCTCGACCAGGTAGTAGCCGAACTGCGTCTTGATCGGACCGATCAGCTCGCCCTTCTTGGCCGAGAAGACGGCCTTGTCGAGGTCTTTCTCGAACTGGCCCTTCGTGACGCCGGGGAACTTGCCGCCCTGAGCCTTGGACGCGCTGTCCTGCGAGTACTTCTTGGCGACTTCGGTGAAGCTGTCGCCGCTCTCGAGGGCCGCCTTGGCCTGGTCGATCTTGCTCTTGCTGCTGTTGAAGACGATCAGCAGGTCGCGTGAGGCCGGCTGCGAGTACTGGTCCTTGTTCTTCTTGTACTGCTCCTCGATCTCCTTGGCGGTCGGTGTGTCGGCCTTTGAGACCTGCTCGCGGATCTTCTCTTGGTACATCTGGTTGCGCACGAGGACGAGCAGGTCGGCCTCGGTCTGACCGGTCGACTCGAGGAACTTCTTGTACTCGGCTTCCTTCGGGAAGGTCTGCTGCTTAAGCGGGGTGAAGCGCTGCTTGACCTCGTTGTCGCTGATGTTGATGCCGCGGTCTTTGGCCTCGAGCTGGTACCAGCGGGCCTGGATCAGCGAAGGCATGATCTGGTCGCGCGCCGACTTGAAGTCGTTCTCGCACTGCTTCTTGAGGGCGGCGTCGCTGCCCTTCTTTGCGGCGGACTTCTTCTTGTTGGCGATGCACTTCGTGTAGTCGGGAGGATCCGGGATCACGGGCTCGCCCTTGCCGGTCTGTTGCTGCGACGCGAAGACCTTGGCGGTCGAGTCGTACGCAGACTGCGGGATCGGGTCGCCGGCGACCGTCGCGACGGCGTCGTCGGGAATGCCTCCGCGCACGACGACGAGGATGAAGACGACGATCAGCGTCACCACGAGGGCGAAGCCGGGGATGAAGAATTTGTTCGAGGTGATGTTTTTCACTGCAATCCGCTCAGGTCGGGGACAAGTCGCGCGCCAATATACCAGTGATGTGTGACCCGAATCTCACTTGGGAAGCGCCGTTAACTCGCCTTAACCATCGGTAAACACCGCGTCGAGCAGTGCGTCGGCCATCTCAGTGAGCGTCGCGAACTGCCGATCGGGCTCTCCTTCGGCGCGCAGCGCGATCGATCGCTGGCCGCGGTCGTAGATCGCGGTCGGCAGATGGGCACGCAGACGGCCGACCTGGCCGGCGTCGAGATCGACCGGCATCACCAGTAGCCGGCCGCCCTGGAAACCAACGGTGGTGGCGCCCGCGCGGCCGAACTTGAGGCGTGCCTCCTGCAGGGTGAGCAGGCGCTCAAGCGGCTCGGGGACCGGGCCGAAGCGGTCTGCAAGCTCTTCTCGTAGAACGCCGATGTCGGATAGCTCGCGCGCTCCGGCGATGCGGCGGTGCAACTCGATCTTCGCCTGTTCGTAGGTGACGTAGTCGCTCGGAACGTAGGCGTCGACGCTGACGTCGAGCCGTACGGGCTCGGGCGGTTCCTCGTGTTCGCGGCCGTCTAGCTCGGCTACTGCGGCGTCGATCATCGAAACGTAGAGATCGAAGCCGATCGCGGCGATGTGGCCGCTCTGCTCGTCGCCCAGCAGATTGCCCGCGCCGCGGATCTCGAGATCGCGCATCGCCACTTTGAAGCCAGAGCCGAGTTCGGTGTAATCGGCGAGCGTGGCGAGCCGTGAGGCCGCGACGTGGCTGAGCGCCGCCGCGCCCGGGTAGAGGAAGTAGGCAAAGGCGCGCTCGCGCCCGCGCCCAACGCGACCGCGGATCTGGTACGCCTGCGAGAGCCCCAGCTTGTCGGATCGCTCGACGATCAGCGTGTTGGCAGATGGAATGTCGAGGCCGCTCTCGACGATCGTCGTGCAGACGAGGCAGTCGAACTCGCCGCGGATGAAGCCCATCATGCGCTCTTCGAGTTCGCTCTCGTCGAGCCGGCCGTGCACCACCGACACGCGCAGCTTCGGCAGCAGAGCACGTACGCGGTCGGCGGTTTCGTCGATCGACTCGATCAGGTCGTGCATGTAGAGCGACTGTCCGCCGCGGTCGAGCTCGCGGGCCAGCGCCTGGCGCACGAGTTCCTCATCCCACTCGCCGACGTGCGTGCGCACCGGCCTGCGCCCCTCTGGCGGCGTGGCGATCACCGCGATCTCGCGCAGGCCGGCCATCGACATCTGCAGCGTGCGAGGGATCGGCGTGGCCGACAGGCTGACCACGTCGGTCTTCAGTCGCAGCTGGCGCAGCAGCTCCTTCTGCTTGACGCCGAAGCGCTGTTCCTCGTCGACGACGATCAGGCCGAGGTCTTTTGGCCGCACGTCGGGGCTCAGCAGTCGGTGCGTGCCGATCAGCACGTCAACCTCGCCGGCCTCGAAGCGCGCCAGCACCTGCTTCTGCTCTGACTTCGAGCGAAAGCGGCTGACGTAGTCGACGTTGACGGGAAAGTCGCGCATGCGCTCGCTGAACGTGCCGAAGTGCTGCTGGGTGAGGATCGTGGTGGGTGCGAGCACCATCACCTGCTTGCTGTCCTGTACGGCCTTGAACGCCGCGCGCAGGGCGACCTCTGTCTTGCCGAAGCCGACATCGCCGCAGATCAGCATGTCGAGTGGCACCTGGCTCTCCATGCCCTCCTTGACGCGCTCGATCGCTTCGAGCTGGTCGGCGGTCTCGCGGTAGGGGAAGGCGTCTTCGAACTGACGCTGCATGTCGCCGTCGGGCGAGAAGGCGTGACCGATTGCGCGTTTGCGCTCGGCGTAGAGGTTGACGAGCTCGCCGGCAAGCTCGTGGGCCGCGCGCCGGGCACGTGCCTTGAGGTTCTCCCACGTCTTGCCGCCGAGTTTGCTGAGTGTGACTCCATCGGGGCCGGCAGCGCCGAAGTAGCGGCTGATCTTGTGCAGCTGGTCGGCCGGCAGGAAGACCTTGTCGTCGCCGCGGTACTGCAAGGTCAGGTAGTCGCGCGTGACGCTGGCTACGGTCTTCGTGTCGAAGCCGCTGAAGCGCGCGACGCCGTGGTCTTCGTGTACGACGACATCGCCGACGGCAAGGTCGGCGAAGCTCGCGATTCGCGCGGCGCGACCGCCGGCCGCCGGTGCGCGACCGGGCGCGCGCAGCAGCATGCGGTCGGGGATGATCGCCAGCTTCAGCGCCGGCGAGACGAAGCCTTCGCGCAGCGACGCGCGAGTGAAGTAGACGCCTTGCCATTCCGCGCGTTCGGCCGACGCTGTGAGTGGCTGGGGCCGCACGCGTGCCAGGTTGTACCGGGCACGCTCGAGCTCGCTCTGACGACTCCAGGCAACGATTGCCCGGTAACCGCCGCGCAACAGCTTTTCGAGCTCGACTTCGGCCGCCTCGAAGCCCTTGGCTGAGACGTGCGGGCGCTCGGCACGCAGCTCGGCCCGCGGGCCGTCATCGCCGGCGGGCACCGAGATGTTCGAGACGCGCAGCATGGCTCGTTTGGCGAGCTGGTCGCCGAGCAGCTCGGGGTCGACGTAGAGGCCGTGGCCGCTGTCGTCGTGGTAGGTCGCGGCGACGTCGCTCCAGAGCTCTTCGAGCGCGGCGCCGACGTCTTCGGCGCCGGCCAGTGCCAGCCAGGTGTTGTCTGGCGCAAGGTCGAGCACGTCGTTGAAGCGCTCGGTAGGCAGCAACTCCGCGATGTCGCGTGCCAGGCCGGCCGTGCCCTCGCCGGCCTCTTCGTCGTGGGTGGCCAGTGCATGCTCGGCGTCGGCGCGGAACTCGGCGGCGAGTTCGGCGGCGGGCTCGATCTCGACCTGCTCGATGTTCTCCAGCGAGCGCTGGGTGAAGGTGGAGAAGCGGCGGATCGACTCGATCTCGATGTCGAACAGCTCCACGCGCACGGCGTTGTCGCCGGTCGCTGGGAAGACGTCGAGGATGTCCCCGCGCGTCGCGAACTGGCCGCGGTCCTCGACGCGGTCGACGCGCTCGTAGCCTCCGGCGACGAGCTGCTCGGTGAGCTCGGTCAGATCGGTGACGTCGCCACGCGCCAGCGTGAAACCGTGCGGACGCAGATCGGCATCGGGCACGCGCTCGGCAAGCGCCGCCGCGCCGGCCACCACGACCGATCGCGAACCCTCGGCCTGCAACTGGTCTAGCGCGGCGATGCGCTGGCCGACGAGGTGCGGCGGCGGGTCGAGGTGCGACTCGTAGAGCACGCCACGCGCCGGGTAGACACGTACGGCCCGCTCAGGCAGATAGAGGGCGAGGTCGGCCGCGAGATTGCGGGCGGCCTGGTCGTCGGCGGCGACGATCAGCGCCGGGGAGCCGGCGGCGAAGCGTTCGATGGCGACCGACAGGGCGAACGGGGTGAAGGCCGCCGAGACGAAGGCGTTGACCGGCCCGCCGCCGGCCTTGCCGGTGAGCGGCGCGAAGAGCTCGTCGTCTTGAACGAGACCCACGGGCAGGCCGAGTCGCGCGGACGCCTCCTCTGGGGGGGTGTCCGCGTGCGGGTCGGGCCGGCCTGCGGGGCTTGTGCTCTGACTCAAGGTCACCAACTGTAGGAGGCCGTCCGCGAACCCGCATCAGATGTGGCCGAATTGTAAAAAAGCGAACACCTGTTCGTCCGGAGGCGCCGTTAGATTGGAATCATGAGAAGAACAGCGAACACACAACGAGTCCCGTACCGATCGGGAAAGCAGTGGAGCGGCGCCGACGTCTCGCGCCTGCTGGCCATGGCCGAGCGCCAGCTCTCGGTCGATCGCATCGCCCGCAAGCTCGGTCGCAGCGAAAGCGCCGTGCGCGCCGAGGCCGCCCGTCACCGGCTCCGGCTAGAGCCCACTCAGAAGCCGCCCTACGGCGGCATCACGCCAAACAACCCACCGCGCCGGCGCCGCGCGCCCAAGCCGCAGACCGCCGCGGGCCAAGACCGCGTCGCCCGCGACCCCGAGTTGACGCTGAGGCTGTTTTGAGCTGAGGCTGTTTTGATGGGACCGTTCTGACGGGATGGTTCGGGCGGGGCTGTTCTAGCCGCCGTTTTCGATCAATCGCACCGTCGCATCGAGCGCCCGCTCGACGAGGTCGTCGACCTCGTCCTTCGATTCGGCGAAGCGTCCAAGCACCCAGCTACTGACGACCTCAGGGTCGGTGGTGTCGGGCCGGCCAACACCCACCCGGACACGTTGAAACTCGGTGCTGCCCAAGCCCTGCTTGAGCGATTTCAATCCGTTGTGCCCGGCAGCGCCCCCGCCGAGACGCGCTTCGATGCGCCCGAACGGGAAGTCGATCTCGTCATGTACCACGACCACGTGATCGAGGTCAACGCGCAACTCGCCGCGCGCCGGTCCGACGCTCTTGCCGCTCTCGTTCATGTAGGTGTCCGGCATCAACACGGCTACGCGTGCTCCGCCCGGTCCCAGCCGTCCGCTGGCCAGCCGTCCGCGGTAACGGTTCTTCGGCTTGCTCAGGTCGTAGCGCTCGATCAGTCGCTCGGCGACCAGGTAGCCGACGTTGTGGCGAGTGCCGGCGTACTTCGCGCCGGGATTGCCGAGGCCGACGATCAGCCAGTCGGCGGGGGCGTTGGAGCCACCGCGGCGAAAGATCGCAGACGACGCGGCCAGCAGGCCGATCGATAGATACAGAAGCCGCGGTAGGCGGTGCGCACGCACGCCGTCAGCGGGTGGGCGGCTACTCGCCGCCTTCGCCTTCGTCGCCGCCTTCACCCTCGGCCTCGGCCTCGGCGGCTTCGCCGACGACCTCGGTCTCTTCTTCGACTTCGGCCGGGGCCTCGACCTTGGTCGGCGGGGTAAGCGTGGCGATCACGGTCTCTTCGGGGTCGTCGAGCACCGTCAGCACTGACGGGATCGTGGCCTCGGAGAGCAGGAAGGTGCCGTTCAGTTCGAGCGACGAGACGTCGATCGTGACGGCGTCGGGAATGTCGGTCGGCAGGGCTTCGATGTTGAGCTCGCGCGTGACGTGGTCGAGAACACCGCCCTGGATGACGCCGGGAGCGTCGTCGACACCGGTGAGTTCGACCGGAACGGTCGACTGAATCGTGGCCTTGAGGTCGACTTCGAGCAGGTCGACATGCGTGAAACCGCCGCGCACCGGGTGGTGCTGCTGGTCCTTGACGATCACGGGCACGGTGTCGCCGTCGAGCTGAACGTCGAGCAGAGCGTGGCCGGCCTTGAGCGCCGCGCGCAGTTCGCGCTCGTTGACGCTAAAGGCCTGCGGGTCGCGACCGCGTCCGTAGAGGATGCCGGGAAGGCGGCCCTCTTTGCGCATGCGGCGGGACTCGCGAGAGCCGCGCTCAGCGCGCGGCTGGACTTCGATTGTTGCTCTGTCGTCAGCTGACATAGACGGTGCATGGTAGCGGCGGCGAAACGGCTTTTTCCGTCCGGAGAGTGCGCTTCGGGTCGATCGCGGTGTAATACGGTCGAATCCGTGCTTCTTAGCGCATAGGCTTCCCCCGTGGCCGGCAAGGAAGACAAAGCCGTTCCGCAGACGCGACTCGGCCGCGCCAGCAAGGTCGGCCGCGCGCTGGGCGGACAGGGCCTGAAGCTCGGCGGCACGGCCGCCACCAACGTCTTGCGCACGCGCGAGGGCGGCAAGCAGGCGCTCGAGCGCCGCCACCTCGAATCGGCCGAGAACATGGTCAAGGCGCTGGGCAGCCTGCGTGGCGCCGCGATCAAGATCGGCCAGCTGGCCTCATTCGTCGACGTCGAGCTGCTGCCCGAGGAGTACCGCGAGATCTACCAGAAGGAGCTCGGCACGCTGCGCAGCGCGGCACCGCCGATGAGCTGGAAAAAGGTCAAAAAGGTGCTCGACAGCCAGTGGGACCGGCCCATCGGTCGCATATTCAGCGAGTTCGACGAGGAGGCCGTCGCCGCCGCGTCGATCGGACAGGTTCACCGTTCCGTACTGAAAGACGGCACCGAGGTCGCCGTCAAGATCCAGTACCCCGACATCGCCGACGCGCTGCGTGCGGATGTTCAGAACGCCGCCCTATTTCTGCGCCTGGGCAAGATGATCGCGCCGGGTCTTGACGCCAAGGCCGTCGCCAAGGAGCTCAAGGCGCGCGTGCTCGAAGAGCTCGACTACGAACTCGAGGCACAGAACCAGCGCCGTTTCGCGCGCGCCTATCGAGGCCATCCGTTCATCGTCGTTCCCGGGGTCTTCACCGAACTCTCACGCGAGCGGGTGCTCGTCAGCGAGTGGATCGACGGCGTCGGTTTCGACGAGGTGCTCGAGTGGAATCAGGCAGATCGCGACCGCTTCGGCGAGATCGTCTACCGCTTCGCATTCGGCTCGATCTACCACCTCAACCAGCTCAACGCCGACACCCACCCCGGCAACTACCTGGCGATGGACGACGGCCGCGTCGCCTTCCTCGACTACGGCATGACCAAGCGCCTCTCGGCCGAGCAGATGCAGATGCAGATCGCCGCCGTCACGTCGGTGCTCGACGACGACCCCGAGGCGTTCGGCAAGGCGATGGAGGACCTCGGCTTCATCCGCGATCGCGAGAACTTCAACATCGAGTTGTTGATGGAGCACGTCAAACGCGTCGGTGGCTGGTACCTCAACGGACGCAAGACGAAGATCACGCCGAAGTTCGTGATGCGCTCGATCGGCGCGCTCTCCGACCCCCGCTCGCAGTACTTCGAGCTGACGCGCACCGCCAACCTGCCGGCCGACGAACTGCTCGGCCGCCGCATGGAGACGGGCGTTCTGGCCGTTCTCGGCAAACTCGGCGCCAGCGCCAACTGGACGCGCATCGGCCGCGAATGGTGGTTCGCCGACAAGCCCTCCACGCCACTGGGCAAGGAGGAGTGGGACTACTTCGAAGAGCGCGGCCACTCACGTAGGCCGATGGCGGCTGGCTAGCGCAAAAGGTCGCGCGTCGCGCTTGCTGTAACAAGCCTTTCACAACCTCGTTTCGTGATCGCCCTAGGGTTGGGCGAGATATGAGTCCGTCACTTTCACGTCGTGCCGCCGCGGAGGGGATCGCCGCGTTTGCGCTGGTCTTCGCCGGCTGCGGAGCAGTGATCGCCGATGCGCACTTCGACGGCACGCTGGGCGCGATTGGGGTGGCCGGTGTCTTCGGGTTGGTGATCATGGCGATGATCTACGCCACGGGCCATCTCTCCGGCGCACACATCAACCCTGCCGTGACGCTGGCTTTCACGCTCACCCGCCACTTTCCGGCGCGCGACGCGGTTGCCTACGCGGCGGCTCAGTGCGCCGGCGCCATCGTCGCCGCGCTGGCGCTGCTGGCGATCTGGCCCGACGAGCCGGCCGCGCTGGGCGCCACCGTTCCTTCGATCGCGACCGGCTCGGCGCTGGTCTACGAGATCGTGATGACCGCTTTCCTGATGTTCGTGATCATGGCCGTGGCCACCGATACGCGTGCCGTCGGTGCCGCCGCCGCGGTGGCGATCGGCGGAACCGTGGCGCTTGACGCGCTGTTCGGCGGTCCGGTCACCGGCGCTTCGATGAACCCGGCACGCTCGCTGGGCCCGGCACTGGCTGCCGGGGAATGGACCTCGTTCTGGATCTACATCGCCGGCCCGGTAGCCGGCGCGGCGATCGGCGCCGTCGCGTACCAGCTGGTGCGTGACGACCACCACTTGAAGGAAGCAACATAGGAGACCTGATGGCGAACGTTCTGTTCGTATGCCTGCACAACGCCGGCCGCTCGCAGATGAGCCGCGCCCTCTTCGAGCGTGCCGTCGCCGGTCGTCATACCGCCGACTCGGCGGGTACCACGCCGGCCGATCGCGTTCACCCCGAGGTGGTCGAGGTGATGCGTGAACTCGACATCGATCTGCGCGGCCGCGTGCCGCAGAAGCTGACAACCAAGCACGCCGAGTGGGCGGACGTGGTCGTCACGATGGGTTGCGGCGACGCCTGTCCCTTCATCCCGGGCAAGCGTTACATCGACTGGCAACTGACCGACCCGAAGGGGCAGAGCACCGACGAGGTCCGTGACATTCGCGACGAGATCGAAGATCGCGTGGCCGAGCTGGTGGAAGAAATCGATGCGGCGGCCGTCGCTCCTCGTTCGTAGCTCCGCCGAGCACCTGACCGCGAACGGCTAGTAGACGCCGCCGAGCTTTCGGTGGTCCCAGCTGACGTAGCGGCGGGGCAGGAACCGCAGGCCGACGCGCTTCGGCGTCTGGGCCTCGATCATCTCGATCACGGGGTCGGCCGGGTAGTTGCCGTCGCCGTATTTGGTGAAGAGGTCGATCCCGATCTGGCGGATGTCGGGTGCCTCGCGCAGCAGCTCGACATCGCATTCGATCATCACTCC
Organism: Actinomycetota bacterium; assembly: GCA_016219715.1. Lineage (GTDB taxonomy): Bacteria > Actinomycetota > Thermoleophilia > Solirubrobacterales > JACPNS01 > JACPNS01. The sequence goes on along the minus strand of JACRKX010000027.1, from coordinate 44,783 downwards.
GCGCAGTTTGTCGTACTGGACGCCGTCTTCGAAAAGCAATGTCGCGCGCGGATCGCGCTCGAGGTTGATGGCCTTCTGGGACTTGGCGAAGGTCCAGCCCCAGATCTCATCGCCGCGCGGCACGAACCACAGCGGCATCAGGTGCGGAATGCCGCGCGGGCCGTTGGTGCCGGCGGTCACCGTCTTTGCCTCGGCGATGTAGGCGGCGATCTCCTCGTCGGAGAGCTTGATCTGGTCGCGCTTGCCGGCCATCGGCGCGCTTGGCGTTAGGCGCCGACGGTCTCGCGCTTGCGCGAGCGGGTGGCCGGCTTGGCGCCGGCGGCCTTGGCGGCGGCGACGCCGGCGACCAGCTCGGGCTTCAGCGCCTTGGCTGCATCGCGCACGGCTTCACGCGCGTCGGCCGGTTCGAGTACCACGGCGTCACCCGCGAACTTGAAGATCTCGGTGATCAGCCAGTTGACTCCGCCGTAGGGCAGCTCGATCACGATGGCGCCGTCCTTTAGCTCCATCACCGGCTCGTGCTCCTCGCGCACTCGCCGGGCGGCGTCGGGCTCGATCCAGATGCGGGCGACCGTGCTGCTGCTGACTACGCCGGTCTTGGCCCAGCCGTCGAGGTCGGGCTTCATGCCGTCGCGCGGTTCGAAGTTCTCGCCGGTGGCGGTGACGTTCTTGATGCGGTCGAGCCGGAAGTCGCGCGGCGCTTCGGCCGAGTGGTCCCAGGTGTGCACGTACCAGCCTTCGCGTCCGTTCATCAGCGAGTACGGCTCGACTGTGCGCTGCGTGAAGGTGTCCTGGTCTTCTTTGTAGTGCTCGATCTCGACGAGCTCGTTGGCGGCGATAGCGGCGCTCAGCTGGCCGGCGATCTCGGAGTCGTCGGCCTTGTTGGCGGCGATCTGCAGGCCACCGATCGCCGGGTCGTCGCCGAGCGCGGCCACGACCTTCTCGCGCGCCGAGATCAGAGAGTCGTCGGGGAAGTGCTGACCCAACAGGTCGATGGCAGCGATCAAGGCCTTGGCCTCGAGCGGCAGCAGGCGTGCCGGCCGCGCGAAGTTGTCGCTGTAGGGCTCGCTGTCGACGGTAACCGTGTCGTCGTCGATCTGCGCGAACAGCACGTAGCTGCCGCCGCCGAAGTTGACGACGTTGAGCACGTCGATGTCTTCCGACAGCTCTTCGCGCGTGACGTTGAGGTCGGTGAGCAGACGTTGCATCGGCACCGAGTCGCCGGTGTGCGTGGCGCCGATCAAGATGCCGGCCAGCGTGATCAGGCGGGCGAAGCGTTCGGGACGGATGGAGGCCTCGCTTTCGCCCCCTCCGCTACTGCCGCCGCTGCCGCGCCTGCGCGCGATCTTCGGGGCCGTCTCGAACTCGCCGCTGTGGGAGCGCGCGATGCGGGCCACGCGAGCGAGGGCGTCGTCGGCGAGTGCCTTCGGCTCGAGGATTCGGGCGCGGGGGCCGAGGCCCAGCACCCAGGAGAGCAGCGGCGCCGACTCGGAAAACTCGGTCTCGAAGATCACGCCCTTGCCCGGCACGGCCTCGCCGCGGCGAGGCTTGCGAATCTTGCCGGCCTTTGCGAAGTGGCGCTCGACCAGCCACGCGATGCGCTCGCTGATCCAGATCGAAGCGCTCTCGAACTGCTGGCCGAACTGCCATTCGGCCTTCGTCGCGTAGTCGCGCGGGTCGAAGCCCTCGGGCGGCGGGAAGTCGTGCTCGGCCTTGCTGGCGTAGCTGATCTTGCCGCGAATGCGCGAGAGCTTGAACATGCGCTGCTCGTCGCGCTCGTGCGAGTGGCCGATCATGTAGAACTGGCCGCCGCGGAAGAGCAGGTGGTAAGGGTCGACCTTGCGTTTCTCGGTGCTGTCTCGGCCGATCGTGTAGTACTCGAAGATGATCGTCTTGCGGCGGAAGACGGCGTTCTCGATCTTGCTTAGGCGCTGGGAGAGCTCGCGGCCCTCGACGTCGGGTCCGACGGCTACGTGGATCGACTCTTCATCGGGCGAGCTCAGTGGGCTGGGCCGTCCCCAGGTGAGCTGTTGCAGCGCCAGACGCAGCGGTTCGGCGTAGGCGAACTGGCCGTCGAGCATCTTCAGCGCAGTCGTCAGCGAGGCGAGTTCACGATCGGTGAACTGCACGCTGGGCAGGTAGAAGTTCTCTGGGGGAAGGGAGTAGTTCTCGGCCTCGTAGAAGCCGTCGGTGGCGCGGTCGACGCGCAGCTCGATGCCAAGCGCCTCGAGCTCGGCGCGGTCGGCGTAGAAGCGACGAGCGAAAGCGTCGTCGTTCATTTCGCTGTATCCCTCGACGTCGCGCTTGATTTCTAGCGCCGTCACGGGACGTCGCTTCGCCATCAGAAACGAGATCAGCGAAAGCTGACGAATGAGCTTTTCCGTGTCCTTGGCCACTCTTTGGGCAGGATAGGTCAGCGGCAGAGGCCGTTGAGCCGCCGCCCAGGCGGGAGTTCGGAAATTGCGTGTTTAGAAGTTGCCTGTTTGGACTGCTGTCTACGCCTTGCCCTTGAGAATGCGGTTCCAGTAGAGCTTGGGCAGGACAAAACGCTTGACTTGATACATGCTCCAGCGCTCCTTCGTCTGATCGATCGGAAACGTTGGAGTCGGCTTGAGGTCGTAGTCGAATTCGGCCATCACCAGCTTGCCGTATCCGGTGACCAGCGGGCAGGCCGTGTAGCCGTCGTAGCTGTCGAATGCGCCGGAGTCCTGGCCGTCGAGCGTCGCCAGCAGATTGCCAACGAGTACCGGCGCTTGTTTGCGGATTGCCGCGCCGGTCTTCGAGGTCGGCAGGCTGGAGGCGTCGCCGATCGCGAAGACGTTCGGGAAACGCGGATTCTGCAGAGTGTGCTTGTCGACCTCTAGCCAGCCGTCGTCGTTGGCGAGCGGGCTTTCGCGCACGACGCGCGGCGCGCGCTGCGGCGGTGTGACGTGGATCATGTCGTAGTCGATCACGACCTGAGCGTTGGCGTTGGCGCGGTCTTCGAAGACAGCATGCCTCGCCTCGGGGCGGATCTCGACGAGCACGTGCTGGTAGAGCGCGTCGATGCCCTTGCGCTCGATCACACGGTTGAGTGTCTTGGCGTAGTCGGCCACCCCGAAGATGCCGGGGGTACCGGCCGCGTAGACGATCCTTGTGTTCTCCCGCACGCCCTGGTTGCGGAAGGCGTCGTCGGCCAGGTAGGCGATCTTCTGCGGCGCGCCGGCGCATTTGATCGGCGGCGGTGGCATCGTGAAGAGGGCCGTGCCGCCTTTGAAGTTGCTGATCGTCTGCCACGTGTAGTCGACGTGGTCGTAGGAGTAGTTGCTGCAGACGCCGTTGCGACCGATCGCTCCGGCGAGACCCGCGACGCCGTCCCAGTCGAGTTCGAGTCCGGCGGCTACGACCAGGCGGTCGTAGCCAATCGTCTTGCCGTCGGAGGTTACGACGAGATCGTTCTCGGGGTCGAGGCGGTCGATCCTGTCGTGAATCCACTCGGCGCCGGCCGGGATCACGCTCGACTGCGAGCGGGCCGTCGTGCGCTTGTCGACGACGCCGCCGCCGACCAGGGTCCACATCGGCTGGTAGTAGTGCGTGGCCGACGGCTCGACGATCGCCACGTCTCCCGGCGCAAGCACTTCGCACAGGCGCGCCGCAACGCTGATGCCGGCGTTTCCGCCGCCGACGATGACGACTTTGTAGTGCAGGTCGGTCGCTGTCTTCCTGACTTCGCCGGCCACCGGCTGGCCGGTTGTTCCCGTTGCCGAGTTCATCGTGAACCTCCTTCGGCTGCTGACTGCATGAGCGCCACCGAACGCGGCCACTCGAAAAGGCATCAATTGCGATCAGATTTTATGCAATTGAGCCTCGGGAAACATGCGGGGGAACTACGCAACCGAGCTGCGTAGCGCCGGAGCTCGTCGGACGGCGGACATCGCGGCCGGGGCGCCGCATTTTGATGTCCGCCGTCCGGACGATGTGCGAGTGGCCCACCGAAAACACCGGGGTTGCGGCGTGATCCGGCGGGTCGAACAGCCGTTCGAAGCCGTCGCCAGGCGGGCGGGGTATACCCGGCGGCGGCCTCCTACTATTTGGCTGGCTGGCCAGAAAGTATACGAAATTGAGCGGCGCGAAGGCGTTTCTATCTCGTTTTCCCCTTCGAAATGGGCCCGGAAGGGCCCGCTGATCGTCAGCCGGCGTCTTCGCGGTCGAGCTGCGTGTCACGAAACGACGCTGGATCCTCGATCGGCTCGAGGTGCGTGAAGATCGTGGCCATCCGCAGGGTGTCGCGCAGCTCGCCCTCGATCTGCTCGATCAGGTCGTGACCGCGCTGCACCGACCAGGCGCCGGGGACCAGCACGTGCACCGACACGAACGCCCGCTGTCCAGCGCGCCGCGTACGCAGGGCGTGGAAATCGACCTGGCCACCCCGGTGACTTCGCAGCACCGCCTCGATGCCTTCGAGCTCCTTCGGTTCGAGCGCCCGGTCCATCAGGCCGCCCAGCGAGTTGCGCACCAGGCGAACGCCTGTGACGACGATGTTGGCGGCCACCGCCAGTGCGATCACGGGGTCGAGTCGCTCCCAGCCGGTCAGCGCAACGGCACCGACGGCGACGACCACGCCGACCGACGTCCAGACATCGGTCATCAGGTGACGACCATCGGCCTCGACGGTTGCCGAGCGCTCTTCGCGCCCAGCGGCGATCATCAACCGTGCGATCGAGAAGTTGATCGTCGTCGCCACGAGCGACACCGCAAGACCCAGGCCGACGCTCTCGATCGCCTGCGGATCGATCAACCGGTCGACCGCGGAGACGGTGATCGTGACGGCGGCAATCAGGATCAGCCCACCCTCGACGCCGGCCGAGAGGTAGTCGGCCTTTTCGTGACCGTAAGCGTGTTCCTCGTCGGGCGGCTGCGCGGCCCAGCGAACGACGGCAAAAGCGACCAGCGCCGCCACCAGATTCACGACGGACTCGGCGGCGTCGCTGAGCAGTCCGACCGAGTCGGTGAGCAGCCAGGCGGTCACCTTCAGCACGATCGTCGCGCAGGCCGCGGCGATCGAGAGGGTCACCATGCGCACCAGACGGCGCTGACGATCGGTTTGAGTGGTTTGCGGGTTCATCGGCTGGAGCGGCGCGCGTCGCTGGCGCGGAATCGGCGGAGACGGACCATTATGACCTTCTTAACTCGAAACGCCGCGGCCGTTTCGCCGCTAGGATCCTCGCCAGAGGGGGATGGAGAAGCAGCAAGTAATCGATGCAGTGGTTACCGCACTCGCGGCGCTCGCCGTGATGGTGCAGGTTCTGCTGGCGCTGTTGATCGTGCTCTCGCTGGTCTCGCTGGTCGTGCCGAGCGCCCGCAACGCGCTGGTCTGGTTGCGCGACTCGTTTACCGGAACAGAGCTCTGGTTCGCGTGGGGTATCGCGCTGGTGGCGACCCTTGGCAGCCTGTTCTTCTCGGAGTTCGCCGATTTCGTTCCGTGCCGGCTTTGCTGGTTCCAGCGAATCGCGATGTACCCGCTCGCGATCGTGCTGCTGGTGGGTGCTCTTCGCCGCGACGTGCGCGCCGCGGTCCAGTACGCGTTCGTCCTTCCGATCCTCGGCGCGATGGTCTCGATCTACCACATCTGGATCGAGCTCCACCCCGAAGACGAGTCGGCCGGCTGCAAGGTCGGTGGGTCGTGCGCCACCAAGTGGATCGATGAGTTTGGCTATGTCACGATCCCGACCCTTGCCCTTACGGCATTCGCAGCGATCGGCGCGTTTCTCGCATTTGCCTGGTCCCGCCGTGCGGCGGCCGGCGAGCGCTGAGCGCTCTTCCCAGATCGGGAGCGAAAATGGCGAGACCCGGATTCGAACCGGGGACACCACGATTTTCAGTCGTGTGCTCTACCAACTGAGCTATCTCGCCGCGCCCGGTGATGGTACAGGCAGGCGGGTGTTTCGGCTAGCGCTGGGCGTTAGCCGGTGCGCTTCAGGGTGAGCGTGTACTTCAACTCGCCGCTCATCGTGACGCCGCCCGCATAGAGCGATGCCGGCACGTTGCAGCTGACGACCGCGCGTCCGGTGATCACCTTCGACTTGCCCTTGCGCGTCTTCAGCAGGCGCTTCGACGAGATGCTCAGCTTTGAGGCGAACAGACCCTGCCCGCCGCTGGAGGCGACGCCCCAGCTGCGCTGCCAGAGGTTCGAGCCGTCGCCGCAGGCGCTCAGGTCGGTAGAGAGCAGCAGCGAGTTGTCGATCGGAAACGGGCACAGGCCGACTGCCGCGATCGATCCGCCGCTGCCCGGCATGCTCGGGCCGTTCACGTAGACGAAGGCGCCGCGGGTTTTTAGGTCGACCCGCAATCCGAAGCTGGTGTCGCCGCAGCCGGTAGCCGGAGCGATGTACGGGTCGGCCGGTGCAAACGGATCGCACGCGGTGACGAGCGTGTCTGAGAACGAGCCGCTGATCGTGCCGTTCGCCTGAGCATTGACGCTGCCGACGATGCGTGGCGCCTTACGCCCAGAGCCGACGAACAGGGAGTTGCGTCCGGTCGACTTGAACGAGAACTTGGCCTCGCCGCTGCCCTGGCCTCGCCGCACCTCGCAGTTGTTGGTGTTGCCGTCGAGCGACCAGTTCAGGTACTGCGTGCCGCGAACCGAAACCTTGAAGCTGGCGGCCGAGGCCGACTGCGCGAACGCGGCGAAGACCGCGATCGACAGTACGAGCAAGGCGATCCGTGCGCGCGCGGTCATACAGCCAACACTACCGGTTATGCCCGGACCGACGGTGGCAATCGCTACGCGGCCGCGGCTTCCGCGGCCGCGAGGTGCTCGAATAGCCGCGGGTCGTTGCTGACGATTCCGTCGACGCCGAGCGCTTCGAGCCGCAGGATCGTCGCCGCGTCGTCGACCGTCCAGACGTAGATCTCGCCGCCGGCGCTCTGAACGGTGTCGACCAGCCGGCGGCCGACCAGAGCGTGGAAGGCCATCACCGCGTCGATCGCGCCGCTGCGCACCAGTCGGCCGACGCGCGCGGGCTGGCGTACGCGGTGGTAGCCGGCTCCAGCCGCGACCAGCGGCTTGACCGGCGAAGGCACGGCGAGCCAGTCGCGCGTGACGAGTGGGATCGTGAGGCCGATGTGCAGGCCGGGATCGTGCTCTCGGATCAGAGCGAGGCTCTGTTCGTACATCGTTGTGATCGTCGTGCGCCCGCGTAGCCCGAAGCGGGCGAGCTGGTCGACCACCTCGAGTTCGAAGCCGCGGTGTTTCATGTCGACGTCGAGCCCGATCTCGCTGAAGTCGGAGCCGGAGAGATATTCGAGACTCTGCTCGAGCGTCAGCAGTGTGTGGCCTTCGCGTTCGGCGGCGTCTTCGAGATCGTGTGCGACGACCAGTTCGCCGTTCCAGCGCAGCACGTCGAACTCGATCATGTCGACGTCGAGGCCGCGGGCGGTCTCGAAGCTGGCGATCGTGTTGCCGGCTTCGATTAGGTGGGCGCCCTTGTGCCCGATGCGCTTCATGTAGCCGAGTCTACGTTCGGCGGTGGCGTCAGACGCCGGTGCCTTCCCATTCGTCGGGCCAGAGCACTGGTCCGGGCAGCACGCCCATCGGCTTTAGTTCGGCGACCTGGAAGGCTTCGTCGGGCACGTCCATCTCGATCGTGAGCCCGCGTGGCGCCGCTGGGCGAAAGCCGCAGGCAGTCAGGAACGCGGGGATCCCGATCGCGACCACGCAGTCGAACCCCAGCGCCCGAGCCCGATCGAGCGCCATGCGCACCATCGCCGTGCCCAGCCCGCCGCGCTGGTGGATCGGCAGTACGGCCACTGGGCCAAGTGCCAGTGCGTCAGCGGCGTCGCCGGCCGTCACGCGCGAGAGCAGCACGTGTGCGACGAGCTGCGTCTCCTGCTGTACGACAATCGAAAGCTCTGGTACCCAGTGCTCGGTGCCGCGCAGCCGTTCAACGAGATCGGCCTCCGTCGAGTCGGGAAAGGCCGCGATGTGGATCGCGGCGATCTCGGCTTCATCACCGGGCTGCTCTGGACGCACGATCGCCATCGGCGTGCAGCTTACGTGCCGAGGGAATGCGCGCGCCAGCGTGCGGAGTCAGTCGAGTGGCTCGCCGGGCGCGGGACCGGCAGCGCTGACGCGGAGCCCGGCCATCGACGCCGCGGCAGCGTGCGCGCCGCCCGGCGCGTTCTCGTACCACTGCTCGAGCAGTGGTCGCGGATCCACCGGTTTGCCGCCGAACTGCCACGGCCCCCCTGTCCAGATCTCGAAGTGCAGATGGGGTCCGCTCGATGCCCCGGTGTTGCCGACGCGCGCGAGCAGTTTGCCGGTCGGGACCGACTGGCCCTGCTCGACTTCGATCGAGCCGGTCTTGAGGTGCATGAAGACGTAGTCGCGGTCGTCGTTGCCGGCCAGCACCACGTACCAGCCCGCGCCATCGGCCTGGTACTTGACCCACGTGATCGTGCCTCCGTAAGGGGCGACGATCGGCGAGCCTTCATCGGCCGAAAGATCCTGGCCCTGGTGTATGTGGCCGGGCCGGCCGCTACCGAAACGCGAGCTGTCGCCGCCCCAGCTGAACGGTCCGGTCAGCGGGAAGCGGTGGTCGGCAAAGTTGAATACGAGCCACGTCGGCACCTTCGCCGCACGGGCCGCGCGGCGGCCCTTGCCATCGGTCGCGATCATGCGCAGTTTGTAGCTGCCGGGCCTGTCGACGCCGAGCCGCTGCTGGCTGAGTTCGTCGCTGATCGCCTGGCGGGTTCGGCGCAGCCCGATCTGCACGGTCCTGACGTAGCGGCCACCGCTGGTGCGCACGACCAGCCGGACGCGAACCTTGCGCGCGCGCGACACGATCCGGTAGTTGAGCTTCAGTGGCCTGCCTTCGTCGACCAGAGCGTCGGAGACGAGTTCGAGCGAGGTGATCACCGGCGGCTTCGCCGCGCGCTTGCGCTTTCGCTTGCCAGTGCCGCCCGACTTGCCGTCGTCGGGCACGGCCGCGTCGGGGGCGGTGCCCCCCGTGGCCGCGACATCCACGTACTGCACGCCGCCCGACGCCGCCGCCGCGCCAGGCGCAAGACAGAGGATCAGGGCAACGGCGAGCGCCGCCACGAGCGCGGCGCGGTACTTGGGAGTGCTGTTGCTGGTGTTCGCGAGTCCATGCATGGCATGCCTTGGACGGGTATGGCGGGGCGCCCTCCCCCCGGGGACGCCCCTGGCCGCACACATACCTACGTCAACTCGATTGTCGGCCATTGGTTGCGGTTGTCAACTCGCTGGGAAGCGAGTTGCACGTGTGCCGCGAGATCAGGCGCGAAGCGCCGTGAGCAGCTTCGCCGCGCCGGCTTTGTGCAGCGGCTCGTTGAGGTTTCCGCACTTCGGAGACTGCACGCAACTCGGGCAACCGCTCTCACACGGGCACTCGGCGATCAGTCGCAGCGCGTCGGCCGTCAGGCGTTCGAACTGCTCGTAACCGCGCAGGGTGATGCCGACGCCGCCGGGATGTCCGTCGTAGATGAAGATCGTCGGCTGGCCGGTCTGCGGGTGGAAGGCCGTTGAGAGGCCGCCGATGTCCCAGCGGTCGCACATCGCGATCAGCGGCAGCACCGCGATCTGCGCGTGCTCGGCCGCGTGCAGGGCGCCCTGCAACACGTTCAGCGGCAACTCCTCGGCCAGCGGCTCGTCGCCGAGCGTGAACCACAGTGCCTGGGTGACAAAGTTCTGAGCGGGCAGGTCGAGCGCTTCGAGCGACAGCACGTCGTGGTCGCTGACCTTCTTGCGCTGGAAGGCGATCACCTGCTCGCTGACGCTGACGTGGCCGAAGTGCAGCTTGGCACCGGCCACGTCGCGCGTGGCGTCGACACGCTCGATGAAGGTGTCGATCTCGAGCTTCGGCTGCGTGTACCAGTCGCCCTCGAACGAACGGGCCACGATCGTGCGCGAGTCGAGGTCGAGCTCATCGATCTCATACGACGCGCCCATGTGCAGGTAGACGGCGCCGGGGTGGGCGTTGGTAAAGGCGCGCTCGGCCTCGACCGTGCCGATCACCTCGCCGTTCTCACTCTCGACGATGTGGAAGTTGTCGGCGCTGGCGCTGCGCAGGGCGATGCGCGCGGCCGGGTAGTCCTCGCCGCGCAGCAGCCAGCGATTGCTGCCGGCCTTGTCTTCGCGCAGCACGCCGGCCGCGACGAGGCTGGCGGCGTGCTGCGGCAGGTCGTCGTCGAAGAACTCGGCGTCGGCCTTGCGCAGCGGGAGTTCGTAGGCGGCCGCGTGCAGGTGGCGCAGGTGGATCGCCTCGTTGAATGGATCGAGGATCGCTGCTTCGACTGGTCTTTGCAGGAACTCGTCGGGATGGCGGCAGAAGAACTGGTCGAGCGCGTCCTCACCGGCCACGTAGATGGCGAGTCCTTCACGATTGCGGCCGGCTCGCCCCCACATCTGGCGCAGCGAGGCGACCGTGCCGGGGAAGGTCGTGACGATCGCGGCGTCGAGCTGACCGATGTCGATGCCGAGCTCGAGCGCGCTGGTGGCCACAACCGCTTTCAGTTCGCCGCTGGCGAGCCGTTGTTCGATTTCGCGGCGTTGCTTGGCCGTGTAGCCGGCCCGGTAGGGCATCACGCTCTCGGCTAGATCCGGACGGTCGGCCAGCGCTTCGACGGCGAAGCGGCGGATCAACTCGACGCCGCGGCGCGACTTCATGAAGACGATCGTGCGCACGTCGGCGCGTACGAGGCGTACCAGCAGCGACGCGGCTTCGCCGAGTGCGCTCGCACGCGAGCCCGACCGCTCGTCAAGCAGCGGTGGGTTCCACATCGCGATCGCCCGTTCGCTGCGCGGGCCGCCGTCGCGGTCGACGATCGCGAACGGCTCTCCGACCAGCCGTTCGGCGAGCTGCAGTGGGTTGGCGATCGTCGCGCTGGTCAATATGAAGCGCGGCGCGGTGCCGTACGCGGCCGCGATCCGTCGCAGCCGCCGCAGAACGTTGGCGACGTGCGAGCCGAACACGCCGCGATAGACGTGCGCCTCGTCGACGACCACCCAGGCAAGGTTGGCGAAGAACTCGGCCCACTGCTTGTGATTGGGCAGCACTCCCTGGCTGAGCATGTCGGGGTTGCTGAGCACGAGGTTCGATTTCTCGCGTACGGCCCGGCGCTCGCCGCCGGGGGTGTCGCCGTCGTAGATCGCGTGACGCAACGGCGCCGTTCGCGTGCCGGCGTGCCCGGCCATCGCCGTGCCCAGCTCGGTCAGCTTGCGGGCCTGGTCCTGCGCGAGCGCCTTGGTGGGATAGAGATAGAGCGCACGGGCGCGCGGATCGTGGGCGAGCGTGTGCAGCACCGGCAGGTTGAAGCTCAGCGACTTGCCAGTGGCCGTGGCCGTGGTCACGATCACGTTGCCGCCGGGAGCGACGCCACCGCCGAGCGCCTCGTCGAAGGTCTGTAACTGATGGCCGTAGAGCCGCTCGATCCCAACGTCGGCGAGCGCGTCGCGTAGGACGGGGTGAAGTTCGCCAGGCAGGTCGGTGTAGAAGGCGGCCGAGCCCGGCTCGCCGCTCAGCGCGACGAGTTGCTCCGGCGCGCCATCGTCGCCGCCGTCGAGCAGCTGCTGCCAGCGCGAGGCCTCCACTCGGCTGATAGTACGCTCGCCGCGATGGCCGCTCACGAGCAATCGCTGCAGGCAGCGCGCGACTGGGCGACGCGCCGTACCTACCGCACAGACGAGCCCGCGGGCGAGATGCTCGCGAGGCTGCGAGAGACCAGCGGGCAGTCGATCTCGGTCGTGATTCCGGCGAAGTCGTGTGCCTCGACGATCGGCGACGTGGCCAGCCGTTGTGTCGAGCTGCGCGAGGCCGGCGCGGTCGACGAAGTCGTGGTGATCGACGCCGCCGCTTCGTCAGATGGTACGGCTCAGGTCGCCGCTGACGCCGGCGCGACGGTGCGTCAGGAAGACGACCTGCTGCCGGAGTTCGGTCCGGCGATCGGCAAGGGCGACGCGATGTGGCGCGCCCAGGCCGCGGTGACCGGCGACGTGATCGTCTACGTCGACGGCGACAGCGAGGGATTTGACCCTGGGTTCGTCGCCGGTCTTGCCATGCCGCTGCTCTCGGGCGAACCCGTCCGTCTGGTCAAGGGCGCCTTCCGCCGTCCCTTCGCTAGTGGCGAGCTACGCCTGGCCGATGGCGGCGGGCGTGTCAGCGAGCTCGCGGCACGCCCACTGCTGAACCTCTTCTTTCCGGAGCTTGCCGCCGTTCAGCAGCCGCTGGCCGGCGAATATGCCGCGCGGGCCGATGCGCTGGCGGCGATGCCGTTCCTGACCGGCTACGGCGCCGAGATCCAGCTGCTGCTCGACTTCTACAAACGGTTCGGACTCGACTCGGTGGCGCAGTCCGACATCGGCGAGCGCGTCAACCCGCACCAGCCGCTGCACGACCTTGGGGCGATGGCGTTTGCCGTGTCGCGGGCGATCCTCTCGCGCGTAGACCCCGAACGTCACGGCCTCGAACGGCACCGGGAGTTCGTCAACTACGTCGCCGGCGAAGCCGTGCTGCGCGACGTGCCGCTGGTCGAGCGGCCACCCTACGCTGAGGTGATGGAGCGATCGCATGGCGCTTAGGTGCGTGTACGTGGATCTCGACGGCACGCTGCTCGGGTACGGCGCGTCGCTGTTCCACGACGGCGAGCGGCGCGTGACGACCGACGGCGTGCGCGCGATCGAGGCCTGCCTGCGCGCCGACGTCGAGGTCTGCATCTTCAGTGGCCGCCGCGAGGCGCAGGTACACGAGGCGGCGCGGTTGTTCGGGCAGAGCTCGTATGTCTTCGAGGTCGGTTGCGGCGTCCACGTCGACGGCGAGACCGAGTGGATGACCGGCGGGCTGGTGCCCACCGAGACGCAGACGATCTACGAGCAGATCGAGGCCGCCGGCGCGCCGGCGCTGCTGCTCGAGAAGTTCGGCGACCGGCTCGAATACCACGACCCCTGGCACCTCGCTCGCGACGCCTCGCATCTCTTTCGTGGCTGGATCGACACCGCCGAGGCCGACGCCGCGCTGGCACAGGCCGGCCACGACGAGCTGCGGCTGGTCGACAACGGCCGGATCCATCGCAAGTCCGAGCGGCTTTCGCGGTTCGAGCACCTGCATGCCTATCACCTGATCCCGAAGGTCGCCAGCAAGGCCGGCGGCGTCTCGCGCCACATGCAGATCCGGGGCTACGCCCCCGGCGAGGTGATCGCCTGCGGCGACTCGGCCGAGGATCTCGAGGTCGCGCCCGCGGTCGGGCACTTTTTCCTGATGCGCAACGCCGTCGAACGTAATCCCGAACTGGAGCTGCTCGTGCCGGAGTACGACAACGCCAGCGTCACCGAGGGCGCGAATGGCGCCGGCGTCTACGAGGCCGTCGTCAGCCGGCTGATGGAGCGCCGGTGAACATGGCGGCCCCCCGCAGTCTCTGGGCGTGGGGCACGGTCGACGATGAGCCGTCCGCCGATGAGCTGGCGCAGGCCGCTCCCCACTTCGGCGGGTTCCTCGATCTCGAACTCGACGGCACGGCCGAGGCGCCGGTCGCGTTCGACGAGTCGCGCGTCGCCGCGCCTCGCGTGGAGACCCCGCAGGCCCTGACCGGCTTCGTGTCGGCCGATCCGCGTGAACGGGCCGAACGCGCTTGGGGTCGCTCGTATCAAGATGTCGTGCGCGCCTTTCGCGGAGACTTCCGCTTCGCGCCCGATCTCGTCGCCCGGCCGCGTGACGAGAGCGAGATCGAGCGAGTGCTCGAATGGGCGGCCGGCGCCAACGTCGCCGTGATCCCGTACGGCGGCGGCACGTCGGTGGTTGGCGGTGTGCGTCCCGAGGTGCCCTCGGGATACGACGGCACGCTCACGCTCGACACGACACGGCTCGACAAGCTGCTCGAACTCGACGAGGTCAGCGGCGCGGCGCGGATCCAGGCCGGAGCGTCTGGTCCCGTGCTCGAGCGCCAGCTCGAGGCTCACGGAATGACGATGCGCTTCTATCCGCAGTCGTTCGCGCTCGCAACGCTCGGCGGCTGGATCGTCACCCGCGCCGGCGGCCACTTCGCGACCGTCGAGACGCACATCGACGACCTGACCGAGTCGATCCGCGCGATCACACCGAGTGGCGCGTGGGAGAGCTTCAGGCTGCCCGCGTCGGGCGCGGGCGTGTCGCCCGATCGCATGTTGCTCGGTTCGGAGGGGACGCTCGGGGTGGTCACCGAGGCCTGGGTGAAGATCCGTCTACGACCGACCGAGCGGGCACAGGCGTCGGTGCTGTTCGCCGATTTCGCCGGTGGCGCCGAGGCCGTGCGCGCGATCGCCCAGTCGGGTCTGCGGCCGAGCAACTGCCGCCTGATCGAGGCCGAGGAGGCACGCTTCACGATGGCCGGTGACGGCAGCGGTCACCTGCTGGTGCTGGGCTTCGAGTCCGCGGGCGCGGACGTGACCGACCGTTTCGATCAGTGCGTGACGATCGCCCGTGAGTGTGGCGGAGAGACGATCGAGGGCGGCGGCAGCGGCGAAGGCGCCGCCAACTGGCGCGAGACCTTCATGCGAGCACCTCGTCTGCGCGACACGCTCGTCGCCTGTGGCGTACTGGCGGAGACGTTCGAGACGGTCACGACCTGGGAGCGGTTCGCGGCTCTGCGCGAAGGTGTGGTCGCGGTGGCGCAGCGCGCCGCTGCCGCTCCGGTGAAGGTCACGTGCCGGTTCACCCACGTCTACCCCGACGGCCCGGCGCCGTACTTCACCGTGCTCGCGCGCGCCGACCGCGGCGAGGAGGTGGCGCAGTGGCAGGCGATCAAGGAGGCGGTCTCCGACGTGCTGACGACTCAGGGCGCGTCGATCACCCATCACCACGCAGTCGGCCGGGATCACCGGCCGTGGTACGACCGCCAGCGTCCGGAAGCGTTCGCCGCTGCACTGCGTGCGGCGAAGGCCGAACTCGATCCCGCGGGCGTGCTCAATCCAGGCTGCCTGATCGACCCGTCGCGGCCGTAGAACGGACCGAGCGTTTTCGCCGGCCGGCCGCAGGACCTGGCTGACTTGGACGCGCTCGACAAGCTAGACGCTTAACTTGTTGCCAGCACCGGTGCCAGTCGCTCGGCCGCGTCGGCAATAGTCGCTTCGCTGCCGGCCTCGGTCACCGTTTCGAAGTCGAGGATCCGTGCGTCGAACTCGGTCATACCGCGGCGGCCGACGATTGCGTGGCATGGCACGCCGCTCTGGCGAGCGCGGGTGGCGATCTCGCCGACGGCCTTGCCAAGCAGGGTCTGATGGTCGAGGCAGCCCTCGCCGGTGATCACGGCGCGCGAGGCGACCATCCGGGCACTGAAGTCGAGACGGTCGAGCACCACTGCCGCGCCGCTCTTCAGTTCGGCACCGGCGCAAGCCCACAGGCCGCCGGCTAGACCGCCGCCACAGCCGGTGAAAAGCACCTCGCGCGGATCGCGCGGTAGCTCGCCGGCGAGCCGCTCGAAGCGCGCGGTCAGCAGCTCGCGTTCGCGGGGACCCGCGCCCTTCTGCTCGCTGAAGACACTGACCGCCTGCTGCCAGCCGGCGCGCGCGTCGCAGAGCACGATCAGCTTCGGCAGCCGCTTGCCGGGCCCGCGGACGCCGATCAGGTTTGCCTCGCGCAGTGCCTCGATGGCGCCCATACCGCCGTCGGTCATCGCCGTGCCGCCGACTCCGACCAGCACTTCGCGCACGCCGGTCGCGGCCGCGGCGGCGATCAACTCGCCCGCGCCGCGCGAACTTGCCGCTACTGCGTCGCGTTCGCTTCCGGCGATCAGCGAGAGGCCGATTGCGTCTGCCGTCTCGATCACCGCGGTCCGGCCACCGGCAAACACTGCCACGCGCGCCTCGACCTTCCGTCCCAGCGCGTCGCTTGCCGGCACCTGCAGCAGCTCGTGCTCGACCCCATCGGTCAGCACGTCGAGCGTTCCCTCGCCGCCGTCGGCGACACGGCAGAGATCGCTTACGATTCCCGCCCGTGCGAGGCCTTCCGCGAGTGCCGTCGCCACCTGCGCGGCGCTCAGCGTGCCTTTGAACTTGTCGGGCGCGACCAGCACCGGGCGAGCGTTTGACATGCGCGGCAGACTAACGGCGCGCGATGCCTGCTCAGGTAGGATGCCGCCGATGGCCCACGACCACGCGACAGTCGCCGAAGAGGAGTACCTACAGTCGATCTTCTGGCTGCAGGAGGCCGGTCTGCCAATGACCGGAGCCAACGTCGCCCGCGCCATGCAGCTCTCGGCGCCGACCGTGCACGAGATGGTCAACCGCCTCGAGAAAGACGGCTACATCACGCGACGCGACGACAAGTCGCTGAAGTTCACGAAGAGCGGCCTCGAACACGCCGAGGCAATCGTGCGCCGACATCGCATGATCGAGCGCTTTCTCACCGACGTGCTCGGCATCCCGTGGGATGAAGTACACGAGGAGGCCGAGCGGCTCGAGCACGCCATGTCGCCGGTCCTCGAGGAGCGCATGTTGGCCGCGATCGGCGATGCCAAGAACTGCCCGCACGGCCATCCGATCGATCCGGCCGACCGCGTACCGGGCGTGCCTCTGGCCGACTGCGACGCGGGCGCGAAGGTCACCATCCTCCGCTTCGAGAACGAGGCCGAAGACCTGTTGCACTACTTGATGAACTCGGGTGTCTATCCCGGTCTCGACGCCGTAGTCGAATCGACCGGCGACGACGAGGTCGCGATCCGTTCCGGAAAGGGCGAGCACGTGCTGACCACTTCGGTCGCCGAGACGATCTCCGTCACCGCCGATCCGTCACCGCCGCCGCGCACCGCGCTGCCAGAGCAGCTAGTTCTGGCCAAGGAACGCTACGGCCGCTAGCCGCACGTCCAGGTTTCCGGCCGGGATTGGCGCCTCGCACCGCTTTCGGCCGATAGGTTTCAGCGGTGCCCGACAAGCTGAGTGAGACAGTCGACTACCAGGCCGAGGGCCTGTTCGAAGGCGTTGAGACGTCCGCGCTCGATGCGCGCAGGCGATTGCTCGATTACCTGCTCGACGACGAGGGCGTGCCGCTGGAAGAGGTCAAGCAGGCCGCCGCCGAAGAGCGGTTGATGCTGCTGCCGGTCGAGCGCGCGCTCGGCGGCGAGCCGAAGTACGACGCCGCCCAGGTCGCCGAGATGGCCGACGTCGACCTCGACCTCTTTCTTGATTTGCGCCGTGCGTTGGGCCTGGCCCAGCCGGCACTAGAGCAGAAGGCGTTCAGCGACTACGACGTGAAAGTGATGCGCGCCGTTCGCGCCAACCTCGCGATGGGCATGTCGCTCGAGGGAATCCGCGAGATCAACCGCGTGCTCGGCTCGGGTCTCTCGCAGCTTGCCGCCACGGTCGAGCGGCAGATCCTTACCACCTTCCTGCGGCCCGACGACGACGAGCACGACATCGCGGTGCGCTACGCCGAGATCACGCGGATGACGTCGCCGGAGTTCGGCTTCGTCCTGCAGCACCTCTTCAACCTGCACCTCCGCGAAGCCACGCGCGCCGACGTGCTCGGCAATCCCGCCACGATGGATCTGCTATCAGACACGCGTGAGATTGCGGTCTGCTTCGCCGATCTCGTCGGCTTCACGTCGCTCGGCGAGCAGGTGCGCGCAGACGAGCTGGGATCGATCGCCGAGCGGCTCAACGCGATAACCGTCGAGGTCGTCGAGCCGCCGGTACGGTTGGTCAAGACGATCGGCGACGCGGTCATGCTCGTCTCGCCCGACTCTGATGCGCTGATCGACGCCGCATTGGCTCTGGTCGCGGCGGTCGACAAAGAGCCCGAAGGTTTCCCACAGCTGGCCGCCGGCATCGCCGTCGGCGAGGCACTGCTGCGCGGTGGCGACGTCTACGGCCCGCCGGTCAACTACGCCAGCCGGCTCTGCGACGTCGCCCGCCCCGGTTCGGTCATCGCCACCGGCGAGCTGAACGAGCGTTACGAGCGCGTCTACGACTGGACCGAGATCGGCAAGCGACGCTTCAAGGGAATCGAGCAGCCGCTGGAGATTTTCCGCGTTCGCGCGCGCGGCGGTCGCGAACGCGAGAAGGCCGCGGCGAAGGCGCTCGAGCAGGCCGAGCGCGATCAGCGACGCGCGGAGCGCGAGCGCGAGAAGGCCGAGGCCGCCGCCGAGAAGAGCAGTGAGCGGCAGGCCAAGGAACGCGAGCGTGTCGCCAAGGCGCTCGAGAAAGAGCTGCAGAAGCAGGTCGAGCCGCGCGACAAAGCCGCCGGTATCAAGGAACTTCCCGCCAAGACCGCCGGTCAGATCAAAGAGCTCACCGACAAGATCGCCGTCAACCCCGCGGAATCGAAGGTCCTGAAGAAGCTGAACGACAAGAAACCCGCGGCGAAAAATCCGGCACGAAGAGGCAAGCCGGCCTGACTTGGCGGCCGTATTTGGTCCGCCGACAAGATCGCCAGGAGATCCCTAGTTTTAGGAACGTCCCGGTTCTCACAGTAATGTGAGTTGAATATCTTGAAAGTTTTCGCTATGTTGTCCTGGTCCAACCAGCCGAATGGGTGTTCGGTCGGTTGGCCCACAGCGAGTGCGTCCGGTTAAAACGCGGCTCGTTCCATCACGAATCAGTTGGTATCCAAGGCCGGCACGCTCGGCCCAGACGATCTTTTTGGGGGGTCGATCTTGAACACCATGTCTCCATCTATCCGGAGCGCGGGGGCGCTGCGTCGCAACGCCATAGCGTTTGCGGTCGCGGCGACTTGTTTTGCCGCGTTCCTGCTGCTCGGCGCGGCGAACGCTAACGCGTTCAACGTCGCGAATTTCAACTACACGAATTCCACGCTTCAGGCCGCTGGACACCCGAACTTCAGCCTGTCGTTCAATCGCCAGGGAAGCGAGAGCGAAGACCTGAAGGACGTGCAGATCGACCTGCCGACCGGCGTCTTTGCCAATCCGGAGTCGGCGAATCCGAAGTGCACGAACGCGCAGTTCAACGCCGATGCCTGTCCGGCGAACTCGCAGGTCGGAACAATGACGGCGGGCGTCAAGGCGCTCAGTCTGCTCGATCTCTCGATCCCAGGTTCAGTCGACATCATCACCTCGGCTCCCGGCCAGGTAGCGACTCTGGGCATGACGCTGCGTCCCGAAAGGATCTGCATCCTCTTCGTCTTCTGCGCCCAGCCGGAGAAGATCTTCCTCAAGACCGGCATCACAGTGCGGTCCTACGAGGATTCGGGTCTGCGCACTTACACGCCGGGCGCTCCGCGCACGGCGACGATCGGCATTCCGCTGATCTTCTGGACGCCGACGATTCAGGGCGACATCACGATGAACAGCCTGGCGCTGAACTTCCAGTCGCGCTCCGGCACTCCGACGCAGAGCTGCAACTGGTGGGGCTCGTGCACCACGAATCCGCCGGCCGGTCCGTACTTCGCTACGCAGACGGGCAGCTGCCTGACGGCCACCGCGAAGGTCACGCTCGTTTCGTACCAGAACGTTTCGTCATCGGCAACCAAGACGTTCACGCCGACTGGCTGCTCGAGCGTCCCGTTCAACCCGGGAATGTCGTTCAGCGCAGATAATCCGAACGCCAACGGCGCCGGCAAGGCGAACTTCACGATCACGATTCCGGAAGCGGACGCGACGATCCAGAACGCTCTGCCGAAGATCGTCGACGTCGATCTGCCTGTCGGATCGGGCCTCGACCTCGTCGCGCTCTCGGGCGTGACCAACTGCACCGAAGAGCAGCTGCAGGCACGCGCCTGCCCGGCCAGCTCGATCATCGGTAACGCGGCCGCATTCTCGAAGTACCTGCCGAACCCGACCAACGCCGCGCAGCCGGGTCTCACCGGCAACGTGTACGCGATGGGCGTCGGCAACCAGATCCCGATCGGAGTCGAGTTGATCGGCCCCGGTGACACCGTGGTCATCTTCCGCGGAACGCTCGGCACGCGCGGCGACGCCAACGCCGGCACCGGCCGCGTGTACTCCACGTTCGACCGCATTCCGCAGTTGCCGTTCGGCAACTTCCGCCTGACGATCGACAAGCCGGTCTACAAGAACCCGCCGACGTGTGGCTCCAAGACCGTCACGGCCGTCATCACCGGATTCAACGGCACCGCCGCCACCAGCGGCAACGGCACGCAGGTCACGCGTACCTCGAACTACAACGTGGTCAACTGCCAGACGGCGCCTGAGACGACGATCACGGCGGGACCGCCGGCTACAACGCCGGACACGACCCCGACGTTCTCGTTCAGCTCGAACAACGCCTCGGCCACGTTCCAGTGCCGCGTCGACGCGGCGACGTTCGCTCCGTGCAACTCGCCGACCACGCTCGAGCCGCTGGCCGACGGCAGCCACACCTTCCAGGTGAAGGCCGTCGTGGGCACGGTCGAGGACGCTACGCCCGCCAGTGCCACGTTCACCGTCGAGACCGGCAACTTCAGCGTGTCGCCGACGATCAACGTCAGCACCACGCAGGCAGTCGGTCACCCGAACGTCTCGGCGTCCTTCAACATCACCGGCGGTCAGCCGAAGCAGATCGCTCTGAAGATGCCGAACGGTTTCGCGGCCAGCCTCTCGGCTCGCCCGACCTGCACCAACGCCGACGCCGCGGCCGGCAACTGTGCCGCAGCGTCTCAGATCGGCACCGCATCGCTGACGGTCGACACGTTCAGCGGCAGCGAGACGGGTACCGGCAACCTGTACCTGACCGAGGGTCCGACCGGTGCTGACGCCGGCGGAGTCGCCGCCGAGATCCAGTTCTCGTTCGGCACCCTGATCACCCAGGGTGGCGCGTACCTGGTCGACAACGGCAAGAACCAGTACCTCGACCTGCGCAGCATCCCGCTGGAGGTCAACGGTACGTCGATCAACGCCTCGAACCTGACGGTCAACCTGTCTGGCTCGGGCTCGTTCCTCACGAACCCCAGCTCCTGCGCCGCCAGCGCATGGATCAGCACGGGTACCGCGTGGGACAACAGCCAGTCAGAGGTGTTCAACGTTCCGTTCCAGGCCACCGGCTGCAGCACGGTTCCGTTCAACCCGACGATCAACCTGACGCTGACCAACCCGTCGGCTGGCTCCGAGACTGGCGTTCTCGCCAACCTCGGATTCGGCGTCGACAACTCGGCCGCTCGCACGATCCGTGTGAACATGCCGCCGACCGTCGCGCCGAACTTCCCGTCGTTCGGTACGTCGGCCGACCAGTGCCCGGCTGCCGCGGCGCCGAGCCCGACGTCGATCTTCGACCCGAGTGTCTGCCCGTCGCAGGCCCTGGTCGGCAGCATGACGATCGACACGCCGCTGCTGCCCCACGACCTGGTTGGCCAGGTCTACCTGATCGAGAAGAGCCCGATCCCGTGGCTCGGCGTCAAGCTCGCCGAACCGGGTATCGACGTTCGCCTCACCGGCGTGACCTCGACGCCGCAGGTCGACCCCAGTTGTGACCCGTTGCTGGACCCGATGGGCTTCTGCCAGACGCAGATCTCCGTCATGTTCAACAACGTCCCCGACGTCCAGATGAGCAACATCAACATGGTGCTCGATGGGCCGGCACGTGCCGGTGTCAACGGCCCGCTCTCGGGCAAGATCCTGAAGGTGGCCGGTGCAACCGACCCGACCTGCCAGGACTCAACGCCCGCCAGCTCGACGTTCATCCCGTACTCCGGTACGGCGAACGTGACTCGCACCCAGACGATTGCGATCTCTGGCTGCCTGTAGCCAACATTGACCGAAACGACATACCGCTGCCGCCGTCGGATCCCCCCGCGGCGGTGGCGGTGTGTTCGTGAGCCGAACGGCGCCGTCGGAAACGGCAGTGTGTTTCGGTCCTCGTAACGGCCGCCATCGTGCGGCCGTTACGCGTTTGGTTAGGCGTTTATCAGCGAAGCAAGGCGCTCGACGCCGGCGCGAATATGCTCCGGCGAAGCGCTGCTGTAGCTGAGGCGCATGCTGCTGCGACCGCCCTTCAGCGAGAAGTCGCTGCCCGGCGTGATCGGCACACCGGCCTCGGCGGCCCGAACGGCGAGCGTGTCGGTGTCGACGCTTTCGGGAAGGTCGACCCACAGGAAGTAGCCGCCTGTGGGCACGACGAAGCGTGCCTCCGGGACAAACTCCCTGAGCGCGCCGGTCAGCGCGTCACGCCGTTCGCGGAGCGCGCGCCGCACGTTTGCGATCGCGGGCTCGAGCTTGCCGCCGCGTAGGAAGTCGTTGAGAATCGACTCGCTGACCATGCCCGGAGAGATGTAAGTGTTGGTGCCGGCCGTGACGAGGTCTCTGGTCACCGATGGGCTGGCAATCGCGTACCCGACCCGCAGGCCGGGGCAGACGGTCTTCGTGAACGAGCACATGTAGAAGACTCGCTCGCCCGAGTCGTCCATCGAGAGCATCGACGGCAGCGGCTCGCCCTCGAAGGCGACGTCGCGGTACGGGTCGTCTTCGACGATCAGGAAGTCGTATTCGTTGGCGAGTTCGACTAGCCGGTTGCGCTTCTCGAGCGAGAGTGTGCAGCCACCGGGGTTGTGGAAGTGAGGGATCACATAAACGAACTTCGGGGCGAGGCCGGCCTCAAGCGCATCTTCGAGCTTGGCCACGTCGAGGCCGTCGTGCTCGAGCGCGACACCGACGAGGTCGGCACCGCGCTGGCGCAGCATCAGCAACGAGCGGTCGTAGAGCGGCTGCTCGATCACGATCTTGTCGCTGGGCGCCACGAGCCGGTCGAACATCATCGAGCAGGCGTGCAGCGAACCGTTGGTGACGATCACGCGACTGGCGTCGACATCGTGCTGCTCGGCGATCCATTCGCGCAGCGGCTGATAGCCCACTGCCGTGCCGTAGCCGAATGTGCCGGCGGGATCGTTGGTGAATGCGTTGACGGCCGAAGCCTTCAGCTCTTCGACCGGGATCAGATCGAGCGACGGGGCGCCGCGCGCGAAGGAGATTGTCTGGACGTCAACGCTCATGTAAGGAGTGAGACTATCGAGCGTCGCTCCAACCGACGCGCGCGCCTCGACTATGAAGAT
This sequence comes from Actinomycetota bacterium, assembly GCA_016219715.1. GTDB lineage: Bacteria > Actinomycetota > Thermoleophilia > Solirubrobacterales > JACPNS01 > JACPNS01. The sequence continues at coordinate 21,822 of JACRKX010000027.1, read as the reverse complement.
GCATGACTGGCGTTCAAGCTACTGATTTCCGCGCCTGTGTACTAGCTCTCTTTGCCTTCGTCGCCCATTACGCCGGCCAGCCAATCGAAGAAGCCGTCTTCGATGACTAGGTTGGCAAGCTCTTCGTAACCGCCAGACTGCGGGTGCGAGCCGTCGCCGATCGCCGCTTCAGCACGCCAGGCGGTGTCGGCCGTCAGCACATCGTGGGTCTCGATGTATGGGATGCCGTTGACCGCGCAGATCAGCGCCAGGTCGCCCGAGAGCGTTGCCAGCCGCCGCTCGGCATCGGGCAGATCGCCGATCGGCGGCGGGCCGACGACCAGCGCCGGCATGCCAACGCCCGCGGCAATGGCCAGTGCATTGCCGAGCGTCTCGCAGGTCTGGCCTGGCGGCATGCCCTGGATTACGTCGTTGGTGCCGAATGAGAAGACGACGCCCGACCGCTCGACGTCTTCGAGCATCAGGCGTTCGGCCGCGTCCTGCCAGTCGCGGAGGGCCTCGACCGAGGTGGCGCCGGGCACACCGCGATTGACGGCGACGAACTCCAGCCCGGGCGGAGCGACGGCCTGCACGCGGCCGACCCAGCCCTGTGCTGTGGGATCGCCGAAGCCTGCGACGAAACTGTCGCCGAAGAAGTAGACGGCGGCGCTCACGCCTCTCCGAACACGTCGATCACGAAGCCCGGAGCGGCGCGAAGCAGTTGCCGGTCGTCGGTCCAGAATTCGTCACACCCGTGCCTGCTCGCGGTCGCGACGTGGACAGAATCGGCGGTGCTCAGCCCATGCCTGGCACGTATGTGAGTCGCCAGCGCGTACATCGCGTCGTCGATCGGGAGCTGCACGCACCTGTCGAGCAGCGACTGGCGGACGGCGAGGCGCTCTGTGTCACGGTCGCGGATCGGTCGCACAAGCGACTCGAGCCGAACGAGGGGCGAGATCGCGAGCTCCACCGACGCCAGTTCGGCGAACCGTGCCCGCAGCCTTGCGCCTTTACGGCTCTGCTCGCTCGCTTCGATGACCACACAGCTGTCGAGGAACACCATTCGCATCAGTCGTCATCGAGCTCGTCGTGCCATCCCGATTTCGCCCAGCGAATCTCTGCCTCGATCTCCTCGGGCGTCCTTCCGGGAACGGGCGGGAACTTCTCCATCCATTGCCTGATCAGTTCTGGTGATCCCAGCGGCGGCTCATTGTCGATCTTGACGATCTTCACGGTGGGTTTGCCGCGCTTGGCGATCACAACCTCCTCGCCTGCGACCGCCGCGTCGATCAGCTTCGAGAGCTGGTTCCTGGCTTCGAGCACGTTGTACTGCATCAACGTATTCTAGCCAACTTAGCCAGATCGCGTGAAAGAATCGGCCGGAGAACGCAAAACGCCGCCCCGATAGGGGCGGCGTTCACGTGAATCGATTGACTGCTCAGGGGCTACGCGGGCGCGCCGATCAGCTCCATCGCGATCTCCGCGGTCTGCGTGGGCGTGCGGCCGACGCGGATGCCGGCGGCCTCGAGCGCCTCGGCCTTGGCCTTGGCGGTACCGGCCGAGCCGGAGACGATCGCGCCGGCGTGGCCCATCTGCTTGCCCTCGGGAGCCGTGAAGCCGGCGATGTAGGCGACGACCGGCTTCGAGACGTTGGCGGCGATGTAGGCGGCCGCCTCTTCCTCGGCCGACCCGCCGATCTCACCGCTCATCACGATCAGGTCGGTCTGGTCGTCGGCCTCGAACAGCTCGATGATGTCGATGAACGAGCTGCCGGGAACCGGGTCTCCGCCGATGCCGACGATCGTCGAGTTTCCGAAGCCCTTCTGCGCCAGTTCGTTGCCGATCTGGTAAGTCAGCGTGCCGGAGCGCGAGACCACTCCAACGTTGCCTTCCTTGAAGAACGACGCCGGGATGATGCCGATGTTCGCCTTGCCCGGCGAGAGGATGCCCGGGCAGTTCGGGCCGATGATCCGGGTTGCGGGAAAATCACGCCGCACCTGGTTGTAGAGCTTCAGCTCGTCGTGGGCCGGAATGCCCTCGGTGATGATTACCACGAGCTCGACGCCGGCCTCGGCTGCTTCGAGCGCCGACTGCGCGGCGAATGGCGGCGGCACGAAAATCATTGCGGCGTTCGCCTGCGTGGCCGCGACTGTCTCTTTCCAGTCGCCGAAGACCGGGATGCCCTCAACGTCTTCACCGGCCTTCTTCGGGTTTACGCCGCCGACGACGTTGGTGCCGTAGGCACGGTTGTTGAGCGTGTGAAAGGAGCCTTCGCGGCCGGTGATGCCGGCGACGGCGAGGCGTGTGTCGTTATCCACGAGGATCGACATGTTCAGTTCTCCTGTCCTGTTGAGGACTGGGCGAGGGCTACGACCTGCTCGGCGGCCCCGTCCATCGTCTTGGCTGCGTACACGTTGGGAAGCGCGGCCGCTTCGAGAATCTCGCGGCCCTGAACGTCGTTGGTGCCGTCGAGGCGCACGACGAAGGGCACCTCTGGCTTGAGGTCTTCGAATGCCGCGATCAGGCCGTTGGCGACCTCGTTGCAGCGGGTGATGCCGCCGAAGATGTTGAACAGGACGGCCTTGACGTTCTCGTTGCTGAGAATCAGCTCGACGGCCTGCTTGACCTTCGCGGCGTCGGATCCGCCGCCGGCGTCGAGGAAGTTGGCGGGCTCTCCGCCGTGCTGGGCGACAACGTCGAGCGTGCTCATGACGAGACCCGCGCCGTTGCCGAGGATGCCGATGTTGCCATCGAGCTTCACGTAGACGACGCCCTGCTCCTTGGCCTTCTCTTCGATCGGATCTGCGTTTGCCGAGTCGCCGAGACCCTCGCGCTCGGGGTGGCGGAACTCGGCGTTGTCGTCGAGCGAAACCTTGGCGTCGAGCGCCTTGACCTCACGGTCGGGCGTGACGATCAGCGGGTTGATCTCGGCCAGCGATGCGTCTTCCTCGATCCAGACCTCGTAGAGCGCGACGAGCGCGTCGGCGACTCCCTCGATCACGTCCGCGTCGGCGCCGCCGTCGGTCGCGATCTTGATCGCCTCTTCCTTGGTCAGACCCGTGAGCGGATCGGCGTGGAACTTGATCAGCTTCTCGGGGGTCTTCTCGGCGACCTCCTCGATGTCGATGCCGCCCTCGGTCGAGAACATCACCAGCGGCTTCTTGGCCGAGCGGTCGAGCAGCACCGAGGCGTAGTACTCGGTGTCGATGTCGGAGGCGTGCTCGATCCACAGGGTGCGGGTGACGTGGCCCTTGATGTCGAGGCCCAGGATGTTCGTCGCGTGCTCGCGCGCCTCATCTTCGTTTGCCGCGAGCTTGACGCCACCGGCCTTTCCGCGGCCGCCGATCAAAACCTGTGCTTTTACGACGACGGGGTATCCGACCTCGTTCGCCGCGGCGACGGCGTCTTCGACCGTTGTGACGGCCTTGCCGTCGGACACGGCCAGACCGTGTTTGCCAAATAGTTGCTTGCCTTGATACTCGAGAAGATCCATCCTGTAACTACCTCAGATAGGGGATAGGGCGAGCGCGATTCGTAGAATCTATTGGGCGCTCGGCGCGGCAAAACCGTATCAGGCGTTCGTCGGCGCTCAAGCGCGTCGTGAAAGACATCGATTTGCAGGTAGGAAGCGACTTCAAATGGCATTGCCAAAAGACATCAAGTGGGTCACGTTCGACGTATACGGCACTCTCATCGACTGGGAGACCGGCGTTTACGAGGCCTTCGAGGCCGAGGCCAAGCGAACCGGTTTCGCGCTGCCCGACAAGAACAGCCTGATCGACCTCTTCCTCAAACACCAGGAAGAGATCAAGTCAGGTTCGTACGAGCTTTACGCCGAGGTACTGCGCCGCATCGCGCTGAAGGTCGCCGAAGACATCGAGTGGGATCTCGAACCGTCTCGCACCAACTTCCTGCCCGACAGCGTGATTCGCTGGAAGCCGTTCCGCGAGGCCAACGCCGCGCTCGACCGCATCGCCAAGAAGTACCAAGTCGGACTCGTCGTGAACATCGACGACAAGCTGCTGGTAGCCAGCCGCCGTCACATCCGCTCCGACTTCGACATCGTCGTCACCGCCCAGCAGGTGCGCAGTTACAAGCCCGAGACGGCCCACTTCACCGAGACGGCCCGTCGCATCGGTGGCAAGAAGGGTTGGGTGCACGTCGGCAGCAGCTACTACTACGACGTCGCGCCCGCTCTCAAGGCGAAGCTGCCGACCGTCTGGGTCAACCGCAAGAAAGAGAAGATCGAGCCGAAGGCCAAGAAGCCGGACCTCGAAGTCAAGAACCTGCGCGAGTTGGCTGACAAGCTGAAGGCGTAGGGTGCGCGGCCGCCGACGGCCGAAGTCTCAGCGCAGCATCACGTCGCGCCGGTGCCGTCAAAGCTCCGCGTAGGAGCCGGTCGCGGGCTGTGGCTCGGCAGCGGGCCGCTCGGTACGCGACGGCACCCCGCGCATCACGACCGCCGAGCCCGCCATGCCGACCAGCATGATCAGGCCGACCATTCCGTAGCCGGCGACGTCCAGCGCGACGCCGCCGATCGCCGCTCCGATCAGGTAACCGACCTGAACGGCCGCGGTGCGGGCGGCCATCATCGCGCCGGGCTTGTCGGGTAGCTGGTCGAGGGCGAGCATGCTCGAGCCGGCCGCGCGCAGTCCTGCGAAGACGCCGATGAACAGTCCGATCGACACGGTGAAGGCGACGGCCGGGTGGAAATTGAAGAGCACGCAGGCGACCGACCCCATGCCCAGGGCGCCGATCGTCAGCATCGCGCGGCGAGAGATGCGCAGCGCCGTGCGTTCGGCGAGCGCCGAGCCGACGAGGAACGCCACCGATCCGGTCGGCAGCAGAATTCCCACCAGCGACTCGCTGATTCCGTAGGTCTCGATGTAGAACGACGCGATGTAGGTGATCTCGGCCGTCCAGACGGCGAACGCCAGCAGCTCTCCGATCGTCCAGCGGCGTGCCGAGCGGTCGGCAAGCGCGGCGAAAAGCCCGGTGCGCTCGTCGAGCGCGCGGGCGTCACGGTCGATCCTCGGCGCGAAGAGGATCGCGCTGGTCATTGCGATCAGCGAGAAGGCGGCGGGCACCGCGAAGCCGGCGCGCCAGCCGACGTGGTCGGCGAGCAATCCGACAAGCGGCACGCCGACGATCCACGCGAGTGACTGCAGGGCCACGACCCAGCCGATCGCCCAGTCGCGGGTCTCCGGCGAGAAGAATTCGCCCGCGCCGGCGAAGCCGCTGGCCAGCAGGCAGCAGATGCCCGCGCCGACGACCACCTGCCCGGCGGCGAGCATCGCGAAGCTCGGCGACGCGGCGCAGAGACCGGCGCCGATCGCCGCGAGCATTCCGCCGAGGATCATCACAGTGCGCGCGCCGTGGCGGTGGATCCAGCCGCCCACCAGAAGCGTGCAGAGCACGGCGCTGGCGGCGCTCACGCTGCGGATCTGCCCGGCCGTGCCGATCGAGACGTCGAATTCCGCGCTGATTGCCACGAACAGCGGTGGCACGCTGGCCATGCTCGACTGCGACGCGATCGTCGCGATCGGCAGTGGGAAAAGCAGGCGGATGTCACGGTCGGGGGACGGTCGCACGGGCGCTAAGTCTGGCGTACGCGTGCGACGTTGGCTGTCGTCGCGGTTTTCGGTGCTTCTCCGTATCCGCCGTACGGTGCGCGGTCAGCAAATGCCGCTCGCCGGGGTGTTCAAGTTCTCTTGCGATCGGACGATCAACCCTAGTGATTCCCCATCTGGGACATGACTGCATAGATGATCCCGCTTCGCGACAACTTGAAGATCAAGGACTTCCCGGTTCTCACGGTGTTGCTGGTCGTAGTCAACATCGGAATCTTCTTCGGTTGGCAGGGCGGTTCGAACCTCGATCTCGGAAAGGTGCTGCTCTACGGAAACGTGCCCTATGAGGTGTCGCACCCCGGAACTCAGTGCATGCCATCGCAGACCACGATCAACGTGTTCCAGTGCGAGGAGACGGTGGCTCAGGAGCAGCGCTGGAAGGCGGAGTTCCCGCCGACCTGGCTGACGTTCTTTACGTCGATGTTCATGCACATCAGCATCGGGCACCTGATCGGCAACATGATCTTCCTGGCCGTCTTCGGCTTCGCGCTCGAGGCCGGGCTCGGACGAGCCAGCTTTCTCTTGTTCTACGTCGTCGGTGGTCTCGGTGCCGACCTCGGGCACATCCTCTTCGATTCGACGTCGCAGGTACCCGCGCTCGGCGCGTCGGGCGCGATCTCGGCGGTGATGGGTGGCTACGTGATGCTGTACCCGCGAGCGAAGATCTTCACCTGGGTGATCCCGCCACTGCCATTCCTTTGGGGCTGGATCCGCGCTTCCTGGGTTGTTGGGATCATCCTGGGCGTCCAGGTGCTGATGGCCTACTTTGCGATGGCGGCCGCTTATGGCACCGGCGGCGGTACTGCCTACTTCGCGCACTTTGGCGGCTTTCTCGCCGGTTTGGCGCTGGTCAAGCTCGTCGTCGACCAGGACACCGTCGAATCGCTGCGCAGGCAGGCCAGACTGGCCAGCGGCGACGAGCAGCGAATCGTCGAGCACATCGAGACCCCGCCGGGTCAGGCGGCGCCGCACCCCTCGTATCCGTACGGCACTCCCCAGCAGGCTGCTCGTCCGCCCGGGGGGCAGCAGCTCCACGCGGTTCCCGCCCAGCCGCCTCCTGGTGTGGTTCCTGACCCATTTGCCGCGCCGGCGCACTTGCGTCCCGCCGGTGACGTTGCCCCGCCACTAAGCGACGGCCCGACCTCCGACGACACGGCCGGCGGCTAGATCCCGGCTACTTGATGATCGCCAGCGTGTCGCCGGCCGAAACCGACGCGCCCTCGGCCGTGCCGAGCTCTTCGACCTTGCCGCTGCGGTGGGCTGTGATCTCGTTCTCCATCTTCATCGCTTCGATGATGAAGATCACGTCGCCCTCGCTGACCTCGGCGCCGGCTTCGACGGAGACCTTGAGCACTGTGCCCTGTAGCGGCGAGACGAGCGCTTCGCTGTCGGCTCCGCCACTGCCACCCGCGCGGTCGCCGCGCTTGGCCTTTTTGGCGACCGGTGCCGCGCCGCCGCCCGCGAAGCCGTTGGCCTCGCCGACGACTTTCACGTCGTAGCGCTTGCCCGACACTTCGACGAGGTAGTTCTTGGTGACCTTCTCGGCCTCTTCTTCGTCTGCGGCGGGCTGGGCGGCCTTCTCGAAGGCGAACTGCTTGAGCCAGTCCTTGTCTTCGGTGAGGTCCTTGCAGGTCTCGCCGTTCGCCCACTGTTCGCTGGAGAGCAGGCCGATGTGGAACGGGATCAGGGTCTTCGCGTCGATTTCAAATTCGTTCAGTGCGCGAATCATGCGCTTGGTTGCGCTCTCGCGATCCTTGTCCCAGACGATCAGCTTGGCGGCCATCGGGTCGTAGAGTGGCGAGATCTCGCTGCCCGCCACTACGCCGCTGTCGACGCGCACTCCCGGGCCCGAGGGCTCGTGGTAGACCCCGATCTTGCCTGGTGCCGGAGCGAAGTTCTTGGCGGCGTCCTCGAAGTTGATGCGGCACTCGATCGAGTGGCCGCGCAGTTCGACGTCGGCCTGGGTGAAGCTGAGCGGCTCGCCTCCGGCGATCAGGATCTGCTCCTTGACGATGTCGATGCCGGTGACCTCTTCGGTGACGCAGTGTTCGACCTGAACACGCGTGTTCATCTCGAGGAAGTAGTACTCGCCGTCTTGCAGCAGACCTTCGATCGTGCCGGCAGAGCGGTAGCCGACGGCGCGCGCGGCCTCGATGCCGATGATGCCCATGCGCTCGCGCAGCGCCTCGTCGACGGCCGGCGCCGGCGCTTCTTCGATCAGCTTCTGGTGACGGCGCTGAACTGAGCAGTCGCGCTCGCCGAGGTGGACGATGTTTCCTTCGTTGTCGGCGATGATCTGCACCTCGACGTGGCGCGGGTTGGGCAAGTAGCGCTCGAGGTAGACGGTGGGATCGCCGAAGAACTTCTCACCCTCGCGGGCGGCGCCTTCGAAGGCGTCTGCCAGCTCGTCTTCGGTCAGTGCGACGCGGAAGCCCTTGCCGCCTCCGCCACCGGCGGCCTTGACGGCGATCGGGTAGCCGATCTCATCGTCGATGATCTTCTTGGCGTCTTCGACGGTTTCGACAGGCTCTGTGGTGCCGGGCACGATCGGGACGCCCGCGGCCTTCATTAGTTCGCGCGAGTTGGTCTTCGAGCCCATCGCGTCGATCGCCGACGGCGGCGGGCCGATGAAGACGAGCGCTTCGTCCTGGCAGGTCTGGGCAAAGGCCGAGTTCTCGGCGAGGAAGCCGTAGCCCGGGTGGATCGCCTCGGCGCCGCTGCGCTTGGCGACATCGATGATCTTGTCGACGACCAGGTAGGTCTCGGAGGCGGGTCCGTCGCCGAGCGAGTAGGCCTCGTCGGCGTACTTCACGAACGGGGCGTCTGCGTCGGCCTCCGAGTAGACCGCGACAGACTGGATGCCCAGCTCCCGGAGCGCACGAAATACGCGAATGGCGATCTCGCCGCGGTTTGCAACCAGAACTTTGCTGAACATTGGGTGCGAGAGCTTATCGGGCGCGAAACACTGGATCTGTCTCGCTACGCGGCGGCCTTACGACCGGACAGGCGACGGGCGATTCACTCGCCGGTGTAGATGAAGTACTTCCAGTCGCCGCCTTCGAGCTTGAAGCTGATGGCCGGCTCTGACTCGGTCTTCTTGCCCTCGACTGTGAACGAGAGGTCGAGGTAGACCTGGGCCTGCTTGGGATTGAGGAAGTTGACCGCGGTCACCTTCATGTCGTAAGAGTCGTACCGGGCGACCTGGTCGGCGACCTTGCTGCGGCATGCCGATGCGCCTCCGATGTTCTTGACGTACTCCGCGGAGTAGGCCTTGCCACAGAGGTAGTCGACGTCTTTGCGCTCGATTGCGTTGCCCATTGCCTCGGCGGCGTCTTGAACCTGCTTCTCGGTTCCGGCGGACGGCTTGTAGACGCCGGGGCTTTTCTTGGTTGACTCGGAATCGGAGTTCGACTTCGACTTGGACTTCGAGCTTGAGTTCGACGAGTCGTCATCTGACTTGGACGACTTCGACTTCGAAGAGTCGGAATCGGAAGACGACTTGCCGTTCTTGGAATTCGAGTTGGAGTCGTCGTCCTTGGAGCTGGAGTCACCTGACTTTTCGCCGCTGGCACCCGTGGCCGAGGTCGACCCACCGGCGGAGCCGGCGGTCGGCTTGTCGTCGCCGCAGGCAGCCAAGAACAGCGCGCTAAGCAGCACGATCACGAAAGCGAGTGTGAACCTCCCCCGGCCCATGGGTGAAAACGTTAACGCACGCGCGGCGAAAATCGCGCGAAATTGACGTTATGCGCGTGTTAGCGCGCCGGTCGGCTTGCCGGTTGTGCGCTGTGTCAGGGCGCCGTCGAGACCGAGATCCATGGCCGGCGCGTTTGCGCTGAAGGCGGGGGAATGCTGGTCGTCTGGGGGCGAGTCGTCTGTCTGGTTCTCTGGTGGCAGCGTCCAGGGGTTGACGAGCCTGCCGCTGTAGACCGCCAGCGCGATCGTGGCAAGGAAGGTCGCGCCGACGACGATCAGGATCGGCGGCGCGTATGCGACATCGGCCTTGTTCAGGGTGGCGCTGGCGCTCAGCAGCAGCACCATTCCGAGCGCGGTACGCAAGGCCGCCTCCGGCATCCGAACAGAGAAGTGTGCGCCGATGTAGACGCCGGGAATCGAACCGATCAGCAGGTTTCCGACGAGGCCGAAGTCGATGTTGCCGCCGGCGAAATGCGCCAGCCCGGCGGCCCACAGCAGGATTGCGGCGTGGAAGACGTCGGTGCCGACTACGTAGCGCGGCGGGATCTTGAAGAGCGCGATCAGCGCTACGGCGATCACCGTTCCGCTGCCGGCGGAGGTGATGCCGATGATGAATCCGGTCGTCAGTCCGATGCCGATCGCTGCGGCCTTCTGCCAAGGCTTCAGCTCGATGTGATCGACCCCGTCGCTGGAGACGTGGCTGTCGAACAGCAGCGAGCGGGTGAGCGTGAAGATGCCGACCATCGCCAGCACGCAGCCGAGCGCGATAAGCGTGAAGGTTTCGACGTCTTCGCCCCAGCGATCGCGGGCCATCGAGATGACCTGTACGCCGAAGACCGCACCGGGCACGCTGCCGGCGGCCAGCCACAGGCTGGCGCCGAAGTTCACCGTGCGCAGCCGCCAGTGCTTGAAGCCGCCGACCGACTTGGTGATCGCCTGGTACGCGATGTCGGTGCCCACGGCGAGCGTGGGCTTGACGCCGAAGAAGAGGACGAGCAAGGGGGTCATCAGGGATCCGCCGCCCATGCCGGTGATGCCGACCATTACGCCGACACCGAAACCGAACAGAATGAGCAGCGGATCCATGACCAGGTTCTCCTACGCGGCCACCCAGCGGGCTTAAGCCGGCACTCCAGCCATTGCCTCGATCAGCACGTCGGCGACCTCGGGACGGGTGAACTCGACGGGCGGGCGCTCGCCGCGGGTCAGCATCTCGCGCACGGCGGTGCCGGACAGGAAGACCTTGTCCTCGGGACCGGCCGGCGAGGTCTTGCTCGTGGCCATGCTGCCGGTCAGGTTGCACCAGAAGCTGTGCTCGAACTTCAGCGGCTCGATGCCCAGCTCGCCGGGCTCGAACTCGTCGAAGATGTGCTGCGCGTCGTAGGTGCCGTAGTAGTCGCCTACGCCCGCGTGGTCGCGGCCGACGATGAAGTGCGTGCAGCCGTAGTTGCGACGCACCAGCGCGTGGAAGATCGCCTCGCGCGGTCCGGCGTAACGCATCGCGGCCGGGTTGACGCCCAGCAGCACGCGCTCCTTGACGTAGTAGCCGTCGATCAGCACCTCGTAGCACTTCATGCGTGTCTCGGCGTCGATGTCGTCGCTCTTGGTCTCGCCGACCAGCGGGTGAAGGAAGAGACCGTCGACGCCCTCGAGCGCCACCTTGGTGATGTACTCGTGAGCTCGGTGGATCGGGTTGCGGGTCTGGAATCCGACGACGGTCTTCCAGCCGCGCTTCTCGAACTCGGCCTTCGTCTCGGCCGGCGTGAGCAGGTAGGGCTTGACGATGTCGATGTGGTCGGGCAGCGTCTTGGCCTCGATCGGTCCGGAGATCACGCGCGAGGACTCGCTGTAGAGCGCCGCAACGCCCGGGTGAGCCTCGTCGGTCGTGCGGTAGACCTTCTCGGCCTCGTTCTTCAGGTCACGCTCGTAGATCTCGGCGACGGTGATCGTGCCGAGCTGCTCGCCCTGGCTGCCGATCAGTTCGAGCGTCTCGCCGAGTTCGCCGGTGTCGGAGGCGAGCACGACGGGAATCGACCACGGCTCGCCGTTTGCGAGACGCATGTTCTCGACGACGCTCACGTAGTCCTCGTGCTCCTGGAAGGTCGTCAGCGGCGCGAAGCCGCCATTGGCCAGCAGCTCGAAGTCGGCGGTCTGCTTGGCTGAAAGAGTGATCTGAGCCATTAGGCGGCCGCCCCTTCAAGCTCGCCGGCCGTCGTCAGGAATCCGTTGGCTTCGAGGTACGCGAAGATCTCGTCGGCCGACTCGTCGGCCGTGGAGCCTTCGGTCTGGATCGTGATCTCGGGGTTGAGCGGCTCCTCGTAGGGGTCGCTGATGCCCGTGAACTCCTTGATCTCGCCAGAGCGAGCCTTGGCGTAGAGGCCCTTGGTGTCGCGTGCCTCGCAGGCCTCGAGCGACGTCGCCACGTGGATCTCGATGAACTTGTCGTCGCCGATCAGCTCGCGGGCGGCGTCACGGGTCTCGCGGTAGGGCGAGATCGCGGCGGTGATCACCGGCACCTCGTTGCGGGCCAGCAGGTTGGCGACGAAGGCGATGCGCGCGATGTTGGTGTCGCGGTCTTCGCGGGAGAAGCCGAGGCCCTTAGAGAGGTGCGTGCGCACGACGTCGCCGTCGAGCACTTCGATCTTGCTGCCGCGGTCGCGCAGGCGCGCCTCGACGATGTCGGCGATCGTGGTCTTTCCGGCGCCGGACAGTCCGGTGAACCAGAGGACGAATCCTTTCTGCTCAGTACTCAAGGTGTTGCCTTTCTTTTCTTTCTGGATGGATTGGGTGAAGTTTCAGCCGTGCAGGCCGCACTCGGTCTTGTCGCTGCCGGCCCAGCGGCCCTCGCGGCCCTCGCCTGCTTGGGTGCAGGTCGTGCAGCCGATCGAGGAGTAGCCCCGGTCGTGCAGCTCGTTGTAGGGAACGTCGTTCTCGTGCAGGTAGCGCCAGACGTCTTTTTCGGTCCAGTCGGCTCGGTCCAGTCGGCCAGCGGGCAGACCTTCCAGCGGTCGTTCTTGGCGTCCCACTGGACCTTGCGGGTCTCGGCGCGGGTGTGCGCCTGCTCGCGGCGCAGGCCGGTGACCCAGGCGTCGACGTTCAGCAGCGCCGCCTGTAGTGCGGCGACCTTGTACTTGCCGCAGCACTCGTCGGGCTCGCCGGCCCAGGTGTTCTGGGGTGTCGACTGCGCGAGGATCGAGGCGGGAGCGAAGTCTGTGGCGTTGTAGACGTCGATCTTCACGTCGTAGCGCTGTTCGATCTTGCGCCAGACCTCGAACGTCTCGGGGAAGAGGTTGCCGGTGTCGATCGTGAAGAAGCGGGCGTTCGGCTCGATCTTGAGCAGCATGTCGAGGATCACCGAAGCTTCCTTCTGGAACGAGGAGGCGACGTAGAGGCGCGGGTGGAACTGCTCGACCGCGTAGCGCAGCACGTCTTCGGCGGGACCGTCGGTGAGGTCGATGTCGGCGTTGCCGGGCGGCTGCAGTTCGGGCGAGAACAGCGGGGTGGTGGCCTCTGGCTCTACCGGCGTATCGAGCGCCTGTGCTTCTGCGGTTTCAGGAGTCACTTGTGTTGCCTTCCGTTGGGGGTTTTCCTGCGCTGGAACGCGCGGGTCAGACCGCGCACTCGCCTTCGCCGCGGATGACCTCGAAGAGGCCCTGACGCTGCCAGTCGACGAACACGTCCTCGGTCTCGGCGCTGTACTCGACGGGCAGCGTGAGGTCCTTGGCTACGTCTTCGAATGGCGTGGTGCCGACGCGCTCGACGAAGTCGGCGAACAGCTCGCCCTCGTTGCGGTCGGACTCGTAGAGCTTCAGCCAGCGCTCGACCGCGTCGGGCACGCGCTTGGCGGGGATGCGCAGCTTCAGGCGCTGGCCGAAGTTGGCCACCGGGCCTTTGCCGCGGCCGCCGATCTGCACGAGGTACGCGGGCACCTGCTTGCCGTCGAACTTCATCGAGGCGCCGTTGAAGCCGATCGAGGCGATGTGGTGCTGCGAGCAGCCGTTCGGGCAGCCGCTCATGCGAACGTCGACCTGCTTGGTCAGCGGGTCGGTGATGTTGAGTTCGGCGATGCGGTCATGCACGGCCTTGTTGAGGCCCATCGACGCGGTGATGCCGAGTTTGCAGCTGTCGGTGCCGGGGCAGCTGACGACGTCTTGCAGCGTGTCGAAGCCGCCGTCGCCGAGGCCGAGCTCCTTGAGCTTGGTCCAGACTTCGTAGACGGCCTCGTTGGGAACCCAGCGCAGCACGAGGTTCTGGTCCTGCGTGGTGCGCGCGCGGCCGCTGCTGTACTTGCGGCTGATCTCGGCGAGGCCGCGCCACTGCTCGGGCGAGAGGTCGCCGCGAAAGACGCGCACGCCGATTGCGCTGTAGCCCTGCTGTTTCTGCGGGAAGACGTTGTGTTCGCTGAAGGCGTTGAACTCGGTGAGGTCGCCGTTGGGACTGACCAGCCCTTCGGGCGCGGCCGGGGCGTCGGCTTCTTCGTCGTCGATGAACAGCAGCGGCTCGGGGTCGAAGTTGCGGTCGCCCACCCAGTCGCCCTTCATCTCCTCGATGACTTCCTCGCGGAAGGCGTCCATGCCGATGCGGTCGATGTAGACCTTGATGCGGGCACGCGCGCGGTTGACACGCAGCTCGTCGCAGCGGTTGAAGATGCGCAGCACGGCCTCAGAGACTTTGAGGAACTCGTCGAGCGGCACGAAGTCGAACAGCTCGGGGGCGATGCGCGGGAAGATCGAGGTGCCGCCGCCAACCAGCACGCGGAAGCCCTTCTGACCATCCTTGATCGCCGACTCGAAGGCGATGTCGTGGATCGACGTGATCGAGCGACCGGCCTGCGGCGAGCCGTCGAAGGCGACCTTGCACTTGCGCGGCAGCAGCTGGGTGAGCTCGCTGCGCACGAAGTAGCGCACGAAGGCGCCGGCGTAGGGGGTGGGGTCGAAGACTTCGTCTTCGAGGATGCCGGCGAACGGGTCGCCGGAGACGTTGCGCACTGTGTTGCCGCAGCCCTCGCGGCTGGAGAGGCCGGTCTTGCTGATGTGGCGCAGCATGCTCTCCATGCGCGCCAGCGGGATGTTGTGTAGCTGCACGGCCTGGCGCGTGGTGATGTGGGCTTTCTTGAGCGGCGCCCAGTTCTCGGCGCCGTCGGCGAACGCCTCCATCTGTTCGGGGGTGATGCCGCCGAACGGCAGCTTCACGCGCGTCATGTTTACGCCGGGCTGGCGCTGTCCGTAGACGCCCTGCTTGAGGCGGAAGCCGATGAAGTCGACCTCTTCTATCTCGTTGCCCAGGAAGCGGCCGGCTTCGGTCTCGAAGTCGTCGAACTCTTGCTCGATGATCGGGATCACGTGGCCCGGGACGTTGGTGAAGACCTCCGGATTCTCGATCGTGCCGATCTTGTTGATCTTGCGGGGCTTCCCGGTGGTGACGGGCGCAGTAGTAACGGGCTCCATTGGGCGGTCGTTCTCCTTCTGAGGGATCAAATCCGAGCGCGGGACTAAATCCGACTAAAGCGATAGCAATTAAGGTATTTCAAGGATAGCGAGATTTTCGCGAACGTGCGTTGATTTCTTTGGCCTGCGATCAGACCTGCGCCGCGCCCTCGTGACGGATGGCTGGTAGCTTGCTCGCAACGATGTCCGCCAGCGGTTCCTACAGCCTTTCGCCAGACCCCTCGCCCGAAGACGCGGCGGCAGTGATCGCCGCGATCGAGCGCTTCCTCGCCGACACCACCGCACCCGCACCAGATGCCGGTCCCTCAGTCAATGGCTGGCTGCGCGCTGCTCTGCTCGAAGGCGTCGGCTCGGCCGACAACGACGCGATCTGGTAGCGGCATGACCGTTTTACGATCGCGGCTGATCGAGATCGTCGGGCGATGGCGAGCCTGCGCCTGATCGACCACGATGCGGTGCTTGCCGCGGTCTCGCCCGAGCAGGCGATCGAACGCGTCACCGAAGGCTTCAAGCGTTTCGCTTGCGGCGACTGGGTGATGCCGTCGAAGGTCTATCTCGATGCTCCGCCTGGCGGCGACTTTCGCGCGATGCCCGCACGGGGCGACGGCCTGGCAATCGTCAAGTGGGTCACTTCGTTTCCCGGTAACTCAGCGCATGGCATGCCGGTCGTCTACGGAACGATCATCGTCTCCAGCGCCGAGAGCGGCGAACCGCTGGCGCTGATCGACGGACGCGCCGTCACAGCGCTGCGCACCGGCGCGGTAGCGCCGATTGCTACTCGCGCTATCGCGCCCGAAGGCGCGCGTAGCGTCGGAATCATTGGCTGTGGATTGCACGGCGCCTGGGTGGCGCGTTGCATGGCGGCTGCGGGCTACGGCGATGGGGTGGTCTTCGACGCCACGGAGAGCCTCGCCGCAAGTCTCGCCGCCGAGTTCGGCTGGCGGGCGGGTACGCGTGCCGAGGCCGCCGGCCAGGACGTCGTCTGCACGATCACCCCCGGCTCGGAGCCGGTCGTCACTGCCGCCGACCTGCGACCCGGGCAGCACATCAATGCGCTGGGTGCCGACGGGCCTGGCAAGTCTGAACTGACTCCCGAGGCGCTCGACTCGTGTCTGTTGTTCTGCGACGAATGGGAACAGGCCAGCCACGGCGGTGAGATCACCGGCGCGGTGGCGCGCGGTGTTGTCGCGCGCGGCGACGTCACCGAGCTGGGCTGGTTACTCACCGGTGTCAGCTCGATGCGTCGCGACGACAAGCCCACGCTGTTTGACTCGACCGGCTTGGCGATTCAGGATCTGGCTATCTGCACGGCGCTGATGGCGAAGTTGGCTGCCGGAGAGATCGACGCGCGGAGCGTCGATCTCTGACCGTGCCTGGCCGAGGGCCCTAGGCGAAGCTTCAGGTCTGTCTAAAGGTCTGCCAGAGGTCGGCCGCCTGTGCCTGTTCGGGCGTGGTCGGGCCGTCGAGCAGCTCCATCGCCGGATCGTCGCTGCCGAGCGCCACGAACGGGGTGAGCGTGGGGCTGATACCGCCTTCGCTCTCGAACATGATGTCGCTCATCATCGAGTCGGCTTCGGACTCGTACGCAGGGTCTGGAAACGTCATGGGGACCTCCGTTTTCAGCGAATTAGCGGACTCAACGCAATGTATCGAGATGCCTGTGAAGGTGGTGTTACTGATGGACAAAGATTCGGGTCGGGTGTTGGCCGCGGTGCTGCGAGCGTCCCAACTGCACCAGCTCGAGAACGACGAAGGGCCCGCATGATGCGGGCCCTTCGTCTCGGGCGGCCCCCCAGGCCACCACGGTGTCTGCCGGAGTTATTGGAGGCAGCCGGTCGGCTGCGTCAGCTGAGTGCGTGAGGCGTTCGGCGTGCCCCGCCATGGCACTAGCAATGTGCGGACGTTGTCGCCGGCGTTGCGGCATACCGAATCGGCGGCGGCGGCGATCTTGATCATGTGTTGCTGTAGCGGGTTGCCCAGACTGTCGACGCGCCCCGGAACCGTGCCGAGTTCCATCACCATGGTGGAGAGTGGAACGTCGGGCAGGCTTGCGAACGTCGACTGGATCGCCTGGTCGCACGTCTCGAGCAGTGGATCGCAGGTCGCTACGTACGAAACGGTTGCTGTCGTTCCGATCAGTCCGATGTTCACTCCCTGTGGGTTGCCCGGGGCATCGGCATCGATCGCAACTCCGATGTTCGGAATCGGCGCCTTCTCGATCAGCCAGACCGTACCGGTGATCGGGCTCTCGAGCAGCGGACTGGTGATGGTCGCCGATCCGACTCGCGCCTGTGCCGGGCACGGGTACGACGGATTCTCGTAGTCGAAGTAGTTGTAGGTCGGTGTCGATGGCGGTGAGGCGTTGACGATGGCCTCTACCGGACACTGGTCCATCGAGGCGTCTCCAAAGGCGGCGGTGTTCGCTGCGGCGAACGGAGGCAGAACGACCTGTACTGCGCGCAGCGTGCTGTGGTCGTAGGGCACTGACGCGGTTACCTTTAGCTCGGTTCCGGCACCGGCCGTCAGGTCGCTGAACTCGTAGTTGATCGTTGGGCTGAACGGCAGGGCTGCGCAATTGTCGACGGCGTACGTCGCGGTGATCGTCGGTGTGGTCGAGCCGTCGTATCCCTTGCCAGTTCCGACGAACTTGTTGAAGTTCGGACGCGAGGCTCCCGGCGACGCACAGATGTGCTGGTTGGTGATCAGCGGCGGATTCGTCTCGCTTGGTGGCGCGCCCATGTCCGGCCGGGTGTCGCCGTTGATCGTCAGCGAACCGCTGCGTAGGTGGAAACGCACGCCGCCGGAGGTCTGGCGCGGGATGTCGTCGATAACGGCGCGCAGGTTACGTGCCTGGTCGTTGATCCGCAGGCCGCCGCGGGCGACCACGTTTCCGAGGTCGCCGTTCACCGGACCGGTGATGTTCTCGAACTCAACGGCAACTCCCGCCGCGTCACTGGCCGGCAGGCCGGCGGCGTCGACGAGGTAGATGTTTCCGTTGGCGGTGACGGCGCCGTCGGTCGTCGTCGTGGCTGTGGCCGTCGCGGTTCCGATCAGCGAGCTGGGTGGGCAGGTGCCGGCGTCGGCCTGAGCCATGCTGCAGCGGCTGTTCTCAGGGATCGAGCGCAGCGACCCCATCAGGCCGTCGGGGCCGATGACGTTGGCGCTCTTCGGGTCGTCGTAGCCCTCGAGCGACAGCGTCGCGGTGATGTTCGGGTGGGCGCCGGCGTCGTTGGCGTCGGCCGCGGTGGGTTCGAGCGAGTTCGGAACTGCCGTGACTGTCGGCACTGCGTTGAACGCGCGGTCATCGACCCAGACGAAGCGCTTCTCCGGTGATTCATCGACCGTTGAACCGAACACGGCGCGCACCTCGAAGCTGTGCTCTCCGGGGGTGGTGAAGCCGCTCAACGGCACGGTCCACGGTGCCGTGCAGGTGCTCCAGGCGCCCGAGTCGACGCGGCACTCGGCCGTGGAGCCGTTGGGCGAGGTCACGAAGGTGACGTTCATCGGGTCGGTCGAGCGCGTGCTCGGTGGCGTAGCGTTGACGATCGATGTCTCGAGGCCGGACGGTCCGATCACGACGCTTACCGAGTTGCAGGCGACATTGCCCTCGGAGTCGGTTACGCACACGACCACTAGGTGCGGTCCGGGGGTCAGACTGATGCTTGACGGCGAAGAGCATGCGCTCGCCGGCTCGGAGTCGATCTGGCAAGTGAACGTATACGGCGGAATTCCGCCGGTCGCGGAGAAGGTGCAGTCGGCCGACGACGCTCCCGGCGTGCAGCTGAGCGAGACGGTCGGCAACGCCACACGCTCAATCGCCACCGAACCCGAGGCGCTGTTGCCGGCCTGGTCGCTGCAGGTCACCGTGATCGTGTTCGTACCGATCGTCAGTGGCTGGTTGGTGCCATTCACCGGCTGGCACGGCGACGAGCCGAGCGGGTTGTTGTCGGTCACACCAAAGCTCAGCGTGCAACTCGACTGGGCGGTTGGGCTCGATCCGCACTGCATGAAATTGATCGTCGGCGGCTGAGTGTCGAGTCGAACCGAGCGCGTCCACGTGCTCGAGGCACCTTCGTTGTCGGTGCAGGTCACGGACACGGTGTTCAGTCCTTCGACCAGTGGGAAGGTGAAACCGGAAGCCGGGTTGCATGTCGGCGTGGTTCCTGAGTCATCGGTGGCGGTGTAGTTGACCGTCACCGGTGACTGGTTCGTGTATGACGGCAGCGAGATGAAGCTGAGTTGCGGCGGCTCGTTCGTCGGCAATCCGCAGTTCGGCGTCAGCATTTGCGCGCGGCTGACGTTCGGAGTCCCTCGCATCGCCACGAGAGTCGTGCGGATTTCGTCTGGATGGCAGACCGAGTCCGCTTCGGCGGCGATCTTGACGACGTGTTGCTGTAGCGGATTTCCGAGGCCGTCCACGCGACCCGGAACGGTGCCCATCTTGAGCTGTACGGTGCTCAGCGGCACGTCCGGCATCGCGTTGAACACAGCGCGGATCGACTGGTCGCAGGTCTCGAACAGCGGGTCGCAAGTCGGGACGTACTGCACGGTGGCGGTAGTGCCGACGAGGCCGATGTTGACACCCTGCGGGTTGCCCGGGGTGTCTGCGTCGATGACGATGCCGATGTTCGGAATCGGCGCCTTCTCGATCAGCCAAACCGTACCCGTGACCGTGCCGTCGAGCAGCGGCGTGGTGATCGTCGCCTCACCCACGCGCGCCTGCGGCGGGCACGGGAACGACGGGTTGTCGTAGTCGAAGTAGTTGTAGACCGGCGTCGACACTGGTGAAGCGTTGACGATGGTCTCAACCGGGCACTGGTCGACCGAAGTGTCGCCGAAGGCGGCCGTGTTGGCCGAGAGGAACGGCGGCAGCGTCACCTGAATTGCGGCGGTCGGACTGTGGTCGAACGGCAGGCTCATGTCGGCCGTCATGACCGTTCCCGTGCCGGGCTCCACCGACGTCAACGAGTAGCCGATCGTCGGGTTGAACGGCACGGCCGCGCAGTTGTCGACGGCGTACGTGGCGGTGACAGTCGGAATCACCGAACCGTTGTAACCGGTGCCCGTACCGACGAACTTGTTGAAGTTAGGACGGTGCGTGCCGGGTGTCGTGCAGCGATGCTGGTTGGTGATCAGCGGCGGGTTCGTCTCGCTGGGCGGGGCGCTCATGTCGGGACGCGTGTCGCCGTTGATCGTTATCGAGCCGTTGAGCATGTGCACGCGTACGCCGTTCGAGGTCTGACGCGGGATGTCGTTCGCGACGAGCCGGATGTTGCGAGCCTGATCGTTGATCCGCAGGCTTCCACGGACGATGACGTTTCCGAGGTTGCCGTGGATCGGACCGGTGATGTTCTCGAACTCCAAGGCCACGCCGGCTGCGTCGGTGCTGGGCAGTCCGGCCGCGTCGACCAGGTAGATGTTGCCGTTCGCGGTCACAGTTCCGTCGGTCGCCGAGACTCCCGTACCGACCGCGGTGCCGATCAGCGAGCTGGCCGGGCAGGTGCCGGCATCAGCCTGGGTAACGGTGCAGCGGCTGTTCTCTGGAATCGATCGCAGTGAGCCCATCAGGCCGTCGGGCCCGATGACGCTGGCGCTCTTCGGGTCGTCGTAACCCTCGAGCGAGAGTGTTGCCGTGATGTTCGGGTGGGCGCCTGCGTCGTTTGCGTCGGCCGCAGTGGGCTCGAGCGAGTTCGGCACTGCTGTGGCCGTCGCCGTCGCGTTGAACGTGCGGTTGTCGTACCAGAAGTAGCCGGTTCCCAGGGTGCCTCCAGGCGTGCGGATCTCGTAGCTGTGCTCGGCGGGACTGGTCAGGCCGGTGGTCGGAATCGTCCACGGCGAAGAACAGGAACTCCAAGCACCGGCGTCGACGCGGCACTCGTAGTAGGCGGGATTCTCGTTACCGAATGTCACGATCGGCGCCGGGCTGGCTGGACCGCTGGCCGGCGTGCCCGCGGACGGGTTGGCGTATGACGTGATTGCGGCGGGCTCGATGACGATCGTGAAGCTGTACGTCGCGCAGCTGACGTTTCCGTAGATGTCGGTGAAGCACAGCGTGAACGTGTGCGGCCCGCTCGAGAGTCCCGCGTAGGTGACTGGCGGCGTACAGGTGGTTGCCGGGCCCATGTCGAGCTGGCAGGTCGGGGTCACGTCGGCCGGCTGGGTCCATGTGCAGGTCAGCGTGGTGCCGCTGATCGCGCAATTCGGATCGGGTGACGGTGTCGGCGTCGTGCGGATGACTGTGACCGAGTCGGATCCGCTGTTGCCCGCATCGTCGACGCAGGTGACCGTGATCGTGTTCGTACCAGCCGTCAAGGGCTGGCTGCTGCCGTTGGCCTTGTCGCACGTGGGTGTCGGGTCGAGGTTGTCGGTCACCGTGTACGTGACCGCGATCGACGACCCGGACGTCACAGCATTGTCAATCGGGCTGGTGATCGTCACGACCGGCGACATTGTGTCTCCGCCGGGCGGGACGCAATCGATCGGGTCGCTGTCGGTGTCGGTGACGGCGGTTCCGGTCAGCCATGGCAGCATCGTGCCGCGTGAATTGAGCGAGCCATCGCAGACGGAATCTTCTGCCTGCGCGAGCTTGAAGATCTTGCCGTTCAACACGACTCCGCCGTAGCCGGCGCGATCGGGACCGTCGAACGTCAACGACACGGTCGAGTCGCCGACGTTCGGCATGTTCGACGTGGTCAACTGCACGGATGCGTCGCAGGCGGCGAGCAACGGGTCGCAGGCTGGGTCGAAGTTGACGACGGAGCTCGTGACGACGAAGTTCAGTCCAGAGCCGCCGACCGCCTTGATGCCGAAGTTCGGAATCGGCGCCCTGCTGATCATGTAGATCTCACCCTGCATGCTCGATCCCAACTGCGGGCTGGACAGGGTCGCTGTTCCGACCTTGGCCTGTGCCGGGCACGCGCTTGAATCGAACATCGCGGTGTTGCCGCTACCGACGATCGAGGAGGTCGGGCACTGGTCGTAGTAGTAGTCGCCGAAGGCCGAGGTGTCGGGCGCCAGTGCTGCGCCGGTCGTCGCCTGGGCGATGCGGATCGCGGCGGCGTTTGCGCCTGTCG
>JACRKX010000013.1 GCA_016219715.1 Actinomycetota bacterium | reverse complement strand
TCACCGCCCCGGCAGGTGAGGCAAGCGCGAAAAGGAAAGCTATGACCAGGAGCGGCTGAAATCTCCTCATACAAGTGCAATCGGTCGAACCCATCGATCGCTGAAGGCCACACTCGGGCTTTTCGGTAGACGGATCGTCGACCTCCCGACGCGGTGGCCGCGGATTAGAATCCAAACCCCGCTACCAAGCGAAACGGCTGCGCGACCGCGACCGTCTGTCCCCACCTCCCTGGAAGGAACACGCCATGCGAGTGCTTGTGCTCGGAGCCGGATTCGGCGGACTGGAATTGACGACGATGCTCTCCGAGCAGTTCGGAGACGATGTCGAGATCACGTTGATCGACAAGCAGGACTCTTTCGTCTTCGGATTCTCGAAGCTCGACGTGATGTTCGGCCGCACCGATGCCGACCACGTGCGCCACGAGTACGCCGAGATCGTCAAACCGGGCGTGCGATTCGTGCAGGCCGAGGTCACCTCGATCGACGCCGGCGCCAAGCACGTCGACACCACGGCCGGCTCGTTCGACGCCGACTTCCTGGTTATCGCGCTCGGCGCCGACTATGACCTCAGCGCCACACCGGGGCTCGCCGAAGGCGGTTACGAGTTCTACACGAACGATGCTGCCTTCCGGCAGCGCGACACGATCGCCGGTTTCGGCGGCGGCCGCGTGATCGTGGGCGTGGTTTCGGCGCCGTTCAAGTGCCCGCCCGCGCCAAGCGAAGCCGCGCTGCTGATCCATGACGCGCTATCGGCCCGCGGTCTTCGCGACCGGTCTTCGATCTCGCTGCTGATGCCATTTGGAAGGCCGATACCGCCTTCGCCCGAGGCCTCCGAGGCGCTGCTCAGCAAGTTTGCCGAGCACGAGATCGAGTGGCTGCCGAACACGGCAGTCGCAAGTGTCGATCCCGAGAAAGGGACGCTCACGACCAGCAATGCGGAAGAGATGGAGTTCGATCTCTTCCTCTGCATTCCGCACCACGTCGCGCCGGCTGTCCTGATTGACTCGGGCCTCACCGAGGACGGATGGGTGCCGGTCGACCCGCTGACGCTCGAGACGAAGCACCCCGGTGTCTACGCGGTCGGCGACGTGGCGGCGGTCGGCACGCCACGCGCGGGAGTGTTCGCCGAGGGCCAAGCCAAGATCGCCGCGCAGCAGATCGCCGCCCAGATCGAAAGCGGCGCATCGGATGCCACGTACTCCGGCCGCGGCGCGTGTTACATCGAGTTCGGCGAGAACGAGGTCGGACGGGTCGACATCGAGTTCTTCGGCGACAAGAAGCTCGGCGTGCTTTCGGGCCCATCCGACGCATTCGCCGGCGACAAGGCCGAGTTCGGCGCGAGCCGCGTCAAGCGATGGTTCGGACGGGACTGGACGAACACCTAGGCTGCGGGCTCGTCCTCGCATGTTCACCTTGAAGCGAATCCTCTGCTCGATCGCGGCGCTGGCGATCATCGGCGGCACGACCGCCCTGTTCATGTTCGCGATTCACGCCGACCCGACGGCGACCGGGTCCGGCGGTGGCGAGGAGAAGTACATGTTCCTCGAACAGGTCGACACGCGCCTGCGAGTCGATTCGAAGGGCGAGCTGACGGTCTCTGAGAAGCTGTCCTACGACCTTGGCTCGAAGGCATGGCACGGGCTCTACCAGGACGTCATCCTCAACCATGGCGAACAGGTGAAAGACGTCAGAGTCTGGCGCGTGACCGGCGGTTTCGCCGACCCGATGGCACCGGGCAGCGGCATCGAACTCGGGGTCGGTGGCGCCTATGGCAGCTACGGATACGGTGTGGTCAAAGCCCCCTCGCGCCGCCTACGGATCGTCTGGAACGTCAACGACACGGGCCACCGCGAGTTCATCGTCCGGTACCGGCTGCACGGTGCGGTAGAGAATTACCGCGACGCGTCGTCGCTGCTCTGGGATGTCTGGGGCACGGGCTGGGAGACCGGAGTCGGACTGCTCAACGTCGGCATCGCCTTCCCCGGCGCAATCGACCTCGTCCACCCGCGAACCGACGGGTTGCAGACGCGCACCACCGAGCCATCGATCGACGGGCGCCGTGGATCGTTCACCGTTCGCAGCGTGCCCAAGGAGCAGCCGGTGCAGGTTCAAGTAGCCGCCAAGCCGCTATCGGGAATGCCGAAGGAGAACTCCGACGTCCTGCCCTCGATCGCCAAAGAGTCCGCGCGCATCGACGCCGTAAACGCTGACCGCGCCAAGCGCAGCGACGAGCTGCGCGAGCGGCCGTTCATCTGGTTTCTGCTCTGGTCTCTGGCCGGAGCGCTGGCGGGGCTCGCGATCGTGTATCTCGCCAACCTTGTGATGGGACGCGACCGAACCCGGCCCATCCCGGCCGGCGGCAGCTACCAGTATCCGCCGGAGAAGATCCCCGCGCCGGTGATCGCCAAAGCGCTCGGCGGAGCCGAAACCGAAAACCTCGTCTCGGCGACGCTGCTCTCACTGCTGCAGCGCGACATCTTCCGCGTGATGCCTTCGACGACGAAGAAGGAGGACATCGGCATCATGAACAACGTCGGTGAGACCTCCTACAACGCGACGACAGTCGCACCATGGGAGCGACCGGTCGCCGACCTCTTGCAGAGCACGATCGACGATCACCCCGAGCACGCGCCGGACTTCACGAAGCTCAAGAAGCACCTCAAGCCCTCCGAGGCCGAGAGCAAGATCGAGGCGTTCGACAGCGCGCTCGACGCCGAGATGCCGAAGTTCAACCTCGAGCGCACCTACCGCGGACACCTGCGCCGCACGCTGATCTGCGTGTTCGCCGGACTGCTCTTCTTGCTGGCGCTGATCGCGATGCTGGGCAGTGGCGGCACCGACGCCGCCGCGCGCTGGGACGCGTCTTGGTGGGCACTGCCACTGGTCGGCTTCTCGAACGTGCTCTTCTGGTCAGCACTCGAAGGCAACGCGTTCTACCGGCTCAAACCCGAGCAGGAAGAGCGTGTGCGCAAATGGGAGACCTATCAAGACTTCTTCCGCAACATGGACCTGAGCAACCAGTATCCCCTGACCGTCGAGATATGGGACGAGGCGCTGGTCTACGCGGCGGCCTTCGGATTCGCCGAGAAGGTGATCACGAACATGCCACGCACGAACGCCGACGGCTCGCCGGCCGCGGGTGACACGGCCGGCCTCGGCTCGATCGCCAACAACGCCTTCGCGGTGTCGGCACTCAGCAGCATGACCTCGGGCATCGGCTCCGTGACAGGCATGGCCAGCGACTCGTCTTCGGGCGGGGGCTTCAGCGGAGGTGCGTCCGGCGGCGGAGGCGGTGGCGGCTGGTAGACAGCCGCGCATCCATAGCTCACATATATGAGAGAAAGCTCCCCGCAATTCTCTCAAATCGCCGTTAGAATCTACGAACTTTTCGTGCGGTCGTCTTCGGCCGCATCTCGGAACACTCCTGGGGAGGGAAAACAAGCACATGCGTACTCGCACGTCCATCAAGCACTTCGTGCTGGTCGTCGCCGTCGCGCTGGTAGCGCTGCTGGCATTGCCGGCGATGTCATCGGCCGCGCCGCCGAAGCCGGCCGACGACCCGTTCTACAAGTACACCGGCACGCCGACCACGAACGTCACCTCGGTCGTGCAGCCGCTGATCCAGTTCAACAAGAAGAAGGTCATCTCTTACCAGTCGGCCTACGACTCGCTCAGCCAGAACGACGAGCCCTCCTACGCGATCGCCGGCGGTGTCACGCTGGGCGGCATCCTGCCTAACGTCGAGACGGCGATCTTCTCGCCGTTCCTGCTCGAGGGCTACACGGTCATCATCTCCGACACCGAGGGCCAGAAGGCGAACTTCGCCGCCGGCCCCGAGTACGGCTACAACACGCTCGACTCGATCCGTGCCGCGTTCAAGTCGTCGAACGTCGGACTGCCCAGCACCGCCAAGGTTGCGCTGCTCGGCTACTCGGGCGGCGCGATCGCGACCGAGTGGGCCAGCGAGATGGCGCCGGGCTACGCGCCCGACGTCAACCAGCGCCTCAACGGCGCGGCGATGGGCGGCGTGCTCGTCTCGCCCGCGCACAACCTGCACTACGTCGAGGGCACCCCGATCTGGGCCGGCGTGATGCCGATGGCGCTGATCGGCGTCGCGCGCTCGTTCGACATCGACCTCAGCCCCTACATGAGCGCCTACGGCAACGAGGTGTTCGACGAGCTCAAGAGCGCGTCGATCGCCAACGTTCTCGGGCAGTACGGCGGTCTGACCTGGGCCCAGCTTGCCAAGCCCGAGTACGCCAACCCCGAGAGCGTGCCGATCTACGTCGAGAAGGTCAACCAGCTGATCATGGGCACGCGCGGCACACCTACGATCCCGCTGTTCATCGGTCAGGGCGCCAACGGCGAGCTCGAGGGCACGCCCGGCGACAAGCCCGGCATCGGCAAGGGCGATGGCGTGATGATCGCCGGCGACGTTCGCACGCTCGCGCGCGGCTACTGCGCCGCGGGCAAGCGGGTCCAGTACAACCAGTACGACGACCTCAGCCACGTCACGAGCCTCGTGACCTGGATGCCGCAGGCGATCGCCTGGATCAAGGCCCGTTTCGCCGGCTTCACAGCGCCGCAGAACTGCTCGAGCATCGCGCCGGGTAACTCGCTGGCGCCGATCCCGGCTCCGTAGCGCCAAGTCAACCGCTTGCGGCCCTGCCGCCCGGCTTCCGATCGTGGAGCCGGGCGGTCAGCCGCGCGTCACGTCGACGATCTGCGCCAGTTCCAACGGCGGGCCCTGAAGCGTGGTCCGGTCGTGGCAGATGCCGTCGAGCGTCAGGTCGACGATCCGCCGCAGGGCCGATCGCGATTGCTCCGCCACCGGCCGGGCGATGCCCTCGCTGGCAATCAACAGCACCATGATGTCGGCGTCGGCGACGTCGTCGCGAACCACCCCGCCAGCTCGTGCGCGAGTGAGCGCGGCAAGCAGCGCCTCGCCGAACCGGAGTAGCTCCGGGTCGGCCCACAGCTCACCGTCGCGCGAGCTGATGATCTCGCGAAACGAGCGATCCTGCGCCTGCAGCTCGACGATCGCGTGGATCGTGCCGCGGAACGCGTCTGTGTCGTCCTCGGCGGACTGGGCGGCTTCGATCGCTTCGTGGTAGGCCGTGACTCGCAGCGAGAACACCGCGTTGACGAGATCGGCCCTGCTGGGGAAGTGCCGGTAGACGGTGGCCGGCGCGACGCCCGCAAGATCGGCGACGGCCGCGATCGAGGTCTCCATGCCTCGTTCGGCGAATGCCCGGTCGGCGGCCCGCAGGATCGCCTCGCGATTCTGCTCGAAGTCGCGGCGCCGCTTACGCCCGGCGTCGATCTCCTCGGATCTGCCCATGGCGGTGAATCTAGGCGCGCGTCCGGCGAACCGGCCACTCGCCGGTCCGTCAGGCGCGCGAAAACGCCAAACGGCTTCAGACGCTGACGCCGAGCCCGCGACTTATTCGAGCACCAACGTGCGCCACGGACCCTCGCCGGCCATCGACTGCATCCGTCCGTCGCGCCAGCGGTCCATGACGTCGTCGTAGTGAGGGCTTGCCGGGTGACCGGATTGACCCGTGAACGTCTGCCAGCGGGCCGCCGCCGGGTCGCAGGGATCGGCGACCATTCGCCAGCTCGGAGCCCAGATGCCCTTGTAGGGATCGACGGGGCTGTAGGCCACCTGGCAGACCGTCTCGTGCCCGCCGCCGATCTCGACGCTGCGCGAGAAGAGGCGATCGAACACCGGCGAGCCGTCGGCCAGCAGGTGCGGAAAGTCAAGCCGGTGTACGGCGCCCCAGCGCCACGACGACCAGTCGGCTCCGTAGCGCTCGGTCAGGTCGTCGAGGGCGAGCTTGAGACTGGCCAGCACGAGTTCGTCCCAGGGCTCGCCGATCAACGACTCGTCGTTCTGGCCCCACAGCTCCAGCAGATGCGAATGCCAGCGCCACGGCGTGGTCACGTGCTCGAGGAAACCGTTGTCGGCACCGTCGAGGTAGCGATGCGCAAGGTCTTCATCGACGATCACGCGGCGGCAGAACTCGCGTGCCAGGCGCATCGTGAAGGCGTTGTAGATCGTTCCCGCGACGGTGTCCGGGTCGAGCCGGCCATCCCAGTGGCGCAGGCGCTCGATCGCGTCGCGCTCGCGCTGCCCCGGAGCGTCCAGCAGCCCCAGCCGCCGAGCGGTCTCGACGCCCGGTATCGAGTACACATCGGAGAGCATCCGCTGAAAACTGTCGGCGTCGTGTTTCTCGCGCGACTCGATCAGGTCGGTGATGCGCTGCGCGCGGTAGCCCTCGAGCCAGTCGCTGGTCACGTGGTGCGGATAGCTCTCGTCGACGATGCGGTTGTTGGCGGTCACCAGGTACCCGCACTCGGGATTGCGCGCTTCGGGCATCTCCTCGAACGGAACCCAGCCGTCCCACTCGAACTCGCCGGTCCAGCCGGGCTTCGGCAGGTCGGGACAGCCGCCCCGCCGCAGCGGCAGCTGGCCGATCATGCGGTAGCCGATGTCGCCCTCGTCGCTGCAATAGAGCAAGTTCGAAACGGGGCCGTTGTAGAGCTCGAAGGCGCCGACCAGCGACTCGATGTCGTCGTACTCGAGCACCTTGACCTGATGATCGCCCAGCGCCGGCGTCGCCAGACTGCCCCAGGACAGCGCCAGTGGTTCGTCGGGATCGCCGCCGAGAATGTCGGTGACCACTGGACCGTGATGGGTGCAGCGAACTTCGAGAATCTCGGGCTTCCGGCGTCCGCGCACCTTGATCTCCTCGCTACGCACTACCAGTGGCAGCAGCTCGCCCTCGAACTCGTACGACTCGCCTTCGATGCGCTCGATGAAGAGGTCCATCGTGTCGGCCATCGCGTTGGTGATGCTCCACGCGCCCTTGTTGATCTGCCCCATCCAGAAGCCCGGGAAGCCGGGCAGCGTCGCGCCGCGGGCGAAGCGCTCGCCGACCTGGACGCTCTGCTGCTGCCAGATGCCGGGCATCGATGTCGTCAGGTGCGGGTCGCCGGCGAACAACGGGTTTCCGGTGGTGGTCCGCGCGCCGTTGACCACCCAGTTGTTCGATCCAGTGGCCTCCGGCGCCAGGCCGATCAGCTCACGCACGGCATCGATCTGGCCGGCCAGGTGCAGAGCGTCACCGCTGAATCCCCGCTCGGGAGTGACGGCGATCGGATGATCTTTGGGATAGGCGGGATCGATCTTGGCCGCCAGCTCGGGGCCAAGGGCACGCGTGAGATCCGCGCGCAGCAGTTCCTTCTCCCAGTTGTTCGAGAGTCCGAACGAGAGGATCCGTACCGTCGTGAGCATGTCGACCGGCCGCCACGGATCGAAGCCGGCGCCTGTCAGTTGCAGCTCGAACGGCAGCGCACGCAGGCCGTCTACGGCAGCGCTTACGCCAGCGCAGTAGGCCTCGAGCGACGCTAAGTGATCCGCGTCGAGCCGGGAAAGCTCCTGTTCGGCGACGTGGCGCAGGCCGAGCGTGCGCATCAGGCGGTCCGACGGGAGCAACTGCTCGCCGCCGATCTCCGCCAGCCGCCCGCAGGCCAGCCGCCGCATCAGCTCCATGAACGCCAGCCGGTCTTGCGCGTGCGCGTAACCCTGGCCGAACCATGCGTCGTGCTCGCTGCCGGCGTGGATGTGCGGCACGCCCCACCGGTCGCGGCGGATCTCGAGCGGAGCGCCGAGACCATCGACCGAGATCGTTCCCTCGGTCTTCGGTAACGGACGGCGAAAGAGCTGCCAGTACGCGGCGGCGGCGATCTGCGAAACGATCGCACCGCCCGCGGCCATCCAGCGGACGCGCTTGAAACTCATGCCGTCACCCTACGCTCGTACGCCGCGCTGCGGTGGATCGGGTGGCCTGCGCTGGACATCGACTGATCCCATCTCTCGGTCGTTCGAACGAACTAATGCACGATGGTATACGTTGCCGGCGGCGATCAGGGTACGGCGCACATCACAGCTAAAAGCGACTAAACTGATCCGGATTTAGAATTTACACAAGCCTGCGCCCCCCTCGCGCAGCAAGGAGAGATGACATGAGCCTTCAGATTGGCGCGGAAGCGCCCGACTTCCAGGCCGAGACGACACAGGGTCCGATCAGCTTCCACGATTGGATCGGCGATTCATGGGCGGTGCTCTTCTCGCACCCGAAGGACTTCACGCCCGTCTGCACGACCGAACTCGGCTACATGGCGAAGATCAAGCCCGAATTCGACCGTCGCGACGTGAAGATCGTCGGCCTGTCGGTCGATGGCGTCGAAAACCACGAGGCATGGGCCAAGGACATCGAAGAGACGCAGGGAGCCGCACCGGACTACCCGATCATCGGCGACGCCGACTTCAACGTCTCGAAGCTGTACAACATGCTGCCGGCCGCCACGTCCGGCGACGCCGCCGAGCGCACGCCGGCCGACAACCAGACGGTTCGCAACGTCTTCGTGATCGGCCCCGACAAGAAGGTCAAGCTGATCCTCGTCTACCCGATGACGACCGGACGCAACTTCGACGAGGTGCTGCGTGTGATCGACTCGCTGCAGCTGACCGCATCCCACAAGGTCGCCACACCGGCCAACTGGAAGGACGGCGACGACGTGATCATCGCCGGATCGGTGTCCGACGATGAGGCGAAGGAGACCTACCCGGACGGCTGGGAGTCGCCGCGCCCGTACCTGCGCATCGTGCCGCAGCCGACCAAGGTCGGCGCCGGCGCCGCCGGTTGATCTAGCGACACCGAAAACTGAATCGATCCAGCAACGAGACCCGGCGCCCGCCGGGTCTCGTTCTTTTTGCCACAGGCAAATTCACACAGGGTCGCTGGAGAGCAACCGGCGCTCGACGTGACCGCCCGGTCGCTCGCGTGGACTTATGATGGCTCGACGGTGTCCAGACTCCGCCCAGCCGATCGTCTCCGATTTCAGGCCGTCGCAGTTCTGTCGGCCGCCTGCTTGGGAATAACCGCCTGCGGCGGTGACGACAAACCCGTCACGCCGCCACAGTCGCCGCCTTCGGCGCAGCGCTCCTCCTACTCGGGCTGCAAGCCGCCGGGAGCATTCCTCAAGAACGGGCCGCGCGACACGCGCAGGGTCGCTCTGACCTTCGATGACACCCCGAGCGACACGACGCTTGCCTTGGCACGCGTGCTCGACGAGCATGGGGCCGACGCCACGTTCTTCGTAGTGGCCAATCAAATCGGCGACCGTGCCGGCGCGCTTCGCCGCCTGCTGGCAGACGGTTCTGAGATCGGCAACCATTCCTACAGCCACGCCAACCTCGTCGCCGAACCCGACAAGCGCACGGCGGAGATCGAGAAGTCCAACGCGGCGATCGAGGATGCGACCGGCTTCAGGCCATGCCTCTTTCGCGCCCCGTACGGGCAGCTCGACCCCGCCCTGGTCGACCAAGTCGTCGAGAACGAGATGACAATGGTCGGCTGGGACGTCGACCCGTCCGACTGGCAGAAGCCGGGCGTGCAAGAGATCACCAAGCGCGTGCTCGCCGGCGTTCGACCGGGATCGATCGTCGTGATGCACGACAGCCCCGAGACCGGCGGCCAGACGCTCGAAGCACTGCCCGCGATCCTGGAGGGCCTCGATCGTAAGGGTTTGAAACCGGTGACCGTTTCGAAGCTGCTCGGCGGCGAGATGATCGAGGCCGGCTCCACCGGGGGTTGATCGTCCACAGGGGCAACCCCGCGATACGCCGGATTCGGTAGGTTGAACTGACGGTGCACAAACGACGTTTCGTGCGCTCAGTCGTTCGAACCCAGACACCCCCCACCCGTCAATTCGCATGGATTTCGCACTTTTGCACCGCGACACCGGCTCTTGGACGGCAGAGCGTTCGGTGCGGTCGTCGCGATCGAAGGCCGACTATCCATCCCCGCCGAACTGGCTGAACGTGCTCGCGGCGCTCGCTTGCGCCGCGACACTCGCGCTGCTCGTCTCGGTCGTCGCGAACCCGATGGGCGAGGCCACGATTCCCAACCTGCTCGACGGCGCCGGTCTGATCTTCGCCACGATCGCGTCGACCTACGCGTACCGGCGCTCGGTTGGCGAGATGCGCACGGCGTGGGCGCTGCTCGCCCTGGCGATGCTCAGCTGGACCGTAGGCGAGGCGATCTTCGACGTGCGGATGCAGCTGCAGGACAAGGGCGACGCAACATCGATCGCCGACCTGTTCTACCTGCTGTTCTACCCGCTGGCGCTGGCCGGACTATGGATTCGCGACCGCTCGGCTCGCCGGCCCGGCATCGACGCTCGCATGCTCGACTCGCTGATCGCCGGATTCGCCGCGGCCCTGCTGACGCTCAAGCTTGTCTACGAACCGTCCGGCGAGGCCGGCGCCAGCACGCTCGACGACTTTCTGCGCGTTTCGTACCCGTCGTTCGACGTGTTGCTGATCTGGATGATCGTCTACCTGGCGTACAACTCGGATGTCGTGTGGGACACGTCGCGCTGGCTGTTGGCGGTGGCGATGTCGTCTTTCCTGGTGGCAGACCTCTACTGGGCCGGCCTCGGCACCGAGGTATACGCAGTCGTGAGCTCCGGTGCCGCGCTCGGTCTTGGGGCGGCCGCGATCTGGAGCCCGACCTCGGTTCAGTTCCGCGACATCACCGAGTTACGCGACTCAACGCGCGTACCGGCGATCGTTCTGATCATCAGCTTCGGCGCCGTGGCGGCGCTCGCGATCGACGAGTACTCGGCCTACGGAGCGATGACGATCGTCGGTGTCACGCTGGTCATGGGCATGATCCTTCTGCGGCTATTGCTGACGCTCTCTCAGAACGCTCATCTGCTGGAAGAAAGCGAAGACCGGGCGATCTCCGATCCGCTGACCGGCCTGCGCAATCACCAGTATTTCCAGGACAGGCTCGAAGAAGAAGTCGAACGCGCGAATCGCCAGGAACAGCCGATGGCGCTGCTCGCGATCGACATCGACAACTTCAAGACGATCAACGACCTCGCGGGACACCGCGCCGGCGACCGGATTCTCAGAAACATCGCCGCGATCATGCACGACGTGATCCGCGGCACCGACGTAGCCTGCAGAACCGGCGGCGACGAGCTTGCGGTCATCGCGCCGGACTGCGACGGCGATACCGCATTGATGCTCGCCGACCGGCTGCGGCGCCGGGTGGGCGAATTGACGATTCCTGAGTTGAGTCAGCAACCGCACCCCTCGATCTCGGTTGGGTGCTGCACCTACCCGACGCTGGCCGAGTCGGTGGTCGAGCTGACCGACAATGCCGACGCGGCGCTCTACTCGGTGAAGCACTCGGGCCGGAACGCCGCGGCGCTCTACGACCCCGTTTCGTTCGACCGCGTCGACGACGACTCCCAGGTCGACCGGGTCGAAGCCCAACTCGCCGCCCGCAACGCCGACTTTCGTGCCGTCTTCGCCCACGCGCACGACGCGATGGCGATCTCCGACGAAGTCGGCCGGATTCTCCTGGTCAACGACGCCGCGATCCGCATGCTCGGCCGCCGGCGCGAGGCGATGATCGGACGCAACGTTATGGACTTCGTCGTGCCGGAGAGATCGGCCGAACTCGAGCGGCTGATGGCACGAACAATCCAAGAAGGCCATTCAAGTGGAATGATGGGCATTGTCGTGCCAAGCAAAGGGCATCTAGTCGTGGAGTTCACATCGGCCCGGTTTTCGCAGAACCGGTTTCTCACGACGATCCGCGATGTGACCGCCAGCAATGAGGCAAACGAGCAGCTTGCCGTGAGCGAGGCACGCTTCCGCGGCGTTTTTGAGAACGCGCTCGACGCGATGTTCATCATCGACGACGAGGGCATCGTGCGCGACGCGAACCGCGCGGCGAGCGAACTGACCGAGCTTTCGATGCTCGAACTGGTCGGAAGCCGCGTGGAGGATCTCGTCACCCCCGAGGAGTCGCCCGATGTTGCCGCCCAGCGAGCGGAGCTAAGGGCCGATCAGACCCAGTTCGGTCAGTTCAGAACACGTGACCGTCACGGCAGAACGCGCGTCGTCGAGTACACGGCGGTCGCCGACTTCACACCGGGGCTGCACCTGTCGATCGTTCGTGACATCACCAACCGCGTGGGGCCGGAGCCTTCTCCGGAAGCACCATGACTGCCCGCCCTGAACCAGTTTCCGACTCGGTGCCAAAGGTGATGGACGACGCACTCACCGCCCCGCCGCCGCGCCACGGCTGGGAGGAAGGCCGGCTGCCACCGAAATCCCCGTTCCGGCGAATCGCCTACCTGAACGTGCGTACGCGCTTCGCAATCAGCATCGTGGTCGCACTGATGTGGGCTGGTTTCTCGACGTGGCTCGCGGTAACGGCTGGCTGGGTAAGCGATCTGGCCGACTTCTTTTCGCTTCCCGGAGCGATTCTCGTGGTGGCGGGAATCGCGGTCATACCGGGCTACCTCAGTGCCCAGTTGCTGGTGGCGATCATGTTCGACCGGCCACGGTCGATCGAGGACCTCGACCTCCAGTACCCGACGATGACACTGCTGATCGCCGCCTACAACGAGGAGCAGTCGATCCGGAACACGCTCGAACACGCGCGCAAGCAGGACTATCCGGCTCAGTACGAGATCGTCGTGATCGACGACGGCTCCGAGGATGCGACACGCGAGATCGTCAATCAGGTCGCCGCCCAGGATTCGCGCGTGCGCCTGATCGAAGCCGAGCACGGCGGCAAGTCCAGCGCGCTCAACAGGGGTCTCTACGAGTCGCGCACGCGAATGGTCGCGACCGTCGACGCCGACACCCTGCTGATGCCCCAGTCGCTGCGGCGCGCCACGGCCCGCTTTCTGATCTCGCCGGCTGACACGGTCGCGATCGCCGGCGACGTTCTGGTGCGCAATCCCCGCGACACCCTGATGACGCGCATGCAGGACTGGGACTACGTGCTTGGAATCGCCTCGGTCAAGCGTCAGCAGGGCCTGGTGCGTGGCACGCTGGTCGCCCAGGGCGCGTTCAGCGTGTACGACGCTCGCGCGCTACGGATGGGTGGCGGCTGGCCCGACATGATCGGCGAGGACATCGTCTTGACCTGGACGCTGCTGGTCAATGGAGGCCGCGTGGCCTACGAACCGACGGCGGTGGCCTACACCGACGTGCCCGAGAAGATCGGCGCGTTCTTCCGGCAGCGCAAGCGCTGGGCGCGAGGCATGATCGAAGGGCTGCGCGAACACGGTGGCGAACTGGTCGCAAGGCACCGCATCTACTCGTACGCGGTGGGCGTGAACTGGGGCTTCCCGTACCTCGACTTCGTCTTCACGTTCGTCTGGATTCCCGGGCTCGTGCTGGCACTCACAGGGAACTTCATGATCGTCGGCCCGATGTCGCTAGCGGTGATCCCGTTGAACGCGCTGATCACCTTCGCGATGTACCGGCGCCAGCGCACGGAACTCGCCCGCGTCGGGCTTTCCATCCGCCGCAACTTCCTCGGCTTTGTCGCATATTTCTTCCTGTACCAGTTGATAATGGCGCCGGTCTCGGTGTACGGCTACTGCGAAGAGATCATCGGCGGA
Organism: Actinomycetota bacterium; assembly: GCA_016219715.1. Taxonomy (GTDB): domain Bacteria; phylum Actinomycetota; class Thermoleophilia; order Solirubrobacterales; family JACPNS01; genus JACPNS01. The sequence goes on along the minus strand of JACRKX010000013.1, from coordinate 6,228 downwards.
CGCAGGAACTGGTAACTGGCCGACCCGGCCGGGTCTCTCTCGTGTCCGGGGCAAAGAGCGCTCCGGAACCGCTTGTGACGGGAACTTCCTGGTTCTTCTAGTTCATCTGTCCAACCCCACGTCACATCCTCTAGATGCGGTACCGACCACTCGATGCAATTGAGAAGGACGGCGCCCATATGGCGCTTTTCGGAAAATGCTCAGTAACCGAAAGCACACGACTCGCCAGGACGGGGCGGGTGGGCGCGGCGGGTATCGCACGCTCACTGCTCGGACCCTGCGCTACCGCGCCGGCGGTGGATTGGATTGAGGTGACCCAATGCATGGTTCAGCGCAACCGCACCAAGTCGAGCCGACCGACCGATGGCCGGGTGACTTGGGGTTAGCCCTACTTCACCGCGACGCCGGCGAACTAGACGACTCGCCGACCAGCGCGACCCCCGAGTCGTCGCTTCCTGAGATCCCCGGTTGGCTGGCGACGCTTGCCGCGCTGTCGCTCGCCGCATTCGTTGTGCTCATTGCGGTCGTGATCGCGAACCCGATGGGCGAGGCGACCCTTCCCAACCTGCTCGACGACGTCGGCCTGCTCTTCGCGGTCGCGACGTGTGCCTATGCCTTCACACGCACGACCGGCGACATACGCAAGATGTGGGCGCTTCTGGCGCTGGCGATGCTCAGCTGGATGGCCGGTGAGGTCGTCTTCGACGTGCGCATGCAAACGCTGGGGCTCGGCGATGAATCGTCGGTCGCGGACATCGGCTACGCGCTGTTCTATCCGCTCGCGCTGGCGGGGCTCTGGATTCGCGACCGGGCGACGCGACGCCCTGGCCTCGACGCCCGCATGCTCGACTCCCTGATCGCGACTTTCGCCGTCGCACTGCTGACCCTGAAACTGATCTACGAGCCCGTGGCCGAGTCCGGCGCAAGCACGCTGTCCGACGTCCTGCGGATCGCCTACCCGACCGTCGACATCTTGCTGATCTGGGTGATCGTGTACCAGGCGTACAACGTCGAGGTCGTTTGGGATACCTCGCGACGGCTGCTCGCCCTCGCGCTGTCGCTGTTCCTCGTAGCGGATCTCTACTGGGCCGGGCTCGGCGCCGAGGTCTACGCGGTGGTCAGCTCGGCTGCCGCGCTGTGCCTGGGAGCCGCGGCAATCGCCAGCCCCACTCACGACCGTCTTCGCGACATCGCCGACGTGAAGAGTTCGCCGTGGGTGCCGTCGGCCGTACTGGTGCTGAGCCTCGGCGCCGTCGTGGCGCTTGCGGTCAACGAGTATGCCCACCACGGCGCGATGACGATCGTCGGAGCGTCGGTCGTGATGGCGATGGTCGTCGCCCGCCTGCTGCTGACGCTCGCTCAGAACTCGCGACTGCTGGCAGAAAGCCAGCAACGAGCAGTCTCGGATCCGTTGACCGGCCTGCGCAACCACCAGTACTTCCAGGACAGACTCTCCGAAGAGGTCAAGCGCTCGATCCGCGAGGAGCGTCCCGTTGCGCTGCTCGCGATCGACATCGACAACTTCAAGTCGATCAACGACCTCGCGGGACACCGTGCCGGCGACCGTGTTCTGAAGGAGGTGGCAGCAGCGATGACAGACATCTCCCGCGCCACCGATGTGGCCTGCAGGACCGGCGGCGACGAGCTGGCGATCATCGCTCCTGACTGCGACAACGACACGGCCGTCATGCTTGCCGACCGGCTGCGGCGCGCAGTCAGCGGGCTTTCGATCCCGGAGCTGGGAGCGAATCCCCACCCCTCGATTTCAATCGGCTGCTGCACGTATCCGGAACTCGCCGGCAGCGCATTTGAACTGGCCGACAACGCGGACGCGGCGCTTTACTCAGCGAAGCACTCCGGACGTAACACCGTCAAGCTCTACGACCCGGGATCGCCCGACGGCACACAGGACGCCGCCCAGCTCGAACGCGTGCAGGCCCAGCTGGCCGCCCGCAACGCGGACTTCCGCGCCGTTTTCGCCCACGCGCACGACGCGATGGTGATCTCGGACGAATCGGGACGCATCCTGCTTGTCAACGAGGCCGCGGTGCGCATGGTGGGCGGCCGGCGCGAAGCGATGATCGGGCGCAACGCGGCCGATTTCGTCGTGCCCGAAAAAGCAGAGGAGTTCGAGCGGCTGGTCGAACACACGGTCAGGGAAGGCCACTCGAGTGGGACGATGGGCGTGGTCCTGCCAAGCGGCCGCGGCGCGACCGTCGAGCTGACGACGGCCCGGTTCTCTCAGAACCGCTACCTGACAACGGTTCGCGACGTGACCGACGCCAGGGCGGCCACCACCGAGCTCGCCAAGAGCGAGGCTCGTTTCCGCGGCGTGTTCGAGAACGCGCTCGACGCGATGTTCATCATCGACGACGAAGGCGTCGTCCGCGACGCCAACCGCGCCGCCTGCGAACTGACCGAACGTTCGATGCTCGAGCTAATCGGCTCGCGCGTCGACGAACTCGTCCAGCCAGAGGAAGTGGCCGAGGTCGCCGCCCAGCGCGCGGGCCTACAGTCCGAACAGACTCAGATCGGCATCTTCCACACGCGAGACCGGCATGGTCGGCGACGCACCGTCGAGTACAGCGCCGTAGCCGACTTCACCCCCGGCCTGCACCTCGCGATCGTGCGTGAGATCACCGGGCGAGTCGGCGCGCCGCCGATCGACGGCTAGGGCACAAGCGTGGTCACCACCCCCGCGTGATCCGACGGCCAGCGCCCGCTCGGGGTGCGATTGGCCGGATTCAGGCCGACCAGCCGGGCGCGCGTCGCGTCGATCGAGCCCTTGGTGAGCACGTGGTCGATGCGCTGGTTGAAGAGCCCCACGGGCGAGGGGTCGTTGACCAGCTCGCCGAAGCCAAACGTTTCGCCGGGGTCCGACGGATTCACCGCGACCCAGGTGTCGGTCAATCCGGCCGCCATCAGCGCGCCGAAAGCGAGGTTGTCGGGGAAGGCGTCGAGTGGGTCGGAGTTGAGGTCGCCGACGAGCACCGCATCGCCCGGTGCCGAGCCGACCGGTCCGGTCGCCGCGACGAGCTCGTTCGCCTGCGCGAGACGGATCAGCGGGTGGAATGACTCGAGATGCGTGTTGACGAAGCGGAACTTGCGGCCGTTGGCCTTCACGTCGACCGAGACCCAGCCGCGCGTAACGGCGATCGACTGGCCGATGCCGTTGGTCACGGTCAGGTTGGTGGCGAAGTTCGCGCCCGCGGGATTGGCGAGCATCACACCATGCCGGGCACGCATCGGCGCCAGGATCACGTCGCGGTCGACTAGGCGGAAGTCCTGGAAGTAGGGCGCGCCGGCCGGTGCCTCGATCGCGATCTGCTGCTGCGACTTGACGACGCGATACGGAGCCCCGTAAGCCGTCAGCCAGAACTGCAACGAGGCGAGCTGGTCGAACTCCAGCGTCGTCGCGTCGGCGGGATCGTTGAACGGTCCCGACAGCCACTGCGAGACCTCCTGCAGGCCGACGAGATCGGGGCGGGTGCGGGCGATCTCGCGCGCCACGAGCCGGGCCCGGGCGTGAATCTCGGAGAGCTGGACGTTGGTCCAGATCTCGGCGTTTGCCGCCAGGAAGTCGGGAACGGTCGGTGCGACGATCGAGCGCGTGAGGTCGGCGCCGAAGTAGAGGTTGCGAGTCATCACCTTGACCGGCGGCTTGTGCGCCTGCGGGCCATGGTCTTCATGCGGCCCGCCGGCTGCGGCCGGCGCCACGAGAATCAAGAACGCCGCGAGCAGCGACAAGAGAAAGAGTGCGAAGCGCGCCGTTCGCGCGCCGGTGCTGAGCTGGTTCATCGGATCCCCCGATCGACAGTCCGGTTGCGCCGGCTACGGCGGGTCGGGGATACCCGAAGCCGCCGGCCGCGGCGCCTCCCGGCCATCCTAACGATCGGCGCGACTCGCCGCTGGCAGGCGGTCGCTACTTGAGCTTGATCGTCTTCGTGGTCGCCTGACCGTCGATCGTGACGGTCAGCGTGGCGCGCTTGCCCTTGAGCTTCTTCTTCAGCGACTTGCCCTTGCGGTTCATCTTCAGCTTGATCTGACTTCCCACGTCGCCGGCCGGCACGTCACCTGCTCCGGTGGCGATCACGATCGCTTTCTTGCCTCGCTTGCCGACAGCCTTGGGCTTGACGCTCAGCTTCAGCGTGGCCTTGCCGCCGTTGCGCGAGGTGACCTTCACGGTCACGCCCTTCTTCAGCAGTTTCGTGATCTTGAAGCTCGAAGGAGCGCCGGGCAGCTGGGGCTTGAAGGCAGGCGATGAGATCGCGACGGGTACGTTGAACGGCCCGATCGACGGGTCGCTACCAGAGGGCGAAATCGTTACCGGCGGGTGGGTGAGTGCGCACACCGCCGGACCTCCGAAGGAGGGAACTCCGGCAACCTTCACGCCGCCCGAATCCTGCCAGGCGAACTCGGTCGCGTCCTGCGAGATGCTGGGCTGCGTGGCAGCGGCATCGGCGTCGAGGAAGCAGTCGTCGATGTAAGCGCCGCCGAGCGACTGGTACTTGCCGAGCGCGATCTTCTTGGCGTCGCCGAGTTCGAGTTCGGATGCTGTGACGGTGCCGGTGGCGGCGACATCGGTGCGATGGACCGTGTAGCCGCCGGCGATGTAGTCGAACCAGTTGTTAAACGTTGTGCTGCCGGTTCCGCCCGTGTCCTGCACCGCCACATACTGCTCGTCGGGCGTGCCGACGACGCGCTCGCCGACGAGCGTGGGCCAGCGGGCGCTGGAGTTGCTGTAGGGCTCGGGCACCGGCGCCGAACGAGTCGCAGATGGCAGCAGGTAGTGCCCCTGGTAGAGCGTGCTGAGCGGGAATCCGTAGACGAGACGCGAGTAGCCATAGACGATCAGGCCGCCGTCGGGGGTGAGGTCGAGGCTTAGCGGATAGGCATTCGATCCGTTGCTGTTGCCCGCCAGCGGACCGAAATGGATCACCTTGCCCGCCGGGTCCCAGACCGTGAAGCTCGAGAGGTTCGCGATCTTGCCCGACTCGAGCCGGACGCCGACGATGTAGCCCTGGTCGGACTGTGCGACCGCACGCCAGTCGCCCTCGCCGGAGCTGAGCCGCAGCTTGTACACGCCGTCGGTGGTCGAGACCCACACTTCGTAGCCGTCGATATACGCGACGCTGGCCGCCCGCGCGCCGGCCGCCCAAATTAGAGAGGCACAGAGCAGCAGCATGACCGCCGTTGCCGCGGCGATCGCAGTCCGTTGCGCCGCGAGGCGAAAGGCGACCATCGATCGAGCATAGCTTTCTGCGATATTGCCGTTGGCATCGGCATGGACGAAATAACGCCCGGCATATTCCATTGGAGTGCGATGCACCCGAAGATCGGGGCAGAGGTACACAGCTACGCACTGGCCGACTCTGGGATCCTGCTCGACCCGATGCTGCCACCCGACGGCGGGCTCGACGCGCTGGCTCAGTTTGACCCGCGACAGATCGTGCTGACGAATCGCCACCACACGCGAGACGCGGCCGCGATCGCGGAGCACTTCAACATTCCCGTAAGGGTCAGCGAACCGGGCGCCACCGATGCCTCCAAACACGTCGCGGTAACGACGTTCGCCTGGGGCGAAGAGCTAGCGCCGGGAGTGACGGCCCATGAGGTGGGTGCGATCTGTCCCGACGAGAGCGCGATCCACGTGACCGGCGCGTCGAACGCTCTGGCCTGCGCGGATGGCGTGATCCGCCTCGGCGGATCGAGCGGCACGGGCAGCGGCGGAGGAGCGAACCTCGCGTTCGTGCCGGACTTCCTCATCGGTGACGACCCGCCAGCGATCAAGGCAGCACTGTGCGCGGCCTACCGGCGACTACTGGACCTGCCGTTCGATCACCTGCTGCTTGCTCACGGCGAACCCGTGGTCGGCGACGGGCGCGAGGTGCTGGCCGCGTTCGTCGAGCAGCGAGGCTGAGCTGCCCTCAAGCCGGCGCGGGAGCGCCGGCCGCTTCGGGGCCGGTGTCGCTATCTGACCCGGGATCGGACGCGGCGGTGTTGCGCGCGGCCGCGAGATCGGCCGAGATGCGGACGATCGCCGACGTAACCGGAGCGCCGAGAATCAACCCGACCGCGCCAAACAGCGCCCCGCCCCCGATCGTGACCACGAGCACCGCCAGTGGATGAATGCCGAGCGCCGCGCCATAGGCGATCGGCTGCACGACCTGCTGCAGTACACCGTTTGCCAGCAGCACGACCACCGCCATCGCGATCGCGGCGTCGGGG
>JACRKX010000012.1 GCA_016219715.1 Actinomycetota bacterium | reverse complement strand
GCGACCAGCAGGTCGATGCGACCCTGAACGATCGCCCGCCCGGCCGGTGGCACCGCGTCGGTGACCATCGCCGTGCCGGCGAGTAGGCCGAAGTTCCAGCCCAGGCCGAGTAGCGCTAGTGCGATTGCGAGCAGCACCATCGAGTCGGGTGGCGCCGCGGCCGCGAGCAGTCCGGCTGAGAGCAGCACTACACCTGCCGCGATCACCATCGGGCGGCGGCCGAAACGGTCGACCAGGATTCCGGTCAGCGGCGACGGCAAGAACATCGCCGCGATGTGCAGCGAGATCACCATGCCGGTCTCGCTGAGGCTGTGCCCGTGGTCGCGCATGTGGATCGGCGTCATCGTCATGATCGCGACCATCACCATCTGGGTCAGCACCATCACGGCTGCCGCCGCGCGCAGGTCGTGGTCGGCCAGCACGCTTGGTGGAGGCTCTTCGCCGGCCACTGTGCCGGCGTCGTCTGAGATCGCGAACCGGCGGGAAGCAAGCAGCGGGTCGGGCCGCAGCAGCGCCGTGACTGCCAGCGCGGCCAGCCCGAACGCGGCCGCCGAGAGCATGAACGGTCCGGCCAGTCGCGGTGCTCCGATCGCCTCGGCCCAGCCGCCGGTGGTCTCGACTAGGTTCGGTCCGGCGACGGCGCCGAGTGTGGTGGCGACCAGCACATAGCTGATCGCCCGGCCGCGTGCGTCGGGCGCTGCCAGGTCGGCCCCCGCGTAGCGAGCCTGCAAGTTGGTCGACATGCCCGACCCGTAGACCAGCAGCGACGGCAGCAGCAGCGCCACACTGTCGATCGCCGCCGCGGTGACCACGCCGGCGCCGCCCAGCGATCCAGCCGCGAAGCCCGCCGCCAGTCCGGGCCGCCGCCCGTGGTTCTGCGAGATCCGCCCGACCAGCAGCGCCGCCCCGGCCGCGCCGATCGTGAACAGCATCGTCGGCACGCCCGTACTGCCCTTCGAGCCGAGCATGTCCTCGGCGAGCAGCGCGCCGACGGTGATACCGGCCGAGAGTCCCGCTCCGGCGAGCAGCTGCGAGACAAGCAGTACGCGGATCGTGCGGCGTTGGAGCGCCGCCCGCTCGGTCAGCTTCTCACCCGCTTGAACGACACCCAGGTGTCGAAAAGCCCCAGTCGCGCCCGCAGGGTCGTGCCGTTGGTTGTGGTGCTGCCCCGGCTGCCCACGATGCGTGCCTTCACGACGCGCGGCGAGACGCCCCGCTTGGTCACCCTGACCGAGCGCAGCTTGCCCTTGACGAGGTTGCCGAGCTTGGCCTGCATCGCGGCCTGCGAATAGCGGATCGTCCATGTGTGACGGGGTGAGGCGTCGTCGTACGGATCCTCGACCGACTTCAGGTAAGGGGTCGGTGATGCCCCGTACCAGACGTTCTCAACGTTCTCGGTGCGACCGCCTGACGTGGAGAAGAAGTAGGCGGCGATCGTCTTGCCCTTGTACTTGACGACTTCGCCGGCCGTGGCGCGCACGGCGGCGTTGGTGCTCTTGACCTCGGCCTTCGCGCCGCGGTAGACCTGCGAGCGGGTGTCGGGCCACTGGTCGAACAGCGATCCGCCTGCGTCTGTGGCAAGCGCGTAGCTGCGCGCGGCGACGGCTTGTGTCTTCAACGCCTCTTCGTGCCACGAAGTCGGAACCTCGCCGGGGACGACGCCCATCACGTAGTCGTCGACGTCGACGGCGTTGACGACATTCATTCCACCGAGCGCCGACTCGCTGAACTCCATGCCGCCGCGGTAGCTGCCGTTCTTGACACCACCGATTGCCGTGCCGAAGAGTGTCAGCGGGTTGCCAGCGTCAGTGATAAGCAGTCCGTTGGAGTAGCTGGCGACAACGTCATCGCCGTCGTAGAGCTTGATCGAACCGCCATTGCGCTTGACGGTGTAGGTCTTCTCCGGGTTCAGGTCGCGGCCGCCGGTGGCTCGTGTGGCGCCGCTGATCTTCACGCTGCCGACGCCCTGGCGCAGAATCACGCGGATCGTCTGCGTGTCGGCCTTGCCGAGCGAGGTGCCGGTGTAGTAGTGGGTGAGGATGGTCTTGTAGTCGCGGCCGTTCTTCGCGAAGCCCTGGGCTCCGAACTGGCTCATGCCGATGCCGTGACCGAAGCCGCGACCCTTGAGGACCCAGGTGATCTTCGCGTCGGCCTGACCGGCCGTAGCCAGCAGCAGCGCAGCGGCACAAGCGACGGCCAGCGCCAGAGCGGCGGCGCGACCGCTGAGAGTGGGTGTTGAAAATGACCGCATATCTGTGTAATCGAGGTTAGGCAATCGCTTCGCAACTCCTACCACCACGGTTGGAATCTGTTGTTAGTCTCAAGCGCGATTACGAACAAGCGCCCAAAACTGCCGACGACGGCAGTGCGCGCCCGTCCCCCACGGAAAGGAACACATGCCAACCCCGAAAGCATCGGCCGTCTTCGTCGAATGTCTTGAAGCCGAGGGGGTGCGATATGTGTTCGGAATCCCGGGCGAGGAGACGCTCGATCTCAGCGAGGCGATAGCCGACTCCTCCGTCACGTTCGTTCCCGTCCGCCACGAGCAGGGCGGCGCCTACATGGCCGACGTCTACGGTCGCTTGACCGGCCGTGCCGGTGTCTGCCTCGGCACCCTTGGCCCGGGCGCGACGAACCTGGTCACGGCCGTGGCCGACGCCTTTCTCGACCGCGCGCCGCTGGTGGCGCTCACCGGACAGGGCGATCTCGAGCGCATGCACAAAGAGAGCCATCAGTACATCGACGTGATGAGCATGATGCGCCCGATCACCAAGTGGAATGCGCAGCTCACCGACCCGGCGATCATCCCCGAAGTTGTGCGCAAGGCCTTCAAGCTCGCCGAGAGCGAGAAGCCCGGCGCCACCCACATCGAGCTGCCCGAAGACGTCATGGCCCAGCCGCTCGACGCACAGCCGCTGCCGCGCATGGAGGTCGCTCGCCCCGAGCCAAACGCCCGCGACATTCTGCGCGCGGCCGACATGATCAAGAGCGCGACCAACCCGGTGATCCTCGCCGGTAACGGCGTAATCCGCTCACACGCCACCCAGGCGCTGCGTGATTTCGCGAAGACGACGAACCTCGGAGTGGCGTCGAGCTTCATGGCTAAGGGTGTCGTCGACTACGAGAGCGATGAGTGGCTCGGGTCGGTCGGCCTTCAGGCCGGCGACTACTCGCTAGCCGGCTTCGACGACGCCGATCTCGTGATCGCCGTCGGATACGACCTGGTCGAGCACTCGCCCAAGCACTGGAACCCCGGCGGCGACAAGCGGATCATCGTGATCGACACCACGCCGGCCGAGATCGACAGCCACTACATGCACGAAATCGAGCTGATCGGCGACATTTACCACATCCTCAACATCCTCACCGAGGAGTGCCGCACAAGCGACTTCGGCGGCGGCGACCGCCGCCTGCACGAGCTGGTGATGAACCGCCTCGAGTCGGCCAAGAACGACGACACCTTCCCCGCCCAGCCGCCGCGAGCACTGTGGGAGATTCGCCAGGCGATGGGTCGCGACGACATCCTGATCAGCGACGTCGGCCTGCACAAGCTGTGGATCGGCCGCATGTTCCCGGCCAACGAACCCAACACCGTGCTGATCGCCAACGGCCTCGCCGGCATGGGCTTCGCGCTGCCCGCGGCTATCGCGGCCAAGCTGGTGCACCCCGACCGCACCGTCATCACCGTCAACGGCGACGGCGGCTTCATGATGAACTGCCAGGAGCTAGAGACGGCCGTGCGCCTGAAGACGCCGATCGTCAACATCATCTGGGAGAACCAGCAGTTCGGCTCGATCGTCTGGAAGCAGGACAACAAGTTCGGCCGCCACTTCGGCGTCGACTTCACCAACCCCGACTTCGTCATGCTCGCCGAAAGCTTCGGCATGCCGGCCTGGCGCGCCACCAGCAACGACGACTTCCGCGACCGGCTGCGCCACGCGGTCACGCTGGACGTGCCGTCGCTGATCGTGCTGCCGATTGACTACTCGCTTGATGTGAGGATCAGCGAGGAGTTGGGTGAGGGGTTGGTGGCGACTTAGTTGCTGCGGCTAGCCTGACCTCCATGTTTGGGGGGAAACTTCGGGTGATAGCCGTTTTTGTCGCGTCTGTCGGGGCGATGCTCGCCGTCGTAGATTCACCGGCGACCGCGGGACCAGTTCCCGGTACGAAGTCGATGAAGATCTGGCATAGCTTTATGCACAGGCCCGTCTTCGACGGAACGGATGCGTTTTGGATTCATCAGCGCGAAAGGTCGGTTCTGCCGAGTGGTCTCAGCGACTCCACAGTGCGGAGGAAATCTTTCACGGGAGGGCCGCCCGTAACGATTGCGAAGGTGCTCGGTAGCGACCAGGATGAGATCGTTGATGTGAAGGCGGGCGGTGGCGTGGTGGCGTTCGTCGTCAGCCATGGCGAGTTCTCCAATGATGTTGGCGCCACTTCGAGGATCATCCGCATGGCAGCCGACGGCTCGGGCCAGACCGTGGTGGCCATAGGAGAAATGAGGTTTCCGCAGCACAACGACGTCGAGCCTCGAAGACCGCTTGGGTTGTACGACTGTGGAACCGAAGTCTCGCTGTCCGAGGTGACGCCGACGGGCGAGGTGATCTACGCGTCCGTGATTCGCAACCGGACCGGGCAGGGGTGTGGTGGCACCGAGAACACAAATGAGTGGACGTTCACCGGCGTGCGACCGGACGGTACGACCAGGCTTATCACGACTGCGAAGGCCACGGTCAAGCTGCGGATCAAGCGCAGGCGCGGTCGCATCGTAGGCACGAGCTGTCGATGCGACCGGGGGTGGCGGTTGATTCAGGTGCGTGGAGACTGGGCGATGATCGACTCGGGCTCGGCCTATTTGGGCAAGTCGAAGCCGCGGTTGCTCGACTTGATCACCGGCGCGATGTCGGCTCCGTATTCCGTAGGCAATCTTGGACCGAACGGCTATTCCTCGACCAGCTTCGACCATCACGGTCGCGTCGCGGTGTTCGGGGTCAAGCCGGTCATCCGTCGCTCGAAAAAGGGGAAGAGGCTGGTCGTGGGCGCCAAGTTTCGTATGCGGAGTTATCCGGTACCCGGAAGCACCGCCTCCCCTGTGCAGGTGAGCGGCACACCGTACGCCTTCTATTGCGGCGACCGGCTGTTTTCGACCGAGCAGCCGGGTCGGGCGCTCGAACTGGTCGAGTACGACCCTGTGACCGGCTCTCGAATCCGGGTTCTAGGCGAGATGTCGGGCCGCTATCAATGGGGCGCAGTCGGCTGCACCTCGTCGCATATGTACGTCGAGCGCATGAGCGGCAGCATCAACTCGACCGAGGCGTTCGCGGTTCCGCTTACCTGACACGCAGTCCCAAAATCGGCACGGCGAGCCCGATCGCGACGGGAACCGCGAAGGCGACGATCGGGATCCATGATCGAGCCCCCGTTCGGATCCATCGCGAGCAACAGGTCGAGCATGCGGCGACGATACTGCCGCATCCCGCCGACCGCCGCAAGCGCTTGGATAGTCGGCATGCGAGCGGTGGTTCAGCGAGTCAAACGCGCCTCGGTCAGCGTCGGCGGCGAGCCGGTGAGCTGGATCGGCCCCGGCCTGCTCGTGCTGCTCGGCATCACCCACGACGACGACGAGGCTAAGGCAGCCAAGCTCGCCGACAAACTGCTCGCTCTGCGCATCTTCAACGACGCCGACGGCAAGATGAACGAGCCGCTCGGTCCCGAGCGGGAGATCCTCTGTGTCAGCCAGTTCACGCTCTACGGCGACACGCGCAAGGGCACGCGCCCGTCGTTCGTGGCTGCGGCGCCGCCCGGCCATGCCGAGCCGCTCTACGAACTGGTCTGCGAAAAGCTCGGCGCCCAGCGTGGCGCGTTCGGCGCGATGATGGACGTCGAGCTGGTCAATGACGGCCCGGTGACATTGGTCGTCGATGTTTGAATTGTCACTGGATCAACACTGAGACATCGCATTTAGGTCTTGCGTTGTAACACCTCTGGCGGTATCCTTTACTAATGGCCAAGAAAGTAAAGGAAATGGCCGGGTCAGTCCTCGGCGCAAGTGGTGAGACGCGAATATCGAGCAAGAACCAGGTGACGATTCCCGTCGCGGTGCTTCGCGCGGCCGGGTTCTCGGCCGGCGATTCAGTGAAGATCGACGTCGACTCTGCCGGACGCATCCGGATTGGACCCACCGATGAGTCGGTCGACGCGCTCGTCGATCGGATTGCCGGTTCGCTGACGGGGGTCTATGGACCCGGCTACCTCGACGAGCTGCGCAAGGACTGGGACGACCGGCCATGAGCGTGCCATCGGTACTCGACGCGGGATTCGTGATTGGACTGCTCGACGCCAACGACGCCCATCACCGATCGGCGGTGAGCAGCCTGCGCCGGCTGCTGAAGTCACGGGCGCGTCTGCTCATTTCGGCGGCCACCTACGCGGAAGCTCTGGTTGGACCGATGCGCCGCGGGCCGATGTTCGTGCGTCGCATGGAGTCTCAGATCGGAGAGGTACCCGATCTCGAGATCGTGGCGGTCGATCTCGACGTTGCCCGCCGGGCTGCATACCGACGCGCCAACGATGTGGCCCTCAAGCTGCCCGACGCGATCGTTCTCGCGACCGCCGACCTGGCCGGGGCCGAGATGGTGTTGACGACCGACAAGCGTCTCGCGCGTCACGACAGAGTCATCACCGTCGCCGAGTTCTCTCGGCGATGAACGTACGACCTTCGCTCAGCCGCCGGCCTGCTCGGCCTTCCGCAATCCCGTGAGCGACCAGATTGCCAACACCAGCGCCGCCACCGCGCCGAATCCGAACGCAAGCAGCAGTTCCTCGGGAACACCGGCGATGAAGCTGCGCCCCGACTCGATCACGAAGGTCAGCGGATTTACAGCGGCGACCGACTCGATCCAGCCGTGCAGCAGCGCCTGCGGCACGTAGACCGGAGTGAGAAACAGCACCATGAACACCGGCGTCTGCATCAGCGGCCCCGCCTGGATGGTGCGAAAGCGAAACGCGACGCCGCTTGCGAACAGCAGCGCCAGCATGTTCACGCCGAGCGCCAGCGCCACAAGGCCGACGGTGTCGAGCACGCCGCCGCTGTAGTCCATGCCGACGGCCAGCGCGATCGCAAACAGCATCGCGCCCACCACCACGGCGCGCACGAATGAGCTGATCGCGTATCCGGCAAGCATCGCAGTGCGGTGCGGCGTGGCAAGCATGATCCGGCGGCTGAAGCCGCTCTCGAAGTCGCGCGCGATTCCGAAGCCGGTGAATACGCCGCCGAAGGCCGCGGACTGCATCAGCACGAAGCCGAACTGGAACGCCGTATAACCGTTCGGAAAGTCGAAGCCGGGAACGTTCTCCACGTTTGACAGGCCGCCCGCAAACGCCGTGAAGAAGAACAGCGGAAACAACAAAGCCGGGATTATCAGCGCCGGGCTGGTGTAGAAGTTGTGCAGGTTGCGCCAGGCGAGAATCAGCGCCGTTTCGGTGAAGCGTCGTGGCTGGCTCATCGCTATCGCCCGAGCCTCGCGCTGAGCGCGCGCGTCGCGCCGAACATGAAGATCACCGTGATCGCGGCGCAGATGCCAAAGGCCAGCGCTAGCTGCTCGCCGTCGACGCCCGAGATAAACAGCCCGCGTACGCCCTCGATCAGATACGAGATCGGGTTCGCTGTGGCGACCGCGCGAAACCAGTCCTGCTCGATCAGTGGTCGTGGCATCGCCATCGACGAGAAGAACAGGAACATGAAGAAAAGCGGAAAGAGGCCTTGCACGGCCTCACTGCTGCCGATGCGCGCGGCGACGAAGATCCCCACGCAACCGAGCGCCAGCGTGATCGCGCTGGCCAGCGCAAGCAGCAGCAGCACGCCTACGGCGCCAGACTCGAAGTCGGCGCCTGCGGCGAGCCCCACGGCCAGGAAGATCGCGCCAAACATGAAGCCCTGCACGACCACGCCGGCCAGTTCGCCGGTCAGCAGCGCCGAGCGCGAGATCGGCGTTAGCGCCATGCGGTCGAGGAAGCCATCTTCGATGTCTCGCGCCAGATCGGTACCGGCGTTCAACAGCGAGAAGATGCCCGCCTGCATGAACGGAATCGCCAGCGCGAACGTGAGATAGGAGTCGGTCGGGAAGCCGGGGATCTTCGTCGCTGCGTTCAATCCGCCGGAGTTCACGGCCACGAGGAAAAGCGGGAAAATCAGCGCCGGTGCCCACTGCGCGGGCTGGCGGATCGTCGCGAGCACCGAGCGGCGGGCGACCTCGCGCGTCTGGTCGAAGGTCGATGGACGGTTCATCAGTGGTGGTGCCCGTCGTGGTCGTGCTCATCTTGCTCTTCGTCGTCGCCTGCGCCTTCGAGCTTGCGACCGGTCTTGGCGAGAAAGACATCGTCGAGCGTGGGCGCGTGCACGGCGAGGTTCGCGACCTTCAGCCCGGCGGCGTCAAGCGCGCGCACGATCTCGGTCAGGCCCGTACCCTCGCGCAGCCGGCCGCTGACCGTGCCGTTGCCGGTCTGCTGCGACTCGTCGTAGCTGCAGTTTGCGCGCAACACGTCGATCACGCGCTCGTGGTCGCCGGGGTCCGCCGGCAGGATCTCGACGGCCGGCAGGCCAATCTCGCTCTTCAGCGCGGCCGGCGTGCCCTCGGCGACGATCTTGCCGCCGTCGATGATGCCGACGCGGTCAGCGAGCTGGTCGGCCTCTTCGAGGTACTGCGTGGTGAGGAAGATCGTGGTGCCGTCTTCGCGCGCGAGGCGGGCGACTTCTTCCCATAGGGCGGTTCTGCTCTGCGGGTCGAGGCCGGTGGTGGGCTCGTCGAGAAAGAGGATCCGCGGACGGTGGACCAGGCTGAGCGCCAGGTCGAGCCGGCGGCGCATGCCGCCGCTGTAGGTGCCGGCCTTGCGGTCGGCCGCGTCGCTCAGGCCGACGCGCTCGATCAGGTCGTCGCCGAGGCGCTTGCGGTCGGCCTTGGCGATGCCTTGCAGAGCAGTCTGCAGGCGCATGTGCTCGACGGCGGTGAGGTTGGGATCGAGCGCGGCCTCTTGCAGGGCGGCGCCGATCGTCGCACGCACGTGGGAGCCCTGGGTGGCGACGTCGAACCCACCGACGCTGGCGCGGCCATCGGTGATCGGCAGCAATGTGGTGAGCATCAGCACGGTCGTGGACTTGCCCGCTCCGTTGGGACCGAGGAAGCCGTAGATCTCGCCGGGCGCGACCTCGAGGTCGATGCCGTCGACGGCACGCGGGCCATCCTTGAACTGCTTGACGAGGCCCTCGGCGCGGATGCTGGCGTCAGACGTCGTGGAAGTTGTGGGGGACGATTCGCTCATGGCGCGAGATTCTACACAGATAGATTGAATCTTTCAAGTATTGAAAAAAATAAATGTCGAACAGTTGAATGGTCCAGATTTTGTAGTATCATTTACGTATCGATGGAGGCGCGCGCAAAGACTGCCACGGCCGGTGCGGCCGGCGTCACTCGCGAGATCGCCGAAGCACTCTGGAAGCTACTGGCGAGCGGCAAGCCGCGCTTCCCGATGATCGCCGCCGAGTTCGACCTCTCGCCGCAGCAACTACACATGCTGCGCATGTTGCACGAGCGCGAGACCCTGCCGATGGGTCAGATTGCCGAGTTGCTCTACTGCGACGCGTCGAACGTGACGCTGCTGGTCGACCGGCTCGAGCAACGCGGCCTGATCGAGCGTCGGCCCGACCCGGCCGACCGGCGTGTCAAGCAGATCGCGGTCACTGCGGCCGGCCGCAAACTGCAGCACAAGGTGCTTGAGCGGTTGTACGAGCCCCCGGCCGGAATCGAACGGCTGCCGGCCACCGAGCAGAAGGCGCTTCGCGATCTGCTGGTGAAGGCTTCCGAGCTGCATCGCGCCGACGACTAGTGCCGGCGCGAGCGGTGCGCAGGATCTTGCTCAGCGGACCGTAAACCTGATCGAGTTCTCGCCGCTGATGAACTTGTCGGTGACGGTGCCGTCGGCGAGCTTCACGCGTGCGTAGAGTCGGTAACTTCCGCGCCGCAGCTTTCGCCGGAACTCGTAGCTCCAGTCGGTGGTGCCGTTCGCCTTCAGCCAGGTCGATTTGGAGCAGCTGCCGCGCCTGCGGGTCCGGCGCTGCTTGCCAGTGCTTGACTTAAGCCAGACGCACCGACCACCGACCTCTTGGCGCAGCGCGATCTGCACTTCCGAGATGTTCTCGCCAGTCGCGGCGCCGTTGACCTTCAACAACCGGTATGCGCGGTGCACGCGGTTGTGGCGAGGCGTTGCGATTCTGGCGGCGGCCTCGACAGGGGGCGCCGCATCGGCCGGCGGAGCCTGAGGGACCGGCTGGGTGCAGACGCCGCCACCGGCAAGGCGCTCGACCACCGGCTTGCCGGCCTGGGTGATCGAGCTGTGGAACGAGATGCCAGAGGCCACGATCTTGTTGTCAGACGGCTGAATGGCCACCGAGCCGAGCGAGTCGTCGACCGAACCGACCGACTGCGTGAACTTGCCGTCGCCGCCGAAAGTCGTGTCGAGCGTTCCGTCGGGCGAGATGCGTGCGATCGCGAACTGGTCGAGAGCGGTTCCGGCAACGATTCCGTCGCCAGTCGAACCCACGACCACCGCGCGGCCGCATTCGTCGATCGCGACGCCGTTGCCGAAGTCGTAGGCGAGATTGAAGTCGACCGCGAGCGTGCCGTCGCCTGCAAACGTGGAGTCCATCGAGCCGTCGGTGTTCAAGCGTGCGATACCGAAGTCATTGTCGCTGCGGCCGCTCAAACCAGAGTCCCAGAGTGTCTCGCCGACGATGACGACCTTGCCGTCGGCCTGCATCACGGCATCCTTGGGCAGGTCGGCGTAGTTAGAGATAGCTGGAACAGTTGTGTGGCCATTGGTTGCGAATGACGTGTCGATGAATCCAGTGCTCAGAAAGCGCGCCAGCGCGAAGTGCGGGTCGAGGCCGGTTTGGGTGCCGCCGGCGGCCAGGATCGTGCCGTCGTTCATTGCCCATACCGCGACGATCTTCTCGTTTGGATTCGGTTCGAGCGACTGGGTGGTCCACCCGATCTTGACCGCCGGATCCACATTCAGCGGATCGTCGAATCCGAACGTCGTGTCGATCGTGCCGTTCGCGTTGTAGCGCGCGACCGCGAAATCGTTGTCCGTGGTGCCGGTGTTGTTTCCGTCGGCTTCGCCACCGACGACGATCTTGCCGTCGGTCTGTACGTCAACCGAATATCCGTAGCCCCAGAAGTCGTAGCCGACCGGCGTCGCAATCCAGCCGTCGCCGCCACCGAACAGCGGGTCGAGGTCCCCGTCGGGCTCGAGCTTGAGCAGCGCGAACTCCGAACCAGTCGTGATGCGGGTGTTCCCGGCCACCAGGATCGAATCGTCGCCAAGCACGAGCAGGTCGTTGGCGTGGTCGAACGATCCGGCGAGGTCGATCACTTTCACGCCGTTGGTTCCGAAAGTGTTGTCGGGAACTCCGGTATCGGTGAACCTGCTGATCCGGATGTCAGACGGCGAGCCAACGGACGAGATCGTCAGGATCTTGCCGTCGGACTGCACCTCAGTGTCTGTGACGAGTCTGTCGCTGACAGTGGTGGTGTCGAGATAGATCCCGGCACTCGCGAACAGCGAGTCGAGATCGGTCGGAGCGGCCGCGGCCGGCGCGGCGAAGGCCAACACGGCAAGCAGCACGGCGAGTGTGGTGGGGAGCATTGAGAAGCGCATGATGGTGATTCAACCAATACTCGTCGCAAATGTTTCGAAGTTTTGTGGAGTTTTTTGCGAACGACGACGGGCGCCTCGCGGCGCCCGTCGGATTCCAGCGTGATGTGGCGACGCGTCGCGCCGCCGGCGCGGCTACTCGCCCAGCGCCATCTTCTTCCCTTCTCCAGCGCGACCTCGCG
The DNA here is from genome assembly GCA_016219715.1 of Actinomycetota bacterium. Taxonomy (GTDB): domain Bacteria; phylum Actinomycetota; class Thermoleophilia; order Solirubrobacterales; family JACPNS01; genus JACPNS01. Next base: position 16,553 of record JACRKX010000012.1, on the reverse strand, counting down.
CAGGTTGCGACCGCTGGCGGCCGCCTCCTTCACGATCTCACCGGCCTTGTCGTAACCGATGTACGGGTTCAGCGCGGTCGCCGCGGCCAGCGTGTTCTCTGCGCTCGCCTTCAAGCCGGCCTTGTTCGGCTCGATGCCGTCGACGCACTTCTCGGCCAGCAGGCGCGCGGCCGACGAAAGCAGCTTGATCGACTCGAGCAGGTTCTTGGCGATCAACGGAATGCGAACGTTCAGCTCGAACTGCCCCTGTGAGCCGGCGACGGTGATCGCGGCGTCGTTGCCGATCACCTGCGCGCCGACCTGCAGCACGACCTCGGGGATCACCGGGTTGACCTTGCCCGGCATGATCGAGCTTCCCTTCTGCAGTTCGGGCAGGAAGATCTCGCCGATGCCGGCGCGCGGGCCGCTGCCCATCAGCGCAAGGTCGTTGGCGATCTTCGTGAAGCCTACGGCGACAACCTTCAGCGCGCCCGAGAGTTCGACCAGCGCATCGCGGTTGGCCTGTGCCTCGAACGGGTCGGCCGGCGCGGTGGCCTTGATGCCGGTCTTCTTCGCGATGTGCTTCCGCGCGGTGGCGGCGAACTTGGGGTGGGTGTTCAGTCCGGTGCCCGTCGCGGTGCCACCGAGCGGGATCTGCGCGACGCGGCCGAGCGTGTCGTTGACGCGGTCCTGGCCGAGGCGCACCTGCGCGGCGTAACCGCCGAACTCCTGGCCGAGCGTGACAGGGACCGCGTCCATCAGATGCGTGCGGCCGCTCTTGACCATGTTCTTGAAGCTGCGCGACTTCTTGGCGAGCGACTGTTCGAGCTGCTTCAGCGCCGGCAGCAGATCGGTCTTCACCTCGGAGAGCGCGGCGAGATGCACGGCGCTCGGAAACACGTCGTTGCTCGACTGGCCGAGGTTGACGTGATCGTTCGGATGCACGCCCTTGCCGGCGATGTTGGCGATCACCTCGTTGCTGTTCATGTTGGTCGAGGTGCCGCTGCCGGTCTGGAAGACGTCGATCGGGAACTGGCTGTTGTGGTCGCCCGCGGCGACCTCGTCAGCGGCCTTGGCGATCTTCTTAGCCATCGTCGGCTTGAGCAGTCCGAGCTCGCCGTTGGCGCGGGCGGCTGCCGCCTTGATCTCGCCGAGCCAGTGGATCACGGCCGGCGGCATAGCGTTGCCCGAGACGGGGAAGTTCGCGACGGCCTTATCGGTCTCGCCGCCCCAGAGCTTGGGGGCGGACTTGCTGGAGGGTGACACGTGTTGTCTCCTGTGCTGAAGGGGATTTCGCGCGGGCCGCCGTGGGGTGAATGAACAGTCGGCGCGGCGCGTTTCGAAAGCGGGTTGGACATTAGTAAGCGTGGTTCGGTCGACACGTCCGATCGGCCGTGTCGGTCACAAGATCTGCACCATCTGCAACTACTTCCCGAATGCGTTCGCGATCGATCAACCCCGACGGCGCCGAGATCACTCGGCTGTTCGAAGCGCACTCGGACGAGTTGCTCTCCTTCTTCGCACGGCGAACATTTGATCCTCAGGTCGCGTTCGATCTGCTTGCGGAATCCTTCGCGGCAGCGTTTGAGGCACGGGCAAAGTGTCGAGCAAGCTCCGCCGCCGAGCTTCGCGGCTGGTTGTTCGGCATTGCACACAACCAGCTCAATCTGTTCTATCGGGACGGATTCATCGAGCGGCGCGCTCTGTCGAAACTGGCGGTTGATCCGATCGCGCTCAGCGATGAGTCGTTCGAACGTGTCGAGCGGTTGACGGACCTTGCGGCGGCGCGAGAGCGGCTTGCCGGGGCGCTCGCGGAGCTCAGTCCGGAGCATCGTGAGGTGCTGCAGTTGCGAGTGGTCGAGGAGCGCAGCTACGGCGATGTCGCCGAGTGTCTGGCGGTCAGCGAACAGGTGGTCCGGGCGCGCGTCAGTCGTGCATTGAGAAACCTGCGCACTGTGATCAACCGGTCTGAACTGGATTTGGAAGGAGTACTCGATCATGCCTGACGACGATCAGAATCGAAACTCGATACCGGAGTTGGCGAAGCTCCGCGAGGAACTGGCAGCCTCGTTTGCGCGATCGGAGTCGACGGCGCGCCAATCGGGCGTCAAGCGATCGCGGCGTCGGAGGATCGGCGCGGTGTCGGTGGCCGTCGCGGCGATCTGCGTGGCTTCGGCGATAGTGATCTCAGGCGGGGAGGGTGATGACGATTCGTTGGCTCCGCTCACGACCAAGCAGGCGCTGGCCGATGTCGCGAAGGCGACGCTTGAGCTTCCCGAACCGCGGCCGCGCCAGTTCGTCTACTCGCGCATGAAGTACACGTTCGGGGCTGGTGCCGGTGGCGGCCGCGATCTGGATGGAAAGCGCATCGGTGACTCTCGATCTCTGGTCGACGGCGAGTCCGAGTCGTGGTCGAGCAGAAGGCTCTGTGGACTCACGATCAGCCGTGTCCTCGCGCGTCGTTTTCCGACTGATCGCGATCGCGAGAATGCCGAGCGAATGGACGCGGTCGCCCGTCACTATTACGAAGAGTCAGCGCGAAAGCGGGCAGCGCGCGGACAGAAACCGCTCGACTCACCACTCGACTGGAACCAGCCGGGCTCCGAGATCGTGATGCAGTTGCCTCCGGCGGGCAAACCGAAAGTTTTGATTGGTGGCGAGCGGCTGACGGCGCGCCAACTCCGCCGTTACACAACCGATCCCGAGGCGATCTACCGGCGCGTTCATCGCGCCACCTCCGGCCGGCGGAGCGGTTACGCGGGTGGTGGCGCCCTCGGCGAGTGGGGGGCGATCATGGCGGCGCTTTCGATCACCTCGGTGGACCTACCACCGGCGCTAAGAGCGGGCTTTGTGAACGCGCTGGCGTATGTGCCGGGCGTGCGCTCACTAGGCCGCGAGACCGATCCCGAGGGCCGCGCGGGCATCGGATTCGAGTTGGTGTCGCGCGGCGTTCGCAATCACGTCATCTTCGAGGCGAAGTCAGGCGTGCAGGTGTACGACGAGCAACAGATCGTCTCGCGTAGTGGACTCAAGCACTCGCTGGGCTGGCCCATCGGCTCGGTCACGCACAGGCAACTGCTGCTCGAACGCTCGATCGCCGACGCGCCACCGAAGGGCAAGAAGATCGACATGAAGTTGGGCGGATTCGTCCGCTGCCCGAAATAGTCCTTACCTAGTCTCAGGCGGTGACCGACGCCACCAACCGCTCCCGCGACCGCCGCATCATCGCCCTCGCGATCCCCGCGCTCGGTGCGCTCGCGGCCGAACCCACATACCTGCTCGTCGACACCGCGATCGTCGGGCACCTCGGCACCACCCAGCTGGCGGCGCTGGCGCTCGCGGCCACGTTCTTGAGCAGCGCCTTCTGGCTGTTCAACTTCCTCGCCTACGGAACGACGGCACAGGTCTCGCGTCTGTACGGAACGGGCGATCGCGAGGCGACCGGGGCTGTTGCCGCGCAGGCGATGTGGCTGGCGCTCGCGATTGGCTTGGCACTGGTGGCAGCCGGAGAGGTGCTGGCGCCGCAGATCGTCGCGCTTCTGCAGGGCGAAGGCGCGGTGGCCGAGAAGGCCGAGACGTATATGCGCATCAGCTTCCTCGGAGCGCCGTTCGTGATGGTGGTGCTGGCAGGCGAGGGGTATCTGCGCGGTGTGCAGCGAATGGTCACGCCGCTGAAGATCCTTGTCGTTTCGAATCTGGCGAACGTGGCGCTCGAGCTGTGGTTCGTCTACGGGCTCGACATGGACATCGCCGGATCGGCGTGGGGAACGGTGATCGCCCAGGCCGGTGCAGCCGCCGCATTCACCGTCGTGCTCTTGCGGTCGTCGGCGGGGCGGTTTGCGCCGGTGTGGGCCCGGATGCGCTCGCTTGTCGCGATCGGTGGCGACCTGGTCGTACGCACGGGTGCGCTGCTGGTCGTCTTCAACGTGACCGTTGCGTTGCTGGCGGCACAGGGTCCGGTGCCGTTGGCGGCACATCAGGTATTGCTACAGCTCTTCATCCTGCTGGCGCTGGCGCTCGATGCGCTCGCAATTGCGGCTCAGACCTTGGTCGGCAGCCGGCTGGGCGCCGGCGACGCGGCCGAGGCACGAGCGCTCGCGCGCCGGGTCGCGCTGATCTCGCTGATGACCGGTATCGCTGCGGCGGTCGTGTTGCTGGCGGGCCGCTCGGTCATTCCCGACGCGTTCACCGACGATCTTGCGGTGGTCGCTGAAATCGGCGATGCGTGGCTGCTCTTCGTTCTGATGCTGCCGTTCAACGCCTTGGTCTTTGCCTGGGACGGCGTGCTCGTCGGGGCCGGCGACACGCGCTTCATGATGCTGGCAATGATTGCCGCCGCCGCGACTTGCCTACCGGTCGCCGCCTTCACGATCGGCGCGGGTTGGGGTGTGGTCGGCGCGTGGACCGGCATCGCCGCGCTGATCGGCGTGCGCTTCGTGACCAACCTCGTCCGCGTCGAGGGTGGACGGTGGGCGGTCACCGGCGAGCAGACCGCAAAATTCAGCACCTGATCGCGCCTAGACAATAAGTCTCGACCGATCGCCGAAGTTGCGGGGCGGCCGCCCAAGTGCACCTAACGTGAAAGGTCTCCGCAAATCATCACCACTTGGAGGAGTGATGAATACTCGAATCATCCAGACGCTGCTGTTGGCATGCGTCGCCCTGCTGATTACGGCCGCGCCAGTCGTGGCCGGGTCTGAGCAGGTTCCGCAAGGTAACCACGTATGGGGTCCCGACGGTGTTGAATGCCACTTCATGGGCGAGGGTCCCGAAAACGGACTTGGCCACGACCTCGGTCACGATCCGGCCGATGGTCCCGGCATGGGATGGGGTCATCGCAAGTGCGACGGCGCACCCGAAACCGACACTGACGGCGACGGCGTACCCGACCCGACCGACAACTGCCCCAGCGCCCCCAATCCCGATCAACTCGACACTGACGGCGACGGAGTCGGCGACGCGTGCGGTGCCACCTGATCCGCCACGCGACTCTTTAAACGAGCACGCCGAACCAGGAACGGGCCGACCGTAGCCCGCCGGCAGTAACGCGACGCCCCGTGCATTCGGGGCGTCGCCGTTTCCGCGACCGAAATCGCGCCGTAGACTGACGACCACACGATGGCCGGAAACGCATTCGAACCAGTCGCCCGCGAGAGCTTCCCGCAGATCGAGGAGCGCGTTCTCGCGCGCTGGAAGGAGCTCGGCATCTTCGAGCGCTCGCTCGAACAGCGCGCCCAGGGCGAGCCCTACGTCTTCTACGAAGGACCGCCGACGGCCAACGGCCGCCCCGGCAGTCACCACGTCCTGTCGCGCATCTTCAAGGACATCTTTCCGCGCTACAAGACGATGCAGGGTTACCGCGTCGACCGCAAGGCCGGATGGGACTGCCACGGCCTGCCCGTCGAGCTTGAGATCGAGAAGCAGCTCGGGCTATCCAGCAAGCACGAGATCGAGAACTACGGCATCGCCGAGTTCAACGCCAAATGCCGCGAGTCGGTCTTCACCTACGTCGAAGACTGGAACAAGCTGACCGAGCGGATCGGTTTCTGGATCGATCTCGACGACCCCTACGTCACGCTCAGCAACGAATACGTCGAGTCTGTCTGGTGGTCGCTCAAGCAGATCTGGGATAAGGACCTGCTCTACGAAGGCCATCGCGTCGTGCCCTACTGCCCACGCTGCGGCACCGCGCTGTCCAGTCACGAGGTCGCGCTTGGCTACAAGGACGTCGAAGACCCGTCGGTCTACGTCTGCCTTCCGCTGACAGCCGGGCAGGACGGTCCGGTCGAGGACGGCGACTCGCTGCTGGTCTGGACCACTACGCCGTGGACGCTGCCGGGCAACGTCGCCGTTGCTGCCGCGCCCGACGTGACCTACGTGCGCGCCACGGCGAAGGGACGCACGGTGATCGTCGCCGAGGCTCTCGCCGAGCGAGCGCTGGGCGAGAACCACGAGATCCTCGCGAAATTCCCAGGCAGCGAGCTGATCGGTCTGACATACGACGGTCCGGTCTTCGCGCTCTCAGACCGCGGCGAGCCGGGCGCGATCAAGAGCCCCGTGATCGCCGGCGATTTCGTCACCACTGAAGACGGCACCGGCCTCGTTCACATCGCCCCGGCCTTCGGCGAAGACGACTACCGCGCCGCCGTGGCCAACGACCTCTTCGACCCGACTCAACAGGACACGCTCTACAACCCCGTGACGCTGGAGGGCAAGTTCACCGACCAGGTCACCGGCTTCGAGGGCCGCTTCGTCAAAGACCCCGACCTCACCACCGAGCTGATCGAAAACCTCCATGCTCGCGGCTTGCTCTTCAAAGACAAGAAGTACGAGCACTCCTACCCGCACTGCTGGCGCTGCGGCACACCGCTGATCTACTACGCGAAGGCCAGCTGGTACATCAAGACCACGGCCGTGCGCGACGAGATGCTGCGAGGCAACGAAGGCATCAACTGGTATCCGCCGCACATCAAGCACGGCCGCTTCGGCAACTGGCTCGAGAACAACATCGACTGGGCTCTTAGCCGCGAGCGTTACTGGGGCACGCCGCTGCCGGTCTGGACTTGTGACAAGGATCGCGCCCACGCAACCTGCCTGGGCAGCTTCGCCGAGGTCGCCGAACGCGGCGGAGCGATGCCCGACGATCCGCACCGTCCCTACATCGACGATGTCACCTTCGCCTGCGACGAACCCGGCTGCGGCGGCATCATGCACCGAGTTCCCGAGGTGATCGATGCCTGGTACGACAGCGGCTCGATGCCGTTCGCCCAGTGGCACTACCCCTTCGAGAACGCCGACGTCTTCGACGAGAAGTTTCCGGCGCAATACATCTGCGAGGCGCAGGACCAGACGCGCGGCTGGTTCTACAGCCTGCTCGCCGTCAGCACGATCCTGTTCGGCAAGCCGAGCTACGAAACGGTGCTCTGCCTTGGCCTGATCCTCGACCCCGAAGGCCACAAGATGAGCAAGTCGCGCGGCAACGTCGTCGCTCCGTGGGACGTGATCGATCAGCACGGCGCCGACGCATTTCGTTGGTACTACTTCACCTCGAAAGAGCCGTGGGCCGGCTACCGGTTCAGCATCGAAACCGTCGGCGAGTCGGTACGCAAGTTCCTGCTGACGCTGTGGAACACCTACGGCTTCCTCGTGCTCTACGCCAACGCCGGCAACGAGGACGGCGCGGGCGCTCGCCCCGCGGCCGAGCGCGACGACTTCGATCGCTGGGCGCTGTCGCGTCTGCAGCAGACCGTCGTCACCGTCACCGAGCGGCTCGACGACTACGACACCACCACCGCCGGCCGCGCGATCGACGCTCTGGTCGACGATCTGTCCAACTGGTACGTACGCCTCAACCGCCGCCGTTTCTGGGACGCCGACGCAGAGGCGATCGCCACTCTGCGTACCTGCCTGGTAACGGTCTCGCAGCTGCTGGCGCCGTTCACCCCATTCATCGCCGACGAGATCTACGGCAAGCTCGCACCGGCGGAAACGCGCGCCGAGAGTGTGCACCTGACCGACTTCCCCGTAGCCGACGCGACGCTGCGCGACGAACCGCTCGAGGCGGCTATGGAAACGGCCCGCGAGGCCGTCGAACTTGGCCGCGCCGCTCGCGCCCAGGCGAAGATGAAGCTGCGCCAGCCTCTGGCCGAGGCCGTCGTCGTGGCGACCGGCGAAGAGCGCGAGGCGATCGGTCGCTTCGAGCAACTGATCGCCGACGAGCTCAACGTCAAGTCGATCCGCTACGTGACCGACGCCGACGAGCTCGCCAAGCTCGAACTGAAGCCCAACTTCAAGACGCTCGGCCCGCGTCTTGGCAAGAACATGCCGCTGGCCAAAGACGCGATCGCCGCGCTCGACGGTGCCGCGGCGGCCGCCAAACTGAAGGCCGGCGAATCTGTCGCGTTGAGCATCGGCGGAGACGACTACGAGCTCACGGCCGACGACCTTCAGGTTGTGCTCGCTCCGCCCGAGGGCTACCAGCTCGAGCGCGAGGGAACACACGCCGTGGCGCTCGACCTGACGATCACCGACGAGCTCAAGCGCGAGGGTCTGGCGCGCGAGGTCGTGCACGCAATTCAGAACGCCCGCAAGGACGCCGGTCTGGCCGTTGAAGACCGCATCGTCCTGCGGCTCGGTGGCGACGCCGCGTTGCTCGACGCGGCCCGTGCCCACGAGGACTACGTCGGCGGCGAGACACTCGCCGCCACGATCGACTTCGGCGACGCGGCCTTCGACGACGGCGCGGTCGCTACCGTGGAAGGCCTCGAATTGCGGATCGCCGTTCGCCGAGCCGACTGACGTTGTTGACTGACGGCGGACCAGCCGACCGCGCCGAGCCCGATCGCAGCCGCCACCATACGGCCGATCCCGAATCGTTCATCTCGTACGGGGGTTAATAAAGCGCATGCGTTTTCGAATGTCTTCACTGGTTCTGGCACTGGCCGCGGGGCTGATGCTGCTGGCCGGCGCCGGTCTGGCCGTGGCCGCCGACAACGCGAACCAGCGCGCCACCAAGAAGGGCGCTAGCTACCTCTACTCGCGATCGATGTCGGCCTTCAGTCACACCGGATTCCAGGCCGACGCGGTCAGCGCGCTCACGGCGGCGCGCCGCTCGGGCAACGTCAAGAGCAAGTCGAAGGCAAATGCACAGATCGCCGAGCTGACCGGCAACCTGAAGGAAGAGGCGCCGAACTACGGCAACACGGCGGGAGCGGCCGGCAAGCTGCTGCTTGCGGCTGTGGCGGCCGGCGAGCGCCCGCGCTGTTTCGGGTCGGCGGGAAACCAGGTTGACCTGGTGGCGATGCTCAACCAGTTCTATTCCAGCAAGGGTCAGTACGGTGACACGGCTTTCGACCACGCGCTCGCGATCCTCGGCCTCAAGGCCGCGCACGAGAAGGTTCCGTCGAAGGCCGTCAAGTTCGCGAAGGACAAACGCAAGTCGCGCGGCTGGAACTTCGCGATGTCCACGACCAAGGGCGATGATGTCGAGTCGACCGCACTGATGATCCAGGCACTGCGCGCGGCAGGGGTCAAGCGCACAGACCGGGCGCTGACCGGCTCGTTCAAGTGGATGCGCTTCCAGCGCAACGTTCAGGATGGTTACCACCCCGACACAGCCGGGGGCGACACTAACTCCAACGCCACCGCGCTGGTCATCCAGGCATACGACGCCCTGGGCAAGCCCGCCTCCAAGTCGAAGCTCGCGCTGCGGAAACTTCAGGCCAAAGACGGACACTTCAAGGTCTACGCGACCTCGACGGGTGTCGACGAGTCGAAGGTGCTGGCGACTAGCGACAGCGTTCTGGCGCTCGCCGACGGGCATTACCCCGTCGTCAAGCGCAAGAAGGCCGACAACTCCTGCGTGTAGCAGCGACCACGGTGGTACGCCAGATGGGCGAGTTTCCCAGGTATCGAGCGCGGCGGTTGAAGGCAGCCTTCATGCAGTGCTATGCGGGCGTTAATTCGCCGCGGAATCCGCATCCCTATGCGGTCGCGGGTATTACATTGTGTGCCGAGGGAGCACTGTCGCAGTGAACTACGCACGCACTCACACAGCGTCGATCTCACCGGCGTTTCGCTGATCGATGTGCTCAAGGCACGCGGCGACGTCGACGTCTCCAAGGTTCCGTTCGTGAAGATCCGTCGCGGAAGTCGCGATCTCGACGCATCGATCGTGCTCACCCCGCTTACCGGCATAGACGACGGCACGCCCCCGCCGTTGATCCTCGACAGCGGTCGCAAGCCTGGCATCGGCAAGTGGGACACGCCGTCGATCGTGCCCGGCCAGCCGGGCTCCGAAGCGATCCCCGAGAACATGATCGTGCCGTTCGAACGGCGCGACGAATTCGCGATCGTGCCGGCGAAGGAGGGCGCGAAGCTGCTCGGCGTGAGGATCTCCTCCAAGAAGAAGTCCAACGGCAACTACCTCTTGACGGCCAACGTGGTCGGCGACGCACCTGCCGGCTTGACTTACACGTGGTACGGAGCTGACGCCAAAGGCAACCCGTTGCAGCTCTCGACAAAGAAGCGATACGCGACCACCGACGCCACGCAGGGTCGCGGCATACACATAGTCAACGTCGTGGTCAAAGCGTCAGACGATTCCGCTGGCGCGAGGACGTTCTCGTACACCGCGCGCAAAGCCGACGACGGCGCAACGAAAGACCCCGGCTACGGCGAAAGCACCGGCACCGGAACGGGTACCGGCACTGGTACAGGCACCGGAACGGGCACGGGTACCGGCACCGGCCAGGGCTTCGGCGGCACCACCGTCACCCCGACTCCCGGCACCGTAACGCCGCCGGCCACCAGTACGCCCGCGCAGCCGACCCAGCCCACCAGCCCCACCACCGAGCCCGAGCCCACGGCCCCGGCCCAGGAGTCAAACGAAGCACCGGCCATAGACAACTCCGGCGTGGCCGACCTCGCGAAGGACGTAAGCAGCACTCAGCCGCTTCAGACCGTCAGCGGAGTCCTGCTTGCGGCGCCCGCGGCCACGTCCACTACGCCGGGCGGGGGTAGCGGCACGAGCCCTGGTCTGACCCCGCTTCAGCAGGCGGTGGCGTCGGCCGCTTCATCGATTTTTCAGCCAGTTGAGGACCCAGGGGACCTGTGGCCCTATTTGATCGCGTTATTGTTCGCGCTCGGCCTGTCCGGCGCAGTAAGGGAGTGGATTAATCCGTGAATCTATTTGTTGCAGCTTCGCTCGGCGACACCGTCACTGACGCGGTCAACGAGGTTGCCAAGGGGCTTCGTTACCCCGTACTCATCTTGGCCCTGCTGGCGCTCGCGCTGGTGGCCTACGAGCTAGGCCGTCTCGCGGTCGAGGCGTTCCAGCGCAGTCAGCGCACCAAGGAGCCCTTCGACCAGCTTTCGCGCCGGGCCCAGCACACCGCTTGGTCGGGCGACTCGGCGGGCGCCCAGGCGATCCTCAACGAGTACGCCTACAACGGCGCCCTCAAGCAGGCCGCCGTGGCGACGATGTTCGCCCAGAACCCCGTCGACGCACAACGCTCGCTGGTCGACTACGACCTCTACGTCAGCAAGCGGCTCGACCGCGTGCGCCTGCTCGTGCGTAGCGGACCGGCGCTTGGTCTGATGGGAACGCTGATCCCGCTGGCGCCGGCGCTTGCCGCGCTCGGCGAAGGCGACGCCAAGGTGCTCGCCGATGAGTTGCAGACCGCCTTCGCGATCACCGTGGTGGGCGTGGCGATCGGTCTGATCGCCTTCGGCGTGGCGGTCGTGCGCGAGCGCTACTACACGAAGGACCTCGCCGACCTCGAGTACCTGCGCGAGATTCGCGGAGATGCCGTCGCGGCAGTTGTCGGCACCCCAGCTCCAGCCCGTTCGGCAAGCGCCCAGGGCACCGACGCGACCGATTCCACCGCCACGATCGCACCGGCCACCGCCGGGGCGCCCGAGCCCGCGCCGGCGGCTTCCGCGGCTCCGGCGGCAGAAGCCGCCACCGTTGTAGCGGCACCGGCGCCGATGTCCGTCGCTCCTGCGCCGGCCGCTGCCGCCGCCGAGGGCAAGAAGAAGAAGTTCGGCATCAAGAAGAAGAGCAAGGAAGCGCCGGCCGCCGCCGCTGCTCCGGTCGCCCCGGCATTCCCGCCGCCTCCGCCTCCAACCAGCGCTCCCGCTCCGGTCGTGCCCGAGGCGCCGACCGACAAGTCGCCGAGCATTCCCGCTCCGGCAGAGCCGCAGTCAGGCTCCGAGCCGGCTGAAGGCAGCGACTCGCCGCCCGCAACCGACGGCGACGGAAACGCCTAGCCTCGCCGCACGTCGAGCCAAGTTCAGCATGCGAAGCACACCGACACCAGGAAGTATCGCGGGACGCCGCGTCGACAAGGCCGGAGACCCGCTCGACGGCCTGATCAACCTCTTCGACCTCTCACTCGTGCTGGCCGTCGGGCTGTTGCTGGCGGCGCTGTCGTCGATCGGGGCGACGGGGCTGATCATCCCGCAGGGAAGTGGCGGCGAGCCGCTAAAGGGCCAGCCTCCCACATCGGGCCAGCAGGGCACCGGACAGGGCCAGGAGGTCGGCAAGGTCTACCGCTTGAGCGACGGTCGCTACGTCTTCACTCCGTCGGGTACCACCTCTGGCGGAGCGACCGGCAGCACCGGCGGCTCCACGGGTTCGACCACCACGCCGCCGACCGGCACAACTGGCGGAGCCACGGGTTCGACCACGCCGGCGCCGACCGGCACCACCGGCGGCTCAACCGGAGCCACCGGCGCAACCACGGCAGTGCCGAACACGCAGGGCACGCCCGGTATCAGCAGCAACTAAAGCGCTCGGGTCAGACTTCGTCTTGTAGCTGGCCGGCGATCGCGAAGTCGGACTTCTTCATGTCCTCGAAGACCACCCACACGTGGTCTTCGGTCGTCTTGGCGACGTCGACCATCGTCTTGGTGACCTGCTTGGCGATTTCGTCCTTCTGCTCGCGCGTGCGGCCCTCGTACATCTTGATCGTGATGACTGGCATGCGCGCCATCCTATGACACGACCGGTGACACCGCCGGCGCAGCTGGCCGCCGGCGGTGGAGGAGCTACGCGAGCGCCGGCTCTAGCTCGGCGTCGAGGCGGCGCTTCGGCAGCGCGCCGATCACCTTGTGGGCGATCTCGCCGTTCTTGAACAGGATCAGCGTCGGGATCGACATGACCTGGTACTTGCCGGCCGTCTGCGGGTTCTCATCGACGTTCAGCTTGACGACCTGAATCGCGTCGCCGCGCTCCTGCTGGATCTCCTCGAGAACCGGAGCGACCATGCGGCACGGTCCGCACCACGGGGCCCAGAAGTCGACCAAGACCGGTACGTCGGATTCAACGACGTCGGCCTGGAAGTTGGCGTCGGTGACTGTCTTGATTTCGGCCATCTTGGTAGCTCTCTTTCCTTCGTCTGAATCGTCGGCGGCCCGGTCTCGAGCTGCGGCTTTCGATCTACGATCATTCCAATACTTCAGAAAGTATAGCGACCCCCCGGCAAACTCGCCGAAGGTCGTGCGTATTCTCGCCGATGCGCCACCCGAACTGGTCAGGCGCTCTCTCCCCGCCTCCGCGAGGTAACAAATACAAGCACGCAGTTCAACAGCTCGCACGCCGCGGTGCCGCGGCGTCCTGATCGCTTCGGTCGCTACGGCGGCCGCGCTCATGCAGGCAGGTCCGGCCGCGGCCGTCGCGCCGTCGACTGCGCTGCGCGATCTAAACGCGATGCGCGTGCAGGCCGGGCTGCCCTCGGTGCGCGGCTTCCACGGCAAGCTCAACCGCGGCTGCAAGCTGCACAATCGTTACATGAGCCGTACGGGAGAGTTCGGCCACCTCGAACGGCGCTCGAGCCGCTACTTCACGAAGCTAGGCGCCCGCGCGGCCTCGCGCAGCGTCTTTGCCGCTCCGGGTCTGCTGCCCAGCGAGGCGTGGGGACAGACGGTCTACCACCGCCTCGCGATCCTGCAGCCGAGGCTGCGTGTCTCGGGCTTTTCGGCTCACGCCGGGTTCAGCTGCCTGCAGGTGCTGAGTGGTGTCTCAGGTTCGCCTGCCGCGCGCACGCCCGGCCTGACGCTCTATCCCTGGCCGGCGAATGGCAGCGCCGGTCACGCGCCGGTCTTCCCCGGCTACGAATCGCCCAATCCGCTGCTGGACGCTCCGGGGGCAGCACGGCTGGGGACGCCGTTGACAGTGGTGGTCAACGGTCCCTGGCGACAGTGGCAGGTGACCAGGTCGGCAGTCGACGCGGCCACGCTGGTCGGCGATTCGGGCGTTTCGGTGCCGCTGTCGGTCAGCGATCGCGGCTCGCGCAACGCTCGCTACCTGCAGGGCGGTTTCGCGCTGCTGCCGCGCCAGGCGCTGGCCGCGAACGCTTGGTACACCGCCACGGCTTCGGGCCGCGTCTACAACCGCGGCCGCTCGTGGCCGTTTACCTTGACGACACGGTTTCGGACGGGCGCGGTTCCTCGCTGAGCGCCGCCGCGGCGAACTCGGCGTCGACCCGTCGCTTCAGGCCGGGCACGCGAACGGCTGCCTCGACCGCGATCTGTGGGCTCATCTTCGACTCGCCCGCGCGTCGCTCGGTGAACCAGATCGGCACCTCCTTGACGGTCTTGCCGGCACGGATCGTGCGGTAGGTCAACTCGATCTGGAAGCCGTATCCGTTGCTGATCACCTTGTCGAGCGCGATCGCGCGCAGCGTTTCGGCTCTGAAGCACTTGAAGCCGCCTGTCAGGTCTTGCACGTCGACTCCAAGGATGCGCCGCGCGTACTGCCCGCCGGCGCGGCTGAGGATACGACGCGCCAGACTCCAGTCGCGTACGCCTCCGCCCGGCACGTAGCGAGAGCCGATCGCCAGGTCGCATTCGGCATCGGCGGCACGCACCAGCCGCGGCAGGTCGCGCGGGTCGTGCGAGAAATCGGCGTCCATCTCGACGATCAGATCCGCGCCGCTGTCGAGCGCTACCTCGAAGCCGGCCAGGTAGGCGCGGCCGAGCCCTTCCTTGCCTTCGCGGTGCAGGACCTCTACGGTCGGGTAGCTGGCGGCCAGCAGATCGGCGGCATCGCCGGTGCCGTCGGGCGAGTTGTCGTCGACGATCAGCACCGTGTGCTCGCGCGCGCATTCGCCAAGCCGTTGTGTGGCGGCGGCAACGATCGGGCCGATGTTCTCGGCCTCGTTGTACGTCGGCAGGATCAGCCAGACCGACGCGTCGACAGGTTCGGAGTTCGTCATCGCGCCAAAACCCTAACCGCAAGCGTGTGCTCGGCTGGTCACATCGCCGGCACGCGCACCAGCTTCGGCCGGCTGAACACCGAACCGCGCACCAGCCAGAAGTGCACGGCATCGCGCTCTTCGATCGCCTCGACGGCGAGTGCCTGCTTACGCCAGGACAGCGCCCAGATCAGTCCGTAACCCGATGTCGCGATCGCGAGCGAGGGAAACCAGATCGACGCCACCGCCGCGGCCAGCGCGATCAGCAGCACTGGCCAGAGCCGCGTGAGCAGCACGGCGCCTGGCTCAATTCGCGGAAAGACCGGTTCTGGCCGCGAGCGTGAGAGCAGCGCGCGAATCGACTCCATCGCGGCGCCGCCGCGGCCGATCCACAGACCGATCGCCACCGAGGCAACGATCCAGACGATCGTGAAGACCAGCAGTACGCCACTGCTTTCACGCACGATCGCGAGAATCGCGATCAGCAGCAGCGCGATCGAGGTGGACGAAAGCAGCAGCACCGTCGTTCGCAGGTACTCGGAAAATCTCACGCGTCGTTTCCCGCTCCGGTCGTCAGATCGTCTTCAGAAGCTCGGTGACGCCGCGCGGGCCATCGACCATCACGTCGGCGCTGGCGGCGAGACGGTCCGGCTGCTCCTCGCTGGAGACGCCGATGCAAAGCGCCGAGGCCAGTGTGCCTTCGCGGTGCAACGCGCGCAGCGCGTCAAATGCGTCTAGGTCGGTCATGTCGTCGCCGACATATGCGGCGTGCTGTACGGCGTAGCGGCGGATCATGCGCGTCACGGCTACCCCCTTGTCGAACTCGACGGGCGGGCGGATCTCGAGCACCATGCGGCCGCGATGGATTTCAAATCCCTCGGCTACGGCGGCCGTGCGTATCTCCTCGATCAGCTCTTCGGCCAGATCGGGCTCTTCGGCGCCGCGCCAGTGCAGGGCCTGAATGAAGTCCTTGTCTTCGAGGCGCACGCCGTTGCGGCGAAGCTCGGTTTGGTCGAGCGCGGAAACGAACTTTTGCACCGGCTCGCGCCACGCCTCGAGCTCGGGGGTGCGCTCGATCTCGCCGGTGGCCGGGTTGAGCAACTCGGCGCCGTGGGCGCCCGCGTAGACGACACCGCCGACACCCACGAGCCGCTTGGCGTCGGCCGCCGTGCGGCCGCTTACGCAGGCGACGACTCCGAGCTGAGCCGAGAGTCGCCCCAGAAGCCGGCTCACCTCGAGCGGCACCATCGCCTGCTCGGCGCGTGGCACGACCGGAGCGAGCGTGCCGTCGACGTCGCAGAAGAGCGCGCAGCGTTTCGGCGTTTCGCGGGCGGCGGTGAGCCACTGCTGAAGGACCGCGGGGTTCGCGGCGGCGCCGGTCGCCGAGGCTGATTCGTCTGGAGGCACGTGTCTAGTATCGCTTAACGATGCAGCGGAGCGGTTCGAACCACGCGTCGGGCGATGCCCGGCAGCTGGCCGGCATTGGCGTGGCCGGCGGCCTGTTCTCGGGCCTGTTCGGCGTTGGCGGCGGCACGGTGATGGTGCCGCTGCTGGTCGTCTGGCGCGGATTCAACGAGAAACTGGCGACCGGTACCTCATTGATGGCGATCGTCGTCGTGGCTTGTTTCGCGGCGACTGCAAGCGCGATCTTCGGCGACATCGATGTCGTGAAGGGGGTGTTGATCGGCATTCCCGCCGTCGGTGGAGTGATCGCCGGCACCGCTTTGCAGCAGCGGCTGAGCAACCGGGTGCTCTCGGGGCTGTTCGCGATCCTCGCGCTGACGATCGCCGCGCTCTACGTCACCGGGGTGATCTGATCGAAGCCGTCGAGGTGATCCTGGCCGGCTTTGGGGCCGGAATCGTCGCTGGCCTCTTCGG
>JACRKX010000011.1 GCA_016219715.1 Actinomycetota bacterium | reverse complement strand
GGTCGCCACGCCGTTGCTGATCATGACCCCGTTCCTGTTCCTGGCTGGGGTGGCGTTTGGCTACTTCCTCGTGCTGCCGGCGGCCATCAAGTTCCTGCTCAACTTCAACGACGACCAGTTCGAGATCTTCGTGCGCGCCAGCGAGTACTACTCGTTCTTCGGTCTGACGACGATGGCGATGGGGTTGCTGTTCGAACTGCCGCTGGCGATCGTGATCGCCACCCGGATTGGACTGGTGACGCCGTCGCAGTTGCGTCAGAATCGCCGTTACGCAGTGCTGTTGATAGCGGTGGCGGCGATGCTGCTGCCGGGTACCGACCCCGTCTCGATGCTGATCGAGATGGCGCCGCTGCTGGTGCTCTATGAGTTGAGCATCTGGCTGGCGACCTGGTTTGGCGCCGCCGCCGACCAGTCCGCCGAGCGACCGGACCGGCCCGTCGAGGATGAATCGGCAGAAACGGGTGCCGCAGTGCGGTAACTTCTGCGCCGGGGAATCATGCTTTTTGATCTACAAGGACGTCGGAAGAGCGCCATCAAGGCGATCTACTTGGCGCTCGCCATTCTGATGGCGGGCGGTCTTGTGCTGTTCGGAATCGGCAGCAACGTCAGCGGCGGTCTCAGCGACGCGCTAAACGGCGGCGGTGGCGACAGCCAGTACAAGGATGCCGTCGACGAAGCCTCCAAGGCGGTGGCCGCGAATCCGAAGAGCACCGAGGCCTACGAAGAGCTGATCGCCTCTCGCTACAGCCTGGCCGGCCTCAGCTTCAACCAGGAGGCGCAGGAGTTCGACGAAGACGGCCTCAAGCAGATGGACCTATTGCTCAAGGACTGGCTCAAGTACAAGAAGCTCGTCGGCGACAAGCCCGATCTCGACACCACCAACTACGCCGTCAACGCCTACGTTTCCAAACAAGACGCGAAGGGCGCGCAGAAGCTTCAGATGATCGTCGCCGAGCAGCAGCCCAATGCGTCCAACTACCTGGCGCTGATGCGTTTCGCGCTTTCAGCCGGCGATTCGCATGTTGCCGACGCGTCGGCCGTGCAGGCCCGTGAGCTGGCCGAACCGGATCAGGTCAAAGCCGTTGAGCGTGAGATCAAGCAGCTTCTGAAGCTCGCCCAGCAGCAGAACCAGGCGATCCAGAAGCAGATCCAGGAGCAGCTCGCCGCACAGCAGAACAACCAGAGCTCATCTGGCGTCGGCTCGCCGTTCGGCGGCCTAGAGAACTCGGCTCCCCCGGCCTCCAGCGGCAAGTAGCGGTTCGCCGCTCCGCGTGGCGGTCTTTTCGCGCTGATTTAGTTTCGCATTCACTACCCTGTCCCAGACGGGCCATTAGCTCAATTGGCAGAGCAGGGGACTCTTAATCCCAAGGTTGAAGGTTCGATTCCTTCATGGCCCATTTCGGTTTTTGCTTCGTACGGCAAGCAGGAGGCCCGGTTGAATTCTGAGGAATACACAGTGCTCGACGGAGTTCTGACACCGTCGTCCGAGGCGATGATCCCGGCCACGGACGAGGGCTTCCTGCGCGGCGATGGCGCATTCGAGGTGCTGCGTTCCTACGGCGGCCACCCCTTCGGCCTCGAAGAGCACATCCAGCGGCTGCTCGGCAGCGCCAAGGGCATTCGTCTGCCCGAGATTGATCTGCGCCAGATCGAGCGCGAAGTCGCCGAACTCGTCGAGGCGCGAGGCACCGACGACTTCGCCATTCGCATCGTCTTCACCCGCGGCGGCCATCGGCTGGTCAGCAGCGAGCCGCTGGGCGATTACCCGCCGTCGGTGCGGCTGGCGATCGTCGAGTACCAGCCGACGCTGATTCTCAACGGCTACAAGACGCTGAGCTACGCCGCCAACATGCTGAGCAACCGGCTCGCCAAGGAGCGTGGCTTCGACGAGGCCCTGCTGGCGTCGCCCGGGGGCGATGTGCTGGAATCGCCGACTGCCTCGATTTTCTGGTCGCCCGATGGCGAACGGCTGGTCACGCCGCCGCTGGGCGACATCCTCGCGTCGATCACTCGCGCCGTCATCGTGCAGGGCCTGATTGCTCAGGGCGTGCCAGTCGAGCAGCGCCCAACCACGCGCACCGACTTAGAGGGCGCCACCGAGGCTTTCCTCTGCTCGAGCGTGCGCGAGGTTCAGGCCGTCGGCGCGATCGAAGACACCGAGTACGAGGCGCCCGGGCCGCTGACCTTGCGTGCCAAGCAGGCGCTGGCCGATGCCGTCGCGGCAAGAGTCGCGGCCGGGGCCGCGAATCCCGTCTAGAGACCGGCTCTTGCCCGCCGCCATGGCGGCGCCGCGCCGCGTCATGCTTTCGCCATGAAGATCCTGACGATCATCGGAAACCGCCCTCAGTTCGTGAAGCTGGCCGCCGTGAGCCCACTGCTGCGCGAGCGCCACGAGGAGATCCTCGTGCACACCGGCCAGCACTACGACCGCGAGCTCTCGGAGATCTTCTTCGAGCAACTCGCGCTGCCAGAGCCCGATGTCGACCTCGGGATTGCGGGAGGCAGCAACACCCGGCAGACCAGCCGTATGCTCGCCGCGATCGAGCCACTGCTTGCCGAGCATTCGCCTGACGCCGTGGTCGTGTACGGCGACACCAACTCCACTCTGGCGGGCGCGCTGGCGGCCGCGCAGGCAGGGGTGCCGCTGGCGCACGTCGAGGCCGGTCTGCGCTCGTTCGACCGTGCGATGCCGGAAGAGGTCAACCGCGTCGTCTGCGACGCGCTGTCGGGCCTGCTGCTTGCGCCGAGTGGCGCGGCTGTCGAGAACCTTGCCCGCGAAGGCGTGATCGGCGAGGTCGTGGCGACCGGAGACGTGATGGGCGACGTGGTGCTTCGCGCGAGAGAGATCGTTGACGCGGCGGCCGTCTGCGAGCTTTACGCCGTCTCGCCCGGGGAGTTCTTGCTCATGACCGCGCATCGAGCGGCGAACGTCGACGACCCGGGCGCGCTCACGCGGCTCGTCGAGCTGATCGAATCGTTGCCGGCCACGGTCGTCCTGCCGCTGCACCCTCGCACGCAGGACCGGCTCGAGCGCTTCAAGCTGATCCATCGCCTGGCCGCGGCCGAGCACGTACGGCTGTTGCCGCCGGTCGGCTATCTCGAGACGATCGCGCTGACTTCGGTCGCGCGCGCGGTGCTGACCGACTCGGGTGGCCTGCAAAAAGAGGCCGTCTGGCTCGGCACGCAGTGCCTCACGCTGCGTCCGTCAACCGAGTGGATCGAGACACTCGACGGCGGCTGGAACACGCTCGTCGAGCTCGACGCCGAGCGGGTTGCGGCGGCGCTGGCAGCCGGTCGCCCGGCCGGTGAGCCGCCCGCGCTCTACGGCGCGGGAACGGCCGGCGCCGCAGTCGTCGAGGCACTCGAGAACAGCGTCGCGATTACGCGGCGCTCGGGGGTAGAGTCAGCGTCATGAAGGTTGCCGTGATCGGCTTGGGATACGTGGGACTGCCGCTGGTGGTTTCGTTTGCCGACGCCGGTCACGAGGTCGTCGGGCTCGATGTCGACGGCTCGAAGCTTGCGGCCTTGCGCGAGGGACGGTCCTACATCGAAGACGTCCCCGAGAGCGCGATCGCGGCCCTGGCCGGCAAGGCAACCTGGACGGCCGACTACGCCGACCTGAAGGACTGCCAGGCGATCGTGATCGCCGTGCCTACGCCGCTCACGCCCAATCGCGAGCCCGACCTCGGCGCGCTCGTGAGCAGCGCCACCGCGCTGGCCGGCGTGCTGCAGAAGGACCAGCTCGTCGTGCTCGAAAGCACGACCTATCCAGGCACCACGCGGGAGCGGCTCGTGCCGCTGCTCGAGGAGTCGGGAATGAAGGCGGGCACAGACTTCCATGTCGCCTACTCGCCCGAGCGCATCGATCCCGGCCGTACCGATTTCACGATGCGCAACACGCCGAAGGTCGTCGGTGGCGACGGTCCTGAGGCAGCCGCCCGCGCCCGCGCTCTCTACGAGACGATCTGCGACACGGTGGTCGAGGTCTCGGCGCCCGAGGCCGCCGAGATGACGAAGCTGCTCGAGAACATCTTTCGCGCGGTGAACATCGCGCTGGTCAACGAGCTCGCCGTGATCTGCGACCGCATGGACATCGATGTCTGGGAGGTCGTCGAAGCCGCCGCCACCAAGCCCTACGGCTTCATGAGCTTCAAGCCCGGCCCCGGCCTGGGAGGTCACTGCCTGCCGGTCGACCCGTTCTACCTGTCCTGGAAGTCGCGCGAGTACGACGTCTCGGCCGAGTTCGTCGAACTCGCTGGCCGCATCCACCAGAGCATGCCGCGCTTCTGCGCCCGGCGTGCAGTAGACCTGCTCAACAAGAACGGCGTTGCCACCGCCAATGCCGAGGTCGCGGTGCTTGGGGTCGCCTACAAGCCCGACGTCGGCGACATCCGTGAATCGCCCGCTCTGGCCGTCATGGAGCGGCTGAAGGGGCTCGGCGCGACGCTCTCGTACCACGACCCTCACGTCGAGTCGCTGCCGGCCTTCGCTCTCGAGAGCGAGCCGCTCGACGAAATCATCGCCCGCGCCGATCTCGTGATCGTCGTCACCGCGCACAGCGGTATCGACTACCGCGACGTCGTCGAGCGCGCACGCCAGGTGCTCGACTTTCGCGGCGTCACCCAGGGCATCGACTCAGGCAACGTGGCGCGTCTGTGAGTGGCGGCGGCGACACTCCGGCCGTGCGCGTCGGGATGGTCGGCCTTGGTTACTGGGGCCCGAACCTGGCGCGCAACTTCGATGCGCTGCCGGGCTCCATGGTCGCCTGGCTCTGCGACGGCAACGAAAGCGCGCTTGCGCGGCATGCGCACAACCACCGGCAGGCCCGCACCACCACCGAGTTTCAGGATCTGCTCGACGACGACTCGCTCGACGCGGTGGTGATCGCCACCAACGTTCCGCAGCACGTACCGCTCGCCGAACGAGCGCTCGCGGCCGGCAAGAGCGCATTCGTCGAGAAGCCTCTCGGGGCAACCCTCGAAGAGACCGAGCGCCTCGTCGAGCTGGCCGAATCATCGCCGGGCGTCTTGATGGTCGGGCACCTGCTCGAGTATCACCCCGGCGTCGAACGCCTGAAGGCTCTCGTCGAGGCCGGAGATCTCGGCGAGGTGCGCTACGTCTACTCGACGCGGGTCAACCTCGGCCAGTTGCGCACCGACGAGAACGCGATGCTCAGCCTCGGGCCGCACGACGTCTCGGTCGCTCTCTCGCTGATCGGAGAGACCCCGGCTTCAGCGTGGGCGCGTGGCGAGTCGTATGTTCACGACGGTGTCGAGGATGTCGTTTTCGGCTACCTCCGCTTCCCTTCCGGCGTCGCCGCGCACATGCATTGGTCGTGGCTCGATCCGCACAAGGAGCGCCGCATCACGGTCGTCGGCAGTGAGCGCATGGCGACGTTCGACGACATGCGTGTCGAGGGCAAGCTGACCGTCTACGACAAGGGTTTCGACCAGAGCTTCGAATCGCACAGCGAGTACATGGCCCGCTCGGGCGACATCTGGCAGCCGCGCATCTCAAATGAAGAGCCGCTGCGCATCGAATGCCGTCACTTCATCGACTGCGTCCGTACAGGCGAGACGCCGCGCACCGACGGCCGCTCGGGGCTGCAAGTCGTCCGTGTGCTCGAACAGCTACAGCGATCGCTCGACGAGTCCTCGGCCTCCGCGGGCGGCGTAGCGGGGGGCGGCGTCGGTGTCTGATTCCGGCGCGGCCGCGCCGGCGTACATCTCGCCGCTCGCGAAGATCGGCGACGATGTCGGCATCGGCATCGGCGTGATCGTGCACGACGGCGCGGTGGTCGGCGATGGCTGCGTGCTGCAAGACGGCTGCGTGATCGGCAAACCAGCGGCGCTGTCTGACCGTTCCACGGTCAAGGCGTCGGTCTTCACGCCTGCCGTGATCGGGGCCGGCGCGAAGGTCTGTGCCGGCGCGATCGTATTCGCCGGCGCCACGATCGGCGAGCGTACGGTGATCGGCGACCGCGCGATCGTTCGCGAGCGCGTGAGCGTCGGCGACGAGTCGCTGATCGGCGCCGGCGCGATCGTCGAGAACGACACCACGATCGGCTCACGCGTGAAGATCCAGACACTTGTAAACGTCACGGCTCATGTCACGATCGAAGACGAGGTCTTCGTCGGCCCCGGTGTGTTGATGGCCAACGACAACACCGCCGGCCGCGCACCCGAAGTGCCCAACGTGGGCCCCACCCTGCGACATGGCTGCCGCATCGGGGTGGGTGCGGTGTTGTTGCCGGAGATCGAGATCGGCTCCGGCGCGTTTGTCGCCGCCGGATCGGTGGTGACCGCCTCAGTTGGCCCGGGAATGCTCGCGATGGGCGCTCCTGCGCGCGAGATTCGCGCAATCACGGATTCGTGATCTTGTCTCACGATTGAAGTTCCTCGCTTTGCTGCCGATACAAAGCGCGTTACCGCAATCGTTGAGGTGGACCAATGCCAGACGATCAGTTCCCGACCGGGTCTCCGCAGGACCCGGAGTCGGCACATTTCGCAGATTCACAGCCCTCGGGCACCGAGCCGGAGATCTCCTTCGAGCCGCTGCCCACACCCGCTTCGGATGAGCCATCCGACCAGACGCCTGACGTCGTCAGTCTTGGCGGAGGCCAGTATCCCGACGACATGTTCGGTGTCAGCGATGACGCCGGTGACGATGTCTCGGTGACGATGCCCGACGAGGCGATCGCTGGTGGTCTGGCCGATGTCGAGTACGCGGTCCCGGGAGAGACGCCCGCGCCGCTTCCACCGCCTGCCGAGTTGCAGGACCTGGCCGACGTTTCGATCGACCCGCTTCCCGCGCCGGCTGCCGAATCGCCTGGCGGCGACATGTTCTCGATTGACGACTTCGCCGACGACCCGGTCGCACCGGCGACGCCCGGCGGCGACATGTTCTCGGTCGACGACCTGATGGATGATCCGGCCGCAACGCCACCGCCTGAGCCGCTCGCCTCGCCTGATCCGCTCGCCTCGCCTAAGCCGTTGCCCGCACCCGAGCCCTTGGCGATGCCTGAGCCGCTGGCCGCGTCGCCTGAGCCGCTTGCGATGCCTGAGCCGCTCGCGACGCCAGAACCGATGGCGTCTCCCGAGCCCATGGCGATGCCTGAGCCGCTGCCCGCACCCGATCCCTTGGCGTCGCCTGAACCGTTTGAGGCGCCCGAACCGCTGGCGATGCCCGAACCGCTGGCATCGACTGAGCCGCCGCCCGCGCCAGAGCCCTTGGCAGCGCCCGAACCGCTCGCTGCGCCCGAACCCGTGGCGGAGGCCGAACCGATCGCCGACCCCTTTGCGGCCGACGAACACGCCGACGCGCCAGACGCGGTCGTCGGCCCGTACGGCATCACCGACAATCAAGCCGAGATGAGCGGCAGCAGCTTCGGTTTCACTGCCGGCAGCGCGCCCTCGGAACCCGAGCAGCCCGCCTTCCAGCCGGTGACTGACCCAGTCGTCGAACCGCTGGCCGACCAGACCGGTCTCGGCCAGGTTTCCGAGCCCGCCTTCGAGCCGCTGGCAATGCCACAGCCCGAGGCCGCCGAACCTGTGCCCGCCGAGTTCGCGCCGGAGCCGATCGCCGAGCCGGAGCCGACCGTTCAGCCGGAGCAGCCGGCCGTCATCAATCCTTACGCCACCGTTGCGGACGAGGCCGAAGTACTCGACCCGTCGATGTCGTTCGAGGTACCCGAGGCCGCACCGATCGAAGCCGATGGTGACGGTCCCGCGGTGGTCAATCCGTATGCCGAAGTTTCTGACGAGGCTGAGGTGCTTGACCCGTCGATGTCGTTCAAGGATGTCGAGCCGGTGGAACCCGAGGCCGTGCCCGAAGTCTTCGAGCGCAGCGATCCCGACGCGATGTACGCAGAAGCCCAACCGGCGCCGGATGCTGAAACCATGTTCGACGAAGCGATGCCTGCTGCCTACGGTGGATCGATCTACGGCGACGTGCCGACCGCGCCGCTGCCCGAAACCGGTCGCACCGAGAGTGTGGCGCCTCCCGGCATGGAGGGCATGGTCGTCGGTGGTCTCGTCGTTGCGGGAAGCAAGCGCAACGGCGGCTCGCGAGGTCGTGGCAAGAAGCGTTCTTCCGGCAAGCGTGGCAAGAAGGGAAACGCCGCCGCGCCGCCGCCCGCCGCCGTTGCCGTTCCGGCCGACCCGAACCAGGCCTATGTCGATCCCAACCAGGTCTACGCTGCCGCACCGGGATACGCCGATCCGAACCAGGCATACGCCGATCCCAATCAGGTCTACGTTGACCCCACTCAGGCTTACGCCGACCCGAACCAGGCATACGCACAACCGCAGGTCTATGCCGACCCGAACCAGGCATACGCCGACCCGAACCAGGCCTATGTCGATCCTGCCGCTGCCGCTGCCGCTGCCGCCGCCGCGCCGCCGGCACCGCCGGCCGACATGCCGGTTCCCGCCCCAGGGGCGCCGGTCGACCCGTATGCGGTGACCGCCGCCGACGCGCCGGTCCAGCCGGCTGTCGACCCCTATGCCGCCGCACCGGCGCAGACGCCAATCGCTTTCCCGGATCCCTATGCCGCGCCGCCCGCGGATGCGAGCGCCTTCCCGGCGCCGCCCGCGGCGGTCCCGGTGCCCGGCGCCGAGCTGCCGCTCGATCAGAGCAGCGGTAAGAAGGGCAAGAAGGGCAAGGCCAAGAAGGTCAAGCAACCGAAGGCCGCAAAAGCCCCGAAGGCTCCCAAGGCCGCCAAGCAGGGACCGACGCTCGCCGACAAGTTGCTCGGCACCGTCGAGCCCGGTCAGCGTCACAAGTTCTTCGGCATTCCCGTCGGCAAGCCGGCGCCGATGCCCGGCGAGCAGGCCACGCCCGAGGCCGTAGCGCCTCCGGCCCCCGCGATGCCGCCCGCGCCGATGCCTG
>JACRKX010000010.1 GCA_016219715.1 Actinomycetota bacterium | reverse complement strand
TGCGCTCGATCTCGGCAAGTACCTCGCGGCGCTGTTGAACGGCGGTCTCACCGAATCTGGCGAACGGCTGATATCGGAGCGGTCGCTGGCGAAGCTCTTCACGCCGGGCCGCCCCGCCGCGCTCGGCGCGTGGGCCGATTCACAGCAGAGCAGCTATGGGCTCGGCTGGTTCATCGGCGGACCGTGGCGCGAGCGCGCGATCCTGCATCCGGGCAATACGCCCGACTCGAGTTCGATGTTCGTGCTGCTGCCCGAGCGCGGCTGGGGTGTGGTCACGCTGGTCAACGCCGGACAGGAAATGGAGATCCCGGGAAATCCACAGGCGATGGATTTGACGTCGCGCAATGTTGTCGATGCGCTGCTTGGCGAGCCCGTCAAGCAGGGATCGCTGATGCGTTTCTATCTCGTCTTCGACATGCTGGCGATCGTGCTGCTTGCGCTGGCCGTCTTCGGTGTGGTGCGCGCGGTGCGCGCGCCGCCGCCCGGGCGTGGTCGCGAGGGTCCTCGCGCGCTGGCCGGGGTGGCGCTTCGTCTCGTGGCCGGTGCGGTGCTGCTGTTCCTGCCGTCGGCCGGGCTCACCTACCGCGGTGCGTGGCTGTGGATGCCGGATCTGACAATCGTGTTGATATCGCTTGGCGCCCTTCTAGTGGCGATGGCGGCGATCAGGTTCCTTGGATGGCGGGCTCGTTCGCGGCCGAGCGTCTAGACGAACTCCAGAATCAATCCGGCCACCGCCACGATCATCGTGCTCCAGACGATCGCGCCGGCGGCGAGCTTGCGGTCGAGGCCATAGTTGTTGGCGAGCAGCAGGTTGTTGACGCCGACCGGCATCGCGGCCTGGATCAGGTAGACGTCGGGGATCTCGAAGACGGTCTTATCGATCAGCAGCAGGAACCCGGCGGCGACGCCGAGGCGCATCACGACCGTGGCGACGACCGGCGCGGTCAGCTTCGGGGGAAAGCCGAGATGGTCGTCTTCGCTTTCGCGCAGCATCACTATGCCGACGGCGAAGAAACCGAGCGGCAGGATCGCGAAGACGAGCACGCGGCTGGCGTCTACGGCCCAATCCGGGCTGAGTGAGTCTGGTGCCAGCAGAGCGGCGACGGTCGCCCAGATCAGCGGGTTGCGCGTGAAGTAGCTCTTGACGCGGTCGCGAGTGCCCTCGGCGACGGTGCCGAATGCCGCGCCCACGCTGAAGCCGACGATCAGCAGAAACGGAACCGAGATCAGGATGTCGTACGACACCGCGGTCCCGAGCGCGTCGAACCCTTCGGCGGCCGTGACGACGGGGTAGCCGAGGTAGGCCGTGTTTCCGAGCAGCGAGCAGACGATCATCGCGCCCGTCGCCGGGCGGCCGAGACGCAGCACGCGCGATCCGACGAGCCAGGCCGTGATGGCGACCAGCACGTTGGCGGCGACCGCGAAGGCCAGTGCGCCACCAACCTCGGCCGTCAGCTCGAAATGGACGAGGTTGAAGAACAGCACCGGCGGGATCAGCACCCACAACACCAGGTCCATCAGCCGTTTGGCTGTGCGTTCGGCTGGGTGGGGCTTGTTGTGTGCGAAGACACCGCCGGCACCGGCGGCGGCGATCATCGTGAGGACGATCCAGATCATCGGCGGTAGGTCGCGGCCGGCGGATCAGGCGCCGAGCGCGTCGCGCAGGATTGCGGCCACGGCCTCGGGCGGGACGGCGTTGATGTTGACGCCGGTGCCCAGTTCCATGCCGGCCGGCTGGCCGATGCGCGGCGCGATCTCGATTCGCCAGCCGAAGCCCTCCGAGTCGCGGGGAGCGGTGCGCACCCACATGTTCAGCGGTGGCGTGGCGCCGAGCGCGGCGCGCAGTGCCGTGAAGGCGGTGTGCAGCATCGTCGCCCCGCGGTGCTCGCTGAGCTCGAACTGCTCTTCGCGCCCGCGCGGCAGCACCCACAGGCGGTATGGCGTGCCGGCGGCGTATGGCGCCAGCAGCGCAGCGTTGTCGTCGATTGCGACGATGCGCTCACCGGCGCGGGCTTCGTCTGCCAGCAGGTCTTCCATCAAGCTGCGCCCTTGGGTCTGCTCGAAGTACGAGCGCATGCGCTCGCGTTCGCGCGCGACGGCGGCCGGTACGAATGGCAGCACGTAGAGCTGAGCGTGGCTGTGCGGCAGCGAGGCGCCGGCCGCCTTGCCTTCGTTCACGCAGAGATGCGGGTAGGCGACCGCCGGATTGGCTGCGTGGTGTGCGATGCGCGCGGCCCATCCCGCAAGCGCGAGCTCGAGTTCGTCGGCGGAGAGCTCGCTTAGGGACTGGATCTGGCGCGGGCTGTTGACGATCACTTCATGCTCGCCGTAGGCTGGGGCGGATGCATCGAGCAGTCGCGGCATGCCCTGGCTGACGGCCAGGGGATCGGACGGTTCGCCGCCGCTGCCGTCGAAGCTCTGCGTTAGCGCCGGGTACAGGTTCGGGACACTGCGTACACGCCAGCCGGGCGTGTTGGGCGCGCCGCCGCCCGGCCGGTCGGCCCACACCTCGGACGGTGTGTCGGTCTCGTTGCCCTCGGCGAACGGGTCGGTGTCAGCGTCGATCGGCGGTGGGGCGTCGAAGCTGGGCAGTCCACCGGGGCGCGTGGCGCGGCCGCCGGCAACGAGCACGCGCAGTCCGGTCAGCGGGTCGACGCGGACTTCAGGGCTGCGATCGGAATCCGATGACACGGCGTCTGCGCCGTGGTGCCCGGCCGACCCGGACACGGCTCAGCC
This sequence comes from Actinomycetota bacterium, assembly GCA_016219715.1. Lineage (GTDB taxonomy): Bacteria > Actinomycetota > Thermoleophilia > Solirubrobacterales > JACPNS01 > JACPNS01. Next base: position 20,438 of record JACRKX010000010.1, on the reverse strand, counting down.
CTGACGCCGTGCGTCTTCGACGCTTCGCGGACCGGGGCCGACGTACTTCGCGCTCGGGCGGATCAGGCGCCCGGTGCGCTTCTGCTCGAGGATGTGCGCCGACCAGCCCGCCGTGCGCGCGCAGGCGAACATCGGTGTGAACAGCGCGGGCGGCACTTCGGCGAAGTCGAGTACGACGGCCGACCAGAACTCGACGTTTGTGGCCAGCACGCGGTCGGGCTTGCGGGCGTGCAGCTCGGCCAGCGCCGCTTGTTCGAGCGCCTCGGCGACCTCGAAGCGCGGCGATTCGAGCTCGCGCGCGGTGCGGCGCAGAACGCGTGCGCGCGGATCTTCGGCGCGATAGACGCGGTGGCCGAAGCCCATCAGCCGCTCGCCGCGGTCGAGGGCGTCCTTGACCCATTTGTCGGCGTCGCCCGATGCTTCGACCTCGTCGAGCATCTCGAGTACGCGCGAGGGTGCGCCGCCATGCAGCGGACCCGACAGCGCGCCGACGGCGCCACTGAGCGCGGCGGCTACGTCAGCGCCGGTTGAGGCGATGATGCGTGCGGTGAAGGTGGAGGCGTTCATGCCGTGCTCGGCGGCGCTGATCCAGTAGGCGTCGATCGCTTTGACGTGCTTGGGGTTGGCCTCGCCGCGCCAGCGGATCAGGAATCGCTCGGGGATCGAGCCGGCCCTGTCGACCTCTTCCTGCGGAACCGGCGGTTGGCCCGTGCCGCGCGCGCTCTGCGCGACGTGCGAGAGCGCCATGACGCTGCCGCGCGCCAGGTCGGTGCGGACCTGCTCGGCATCGATGTCGAGCAGCTGGTCGAAGCCCCACTCCTGGGCGAGCATCGCCAGCGAGGCCTGAAGGTCTACGCGAGCGTCGCCGGTGCGCACGCGCAACGGGTGCTGCTCGGCCGGTGGCAAGCCGGGCTCGAAGCTGCCGTCGACGAGCAGGCCCCAGACCTGCTCGAAAGGCACGTTGCCGACCAGGTCTTCGATGTCGACGCCGCGGTAACGCAGCGCGCCGCCCTCGCGGTCGGGCTCGGCGATCTCAGAGGCAAACGCGATGACGCCTTCGAGGCCGTCTTGAACCTCGGGATGCTGCGTCATGTCGATCGTGGCCTCTTTCATCTGCGTGGCCGAAAATATGGCAGATCGCGAGGCGTGACCGGTGCTAGAGCGGCTCGATGTAGCGATCGATGTCGGCGCGCAGCGCCGCGGCGCTCTTGTACTCGCCGATCTTGACGTGCAGCAGGTTGCCGCGGACGCTGTAGAAGCCGGTCGTCGGCGCACCGCGCAGCGGCGGCAGCAGCTTCGAGATCTCGAGCTTGTCGTCGATGTAGCTCGGGTATGGCAGTGGACGTTCGTTCATGAATTCTCGAGCGTCTTTGCGGCTGTCGTTCATGTTCACGCCGAGAAAGGCGATCTGACCGCCGTAGCGCTTGGCCGCTTCCTGGAACACCGGGAACTCGCGGCGGCACGGTCCGCACCACGAGGCCCACTTGTTGACCACGATCGGCAGGCCGCGCAGCGTGTCGATGCGGTCTAGATAGGGCCTGTACCCACCGGGCAGCAGCTGGTTCGCCTGGGCATAGATCTGGCTCAGGCGAGGGTCGGCCTCGCGCAGATCGGGCTTGTACGTGGCGGCCGACACAGGCGCATCCGATCCACCGGAGCCGCCGCAGCCGGAGGCGAGCAGCGCGGCCGCAAGCAGCGCGGCGAAGAGGGTCGCTGGACGAATTGAGATTTCCGGACTGAGCCTCACAACGCAAAGTCAAGCATCAAAACCTCACGAACTGCCGGTATACTGAAGTCCAGTTACAGCGCTCCGAGCAAAAGACGCGGCAACGATTCCGCAACGTCTTCAGCCCGGCGCCACACGCTCTTCCTTTTCACAGACTCGTCTTTCCGCAGCTCGCGCGGTGTCTCGGTCCCTCTGGACCCGGTCCCAATGAGCTCGAGTCGCTTCGATGCACACTCATCGAGATGGAAGTTCTCTGACTCAATGACATCAAGCGCCCCCCAGGCCGAAGACATCAAGCGCGTAGAGGAATTTACGCGCGAGCCGATGGTTATCAACGGCGACGATCCCGCGGTCGCGCTGGCATCCGGCACGCTGCGTCGCCGTGCCTTCGACGCGGCGCTCGACGAGATCAAAGCCGGCGCCGACGAGGTTTCGCGTGAATGGGCTCGCAAGTACAGCTTGGTGCTTGGCATGGAGCGCGCGATCAGCGATCCCGAGCCGAAGCTCGCCGACGGCACCACGCTCAACGCCCACCAGGTAGACGTGCTCTCGGGCACGCTCGCGGCATTGATGACCGAGAGCGAGATCACGCTCGATGGCTCGCCGGTAGACGGCGAAGACTTCGGCGAAGAGGAGTTCGAGGACGATGACTTCGACGACGTCGTAGACGAGGTCGAAGAAGACGAGGAGAACGGCTCCGAGGACGACATCGATTGGGACGTCTTCGCCGACGACGACGAAGCCGAGGACACCGCCGAGTACATCCCGACCGGCGAGCACAAGCGTGGCGACCACGTCAGCGCCGACGCGGCGCTCTACGACGAAGAGGAGCAGCTGCCCGAGCAGCCCGAGGATCCCAACGCCGCCCACCGCTTCTGGTTCGAACACGCGACCGGCGCCGGAAAGACCGTCGCCGCTCTTGGCTTCGTCGAGGCGTCGCGCACCGGCGGCGTGCTGATCCTCACCCACCGTCGCAACCTCGTCGACCAGTTCATCGGCGAACTCGTCGACCGCGGCTACAAGAACCGCATCTCGCCGCCGCTGCTCGACGGCCAGGGCCACATGACCGGTCCCGTCACCGTCGAGACCTACCAGTGGTTCGTGCGTCACGCCGGCAACATCAGCGACGCCTACACGATCGTGATCTGCGACGAGGCGCACACCGCGCTCGGCGAGAAGACCTCGGCGGCGATCCGCCGCTGGAAAGAGCCGGTCTTCATCGGTATGACGGCCACCGGTGCGCTGATCGCGCGGCACGTGACCGACCTCTTCCCCACACAGACTTCGCGCTTCGACCTGGCCCAGGCCGCTCGCCGCGGTGTGATCGCGCCGCTTCGCTGCGTGCGCATTCCTCCGGGCCCGGGCGTCCGCACGATCGCAAACGTTCCATTGCGGAAAGGCGAGGTCGACCAGGACTTCGACCAGGAAGAGCTGGCCGCTCTGCTCGACCAGGCGCCGTTCAACCTGGCGATCGCCGACCTCTACCGCGCTCGCTTCAAGGACATGCCGGGCGTGGTCTACGCCGCAGGCGTGAGGCACGCCTACAACGTCGCCGAGGCCTTTCGCGAGCTGGGCATGAAGGCCAAGGCCGTAAGCGGCGAGACGCCGAAGCGCGAGCTGGCCGAAACGCTCGCCGCCTACGAGCGCGGCGAACTCGACGTGCTCGTCAACGCGCAGCTGCTGGCCGAGGGCTGGAACTCGCCGCGTGCGACGGTCTGCATGCACCTCGCCCCGACGGCCTCGAAGCGCATCTATCAGCAGCGCGTCGGTCGCGTCACGCGCCGCCATCCGGGCAAGGAAGCCGGCATCGTCGTCGACTTCGTGCACCCGGCGACCACGCACGACGATCCCGTCGTCACGCTGCATTCGCTCGCGCAGATCTTCGAGCGCGAGCTCTGGCGGATCAGCGTCAGCAACCTCGACTGGGGCGAGCAACGTGTTTGGGCTGCGCTTTCCGGTTCGAAGGCCAACGCAAACAACTGGCGCCGCGCGCGGGCGATGATCCAGCACGATCGCACCGGTGAGCTGCGCCGGCATCTCTTTCTTACCGCGCTCGAGCGCAACAAGCACCGCGCCGTTCGGCTGCGGGCACTGCAGGACCTGGCCAACAGCAAGGACCCCGAGGCCTACGACTTCGCGATCGAGATCATCGGCGGCTGGCAGCGCGACGAGCGCCGCGAGGCGACCAAGCTGATGCTCAAGGCGATCGCAGACAAGAACATCGGCAACCGCGAGCAGAGCGCCGCCTGGATCTGGGCCCTGGCCGGTTACACACGCGAGCTGCACGAGCAGTACGCCGTGCAGCGCTGGCCCGAGACCAAGCGGCTACTCGGTCTGCTGGTCAACAGCTCGGGCCCGGCTCACGGCCGTAACGCGCGGCGCATCGTGCAAGAGACGCGCAAGCACGACCTGCGCCTGGCCGCCGCGATCCTCGCGGCGGCGGTCGCACACTCGCCCGAGGCGGAAGAGGCGCTGCGCGGCGGTCGCCAGCGTCTGGCGAGAAAGCCGGCGGCGCTGGCGCGCGAGCTCGGCAGGAACTTCCCGAAGGCACGTGGCCGCAAGGGCCGCAGGCGTCGCGGCAACGACAAGGACAAGTCCGGCAAGGGCGGCAAGGCGCAGCAGACGGGAGCCACAGCGATTCCGGAAGGCGCGATCGACGGCGCCCAGCCGGGTGCCGACGCGCTCGCCGCCGACACGGCGAACGGCGGCAAGTCCACGGGCGACACGGCGAAGAGTAAGGGCCGTCGCCGGCCGCGCAAGAAGTCAGGTGAGACGGGCACGGCTAAGCGGTCTGCCGCCGCGCCGTCCAACAACGGATCCGTCGCCGGAAAACCGGCCAAGAACGACCGGCCCGAGCACGACGAAGCCGAGCGCGTTCCGGTGCTCGGCAACTTCGAAGAGCTGACCCGCGGCGACGACTGACCGGCCGCGCCGCTGCGCGTGGCGTCAGTGCCAGCTGAGATGGACTTCGCCGGCGGCGAGAGTTTCGCTGGTGCCGTCGTCGAGTGAGACGATCAGGTTGCCGTGGTCGTCGATGCCGGCGGCGACCCCTTCGCCTCCACTCCAGCCGATGCGGCGGCCCTTCAGCGCGTCACGTGGGCGCCAGGCACTGAGCACTTCGTCGCTGCCGGCGGTCAGCCAGTGATCGAGTCGGGCAAGCAGTGGCGTTAGCGCGTCGTGATCGTGTGGCAGACCCAGCGACGCCGCCGTGGCTTGCAGGTCGGGCGGCATCTGGCGCATCTCGACCGACGTGTTCAGGCCCACACCGATCACGAGCCACGAGCGTTCGGGCACGGGATCGGGCCGTGCCTCGACGAGGATGCCGGCGACCTTGCGTTGCTCGATCCAGACGTCGTTGGGCCACTTGATCTGCGCGTCGAACTGCGAGAGCGCCTCGCAGGTCTCGGCGACGGCCAGGCCGGCGGCAAGCGGAGCGAGCGCGTGGCGTGGCTCGACCGGTCGCACCAGCACCGACATCAACAGCGCGCTGCCGGCAGGCGCGATCCAGGTGCGGCCCTGGCGACCACGGCCGGCTGTTTGCTTGCCGGCGGTGATCGTGGTGCCGTGTTCCGCTCCCTCGTCGGCGAGCTGCTTGAGCAGGGCGTTGGTCGACTCGCAGACCGCGTGGTGAATGTGCGGCCGGCCGAGCGTCACGGTTGTGGCGCGGGTGGCTGCTGCGACGGCTCAACGGGTGCTTCGGCGGCCGCCGGTTCGCCGGTGATCCTGATCTGGGTACCGCGCTTGACGTTGAGCTGCGTGGCGGCGTTGCCGCCGTTGACCGCTACCGCAAGCGATCCGTTGGAGTCTTCGTAGACCAGTGGCTCGTTCGGCCCGACCTCGTCGAAGGTGCCGACGAGCCTGGCGGGCATGCGCAGGCCGGGTGTCTCGACCTCGACGGGCGATCCTGGCTGTAGCCCGCTGCGCGGCAGATCGACCGCGGCAGCGGCGAGGCGGATGTTGCCGTAGATGTCGATGTCGATCACCTCGGCGACGATCTGCCCCGGACCGATCTGTGGCTGCGGCAGCTGCACGGCGACCAGCGTGGCCGGATCGATCGGCTGGCCGGCGATCGTCATCGATGCGCCGTGGGCGAGTCGCGCGGCGACCGGCGCGAACAGGTCGCGACCGTGGAAGGTGCGTGAGACGGGTTGCAGCCGCCACTGCGATGAGGTCAGCTCGTGCATGGTGTCGGCCCCGCCTGAGATCGCGATCGCCGGGGCCAGCAGGCCGTTGTCGGGACCGACGAAGCTCGTGCCGTTGTGGCAGTGCACCGCCACTGCGCGCCGCGCGCCGCCCACGCCGGGGTCGACCACCGCCAGCACGACCGAGCGGTGCGGCAGGTAGGGCACGCTGTCGGCCAGGGCTATCGCTCCGGCGCGCACGTCTTGCGGAGGGATGCCGTGGGTCAGGTCGATGACCGGGATCTCGGGATCGATCTGGCGGATCACCGCGTGGCACATTCCCACGCAGGGGTCGCGGTGACCGTAGTCCGAAAGAAAGGCGATACAGCGGGGCATCCCCACAAAATTACAGTCGCGGGCAGTCGCGTATATGGGTGAGGGTGGTACGAACGCCGAGTCGCCGCGGTTCAGCCGGCGGCCGCGACCACTGCGTCTATGAGCCCATCGACGTCGTAGCGCTCGGCCTCGGCGCTGGGCTCGAGGCCGGCCTCACGTAGTGCCTCGCTGGTGATCGGGCCGATCGAGATCAGCTGGCGGCCGTGCAGCAGTTCTGCCTTGCCGAGCGCTTCGATCAGCGATCGCACCGACGAACCGCTGGCGAATGTGACGAAGTCGGCGCCGGCGATCGCTTCAGTCGTCGATGCCGGCAACGGCTCGGCGATCGTGTCGTAGATCGCGACGCGTTCGACGGCCGCGCCGAGTTCTGCGAGGCCGTCGGTAAGCACAGGGCGCGCGTTGGAGGCGACGGCGCAGAGCACCTGCTTCTCGGCGAGATCCTGGCTTGCGAGCAGCTCGAGCAACCCTTCGGCAGTGGCGCGCTCGGGGACGAAGTCGGCATTCAAGCCGTGCTCGCCAAGCGCCGTAGCGGTGGCCTTGCCGACGGCGGCGATCTGCGTGCCGGCCAGCCCGCGCGCGTCGGACCCGGCGCGCTTCAGTGCCTCGAAGAAGCAGTCGACGCCGTTGGCGCTGGTGAAGCAGACAAGGTCGTAGGCACCGCCGAACGAAACACGCTCGGCCATCTTGCGCACAGCGTCGTCGTCGCGCGGGATCGTGCGGATCGCCGGCGCCTCGATCACCTCTGCACCCAACTCGCGCAGCCGTGCGCCAAGCGTGCCGGCCTGCGCGCGGGCGCGCGTGACGACCACCGAGCGTCCTAGCAATGGCCGTCGCTCGAACCACTCGATCCGCTGGCGTTCGACTACGACGTCGCCGATCACGGTCAGCGCGGGCGGCTTGATGCCGGCGTCTGACACGCGCGCGGCAATCTCTGCCAGCGGCGCCACGACGGTGCGCTGCGATGCCGTCGTGCCCTGCTGGATCACGGCGACGGGCTCGTCGGCTCGCCGGCCGTGGGCGGTCAGCCGTTCGGCGATTCGCGGCAGGTTGCCGACGCCCATGTAGAAGACGAGCGTGCCCGGAAACGCCGCCAGCGCCGCCCAGTCGATCGATGTCTCGGACTTCTCTGGATTCTCCTGACCGGTCACGAAGGCGACTGCCGCCGCGTGCTCACGGTGCGTGACCGGAACCCCGGCGTATGCGGCCGCAGCGACCCCGGCGGTGACGCCCGGCACCAGTTCGAACTCGATGCCGGCGGCGGCCAGTGTGGCCGCTTCCTCGGCGCCGCGGCCGAAGACCAGCGGATCGCCGCCTTTCAGGCGTACGACCGACTTGCCCTCGCGCGCCAGTTCGACCATTCGCTGCTCGATCTCGGGTTGCAGCTTCGAGTCGCCGCGCGGTCCCTTGCCGGCGAACTCAAGCAGCGCGTCGTCGCGAGCGCCATCGAGTGCGGTCGGCGGGATCAGACGGTCGTAAAGAATCGCGTCGGCGGTGGCGATCAGCTGGGTAGCGCGCACGGTCATCAATCCGGGATCGCCCGGTCCGGCGCCGACGAGGTACACGACGCCGGGACGCGCCGCGCCACTGGTCTGGCTCACGCCGCCATCTCCTCGGCGGCGGCGAGGATCTCGCGACCGCCGGCGGCGTGCATGCGCTGCGCGAGCAGGTGGCCCAGCAGCTGCGCCTCGCTCGCCAGGCCGCGGACTTCGTCTTCGATGACCTCGCTGCCGTCGGGCAGGCCAAGCCATCCCCGCACGGTCATTTCATCTGGCTCGTCGCCGCGATCCGCGATCCGCGCGTGGATGCCGACTGGCGTGTGGCAGGTGGCGACCAGCCCGATCGCCGCCGCACGCTCGGCCGTCAGCTCGCGCTGCGAGTTCTTGTCGGAAAGCGGCCCGATCAACGTCGTCGTCGTGAGGTCGATGTCGCGCACCTGTAGTGCCAGGCAGCCTTGACCGGGCGCCGGCACGAAGTCAAGCCGGCCGCGTGCGAGATCGTCTCCGACGCCGAGCCGGGCCAGTCCGGCAGCCGCCAGCACGATCGCGTCGTACTCGCCGGAGGCGAGCTTGCCGAGGCGAGTGTCGATGTTGCCGCGCAGCGGCTCGACGTTCAGGTCGGAACGGGCGGCGCGGAGCTGCGCGGCCCTGCGCAGAGAGGCAGTGCCGACGGTGGCGCCCTCGGGCAGCGCCGCCAGCGACTCGGCGCCGATCAGCATGTCGGCTGGGTCTTCTCGTTTGGGTACGGCAACGATCAGCAGCCCCGGCGTGGGCTCTCCGGGTACGTCCTTGGCCGAGTGCACTGCCACGTCGATGTCCTGCGAACGAAGCTGCTGCTCGATGCCGCTGACGAAGCGCGATTTGTCGGCCACACCGGAATCGTTGGTGGCGATTACGACGGTTTCGACGCTGATCGTGGGGTCGAGTGCGCGCAGCGCATCGACCACGTGACCGGTCTGCGCCTGGGCAAGCTTGCTGGAGCGTGTGCCTACCCGCAGCACGGGGCGCTCAGGAATTGCCGCCGCGGCCGCGCTCGCGGTGCTCGTCGAGCGAGCGAACGTCGGCCTCGGTCTGTTCACCGCTGGTCGCGGGACGCTGCTGTTCAGCTTCGATCTCGAGCGCGAACAGCTCGCGCAGCGCCTGGATGTAGGTGTAGGCGTCGTCGGCGCCGCTCGCGCGCTTGAGGCGCAAGGTCGGTTCGTGCAGGACGCGCGAGACGATCGAACGCACCATCGCGTCGATCCGTTCGTGGTCGGCCTCGGTCAGGCTCTCGAACTTCGTGCGGTTCTCGGCCACGACCTGTTCGGCGATCTGCTCGGCGCGCTGACGCAGCGCGGCGACCGTTGGCAGAACGTCGAGGCTGGTCATCCAGCGGTCGAAGCGATCGTGCTCCTCGGCGATGATCGACTCGGCCTTCGATGCCTCGACGCGACGCACGTTGAGGTTGCGGTCGATCGCGCGCTGCAGGTCGTCCATGTCGAAGTATGTGACGCCGTCGATCGCGCCGACGTCGGGGTCGATGTCGCGCGGCACGGCGATGTCGATCATCAGCAGCGGCCGGCCTTTGCGGCGGCGCATGACCTCTTCGATCGCCTCGGCGTCGATCAGGGTGTGCGGTGAGCCCGTCGAGCTGAGCACGATGTCGGCCTTGATCAGCTCGTCGGGGAGGTGGTCCATGCGCACGGCTTCACCGCCGTAGCGCTCGGCCACGCCGATCGCCCGGTCGTAGTGCCGGTTGGCGACGAAGACGGTGTGCACGCCGGCGTTGCTGAGTGCCTTGGCCGTCAACTCGCCGTTGCCGCCCGCGCCGATCACCAGCGTGTGCTGGTCGGCGAGGTCGTGGCCGATCGTGTCGCGCGCCAGCTCGACCGCGGCGCTGCTGACACTGGTCTTCAGCGAGCCCACGCCGGTCTCGCTGTGGGCGCGCTTGGCCGCGGCGATCGCGTCGCGGAAGAGGCGGTTGATAACAGGACCGGTGACGCCGGCGCCGAGTGCCAGCTCGTAGGCGCGCTTGACCTGTCCGAGCACTTCGGTCTCGCCGATCACCATCGAGTCGAGACCGGCGGTCACGCGCATCAGGTGCTTGACCATCGCCTCGCCACGGTGTGTGTAAAGGCGCTCGACCAGCTGCGTCGGGCGGATGCCCGCGTGACGTGTCAACTCGCCCAGCGCGAGCGTCTCGGCCTCGACTGGATCGGAGACCACGAAGTACAGCTCCGTGCGGTTGCAGGTGCTGATCGCCATCGCCTCGTGAATCTCGGCGCGGTCTTGCAGGTCACGCAGCATCGCGACGGCCTGGTTCTCGGAGAGCGCCAGCCGTTCGCGCAGCGCGACCGGGGCGGTCTTGTGTGAGATTCCGATTGCGAGCAGATCGGTCATGGGGTCCTCTAAAGATAGGACGAACGGCGACCCGGCGGCTCCGCGGTGGCTATTTGTCGTCGTTCTTGCGCGAGCGCTCGTCGAGTTTGTCGAGTCCGCGCTGGATGCGCGTCAGCTTCACGCTCATGATCCCGACGTAGACGATCAGCAGGATCGTGAACACGAGATATGCGACGGCGACGTAGTCGCCACCCGTATCTGCCGCCAGCAGCACGCTCATGAAACCACCTGTGCCCGCAGCTTGCCGAGCCGCATCTTCAGGCTCTTGGCGGTCAGCTCGAACTTCCATAGCGCCACCCAGAGCAGGGCGAATCCGATCAATGCCGTGTAGAAGGTGAGCCGCATCTCGCCGGGCATGTTCTCGCCGGTAGCGGACAGCACGCGGGGATGAACGAGGCTCGTGGCCATGCGCACGGCCATGAAGTTGAGCGGCACGAAGGCACCGCAGACGATCGCGTAGACGGCAGCCGACTGGGCCTGGCGGTCGGGGTCTTCGATCGCGAAACGCATCGGCTGGTACACGGCGTAGAGCAGGAAGACGATCAGAAACGACACCAGCGTCGGCTCCTTCCACTCCCAGTAGACGCCCCACGAAGTCTTTGCCCAGATCGCCCCGGTCAGCAGCACGGCCACGCCGAGGATCAGGCTGAGGTGGATCGCCACGTAGCTGCGCAGATCCCATGCGCGGTCGCGCGTGCGCAGGTACTGGATCGCCATTATGCCGCTGGCCACGAAGCCTCCCAGCACGACGATCGCCAGCGGTACGTGCAGGTAGAAGATCTTCTGGCGCATGCCCTGGTCGGCGTCGATCGGGGCATAGAAGAACGCCATCGCGCCGGCCAGCAGCAGCAGTGCCGCCGCGCCGAAGGCAATCGGAACGAGCCCACGCGAGAACTGGTGGTCGGGTGAGTTCCCGCCGCGCGTAGGGCTTGAGAAGAAGCGCGAGTCTGACTGCCTGGTGGCCATCTGCGAGCAAAGACCGTAGCTCAACCGTGCCGCCGAGTCTTCGGCTCTGAGCCCGGTCAGTCCTCGACGATGTACTCGAAGATCGCGCTTGCGAGCAACACGAAGACGGCGTCGTAAAGGGCCATCATGCCCAGCCACTGGCCGAGGTCGACGACGTTGGGTTCGATCGCCAGTAGCGGCGTGGTGGCCTCGGCCGCTGCGATCAGCAGCGGAGTGAACAGCGGCAGCGTCATCAGCGGCACGAGCAGCTCGCGCGCGTTGCTGTCGGTCGCCAGGGCGGACACGATCGTGCCGATCGTCGCCAGGCCGAGATTCGCGAGCAGGCAGACCGGGATGAGCGCCAGCATCTCCGTCGAAAGACCTGGACCGAGCAGCAGCAGCGTGTAGGCGGCAAACGCGAAGATCTCCAGCACCGTCAGCGCCAGGAACAGGAAGCCGACCTTTGCGACCAGCAGCGCGTTGCGGTCGATCGGCGAGAGCAGTAGTGCCTCGTAGCCGCCCTGCGAGCGCTCGTTGGCCAGTAGGCGGTTGATCGTGAGCGCGCTGGCAAAGAGGATCGTCACCCAGAAGACGCCGGCCGCGAGGTCGCCGTCGAGCTGGTCGCGACTGAGCGCGAAGTGGAAGACGACGAAGGTCGAGGTGGTGAAGATCAGGGTCGCCGTGAGCGTTTCGAGCGTGCGCAGTTCGAGCCGCAGGTCCTTGCGCAGAATCGTGGCGGCAGCGGCGAACACGCCTGGAGGTTTGCGCCCGGTCATTTGTAGAGCCTCCGCACCTGGTCGCTTGTTACCTCGGCGGCCGGCGCGAACCACTCGGCGCGGCCGAGATTAAGGCCGAGCACCAAGTCGGCCTGCGCGAGGCCGTATTCGACGTCGTGCGTGACGATCACACGCGTGCGATCGGCGGCCGGGCCGATGAACGGATCGAGCACGAGTGCCGCGCCTGGATCGAGGTTGGCACGAGGCTCGTCGAGCAGCAGCAGCTCCGGCTCGGGCAGCAGCGCACGCGCGGCGGCGAGCCGTTGCAGCATGCCCTTGCTGAAGTTGCGAACCGGCTCGTCGGCGCGTCCGTCGAGTTCGACGCGTTCGAGCATCGCGTCGACGGTCTGGGCGATCTGCTGTTTCGGCTCGCCGTAGAGCCGTGCGGTGAAGCTGAGGTTTTCGCGCGCGGTGAGGTCGCGGTAGACGAGCGGGTCGTGCCCGAGCAGCCCGATCCGCCCGCGCACGGCGTGAGCCTCACGCGGCAGGTCATGGCCGAGCACCTGCAGCCCGCCGTCATGCGGCCGCAGCAACGTACAGAGCACCCTGAGCAGTGTGGTCTTGCCGGCGCCATTGGCGCCGAACACCGCCAGGGTGCTGCCGGCCGGTAGCTCGAAGCTGACGTCTTCGAGGGCGACGCGCTCGCCGTAGTGACGCGTCAGGCCTTCGGCTTTGATGGCGGCTTCGCTCACCGGGCGAGTTGTAGCGCATCGCTTCGTTGCACGCAACGGAATGGGCTGTAGATTTTGGTCAGGCCTGCCGAAAGTTCGGGCATGGATCAACTCGGTGAGCTGCGCAACGTCTGGCACTGGTTTGCTGCCGGACAGGTCGGCCCCGAAGCTGTTGTTGGTGCGGCGCGGCGTGCATGCGACGCCGGTGTTCAGTATCGAGCTCCTTCGCTCGTCTACCTCGCAAATCTCCAACCGCCTCAGTACGGGTTCGTGTCTGAGATCTTTGCTCGCGTTCGCGCGGAACTGCAGGCCACCGCGCCGGTGTACGCGCCCGTCGTGCAGTCTTCGCCGCAACCTCATGCTGCCGTGTCGTTGCCATTGCCGTCTGAATCGCTAAAGCCGTGGCAACGCGGCGGCCTCAGCGGTGGTCAGCGCACGGATCTCAAGCGCGCCGGCTGGGTATGTGTGCTCGCCGGCGTCTTCTGGATGTGGGCGCTCGGACTAGTCGCCGTGGTGATCGGCGTGCTGCTGAATCAAAACGACGACGAGCAGGGCGGCCCAATGGTGCTGCTCGGAGCGTTCGTCTGCCTGCTTGGGCTCGCGCTGGGAGTCGAACCGCTCGGTTGACCTCGCGCAAGGGGCGATCTTTTCGTGCAGCTCGCCAGCGCGACCTTCGCGCAGCAGCACGATCGGATCGGGATCGCCGTTGACGATCGTCTCGAAGAATTCCTTGCGGTCTTGGTAGGTGGGCAGCGTGCCCTTCGCCCAGCCGCGCGCGTCGTTGAGGATCACCGCTAGGTCGGCGTAGGCCTCGCCGAACTGCTCACCGATCTCACGCTTCATGCGCTTGGCCAGCGCCGGCGAGGCGCCGGCCGTGCTGATCGCGATCGCAATCGGGCCGGTGCGCGTGATCGCCGGCAGGATGAAGTTGCATAGCGGCGGCACGTCGACGACGTTGGCCAGCATGCCGCGGGCTTCGGCGTCGTTGTAGACGGCGATGTTGACGTCGGTGTCGTTCGTCGCGGCGATGATCAGGAAGGCACCCTCGACGTCGGTGGGCTCGTAGGCGCGTGGCAGCCACTCGATCGATCCCTCGGCGGCGAGCTTCTGGATCGCTTCGCAGGCTTCGGGGGCGATGACGGTCACGTCACCGTCGCAGGCCAGCAGCCCCTCGACCTTCTCGAGCCCGATGTCGCCGGCGCCGACCACAACGGACTTGCGGCCCTTCAGCTTGAGGCACGGCCATGTAAAACGGCGTCTCGAGCATGTCGCGCACGCATTCCTGGTCGCAGATGCCCTTCTTCAAGTGGCATACGCATTCTTTTCCGGCAAAGGCTTGAGCTGGCATGGGGGTCGGGCTGATTGTAGGTGGCGGCCGCGGCTGCGCGGCCGCCGCGCTACTTGCGGAACCGCGCCCTGATCGACCGCGCCGTCAGCCTTCCCAACGCCCCGCTGCTCTCGGCGAGCGTGCGGAAACGGTCGCCGCCCTTCGCGTAGAGCAGATCGATCGTGGCGCGGATCGAGGGGCCGACGGTCTCGTCGTAGGGGTGCAGCCAGAGGCTGGCCTCGCGGGCCGGCGTGGCGGCCTGCACCTGGATCTCGACGGCCTCCCAGAAGCCGAACTTGCTGTGTGAGCGGCCAAGGCCGCTGTCTTTCACGCCGCCCCAGCTGCACTGGCTGATGCCGGGCGTGTACATGTGGTCGTTGATCCAGACGTTGCCGGCCTCGATCCGGTCGGCCATCGCCGAGGCCTTGTCTTTGTCGGCCGACCAGACGCTGGCGCCGAGGCCGAACTGCGAGTCGTTGGCCAGGCGGATCGCCTCGTCTTCGTCGTCGACGGTCATGATCGGTACGACGGGTCCGAAGATCTCTTCCTGCATGATGCGCATGCCGTGGTTGACACCAGTCAGCACGGTCGGCGCGAAGTACTTGCCGCCGCGCTGGCCCTCGGGCAGCTGCGACGGGTCCATCGGACCGCCGCAGAGCAGCGTGGCGCCGTGGGCGACGGCGTCGTCGACGAGTTCCTTGACCAGCTCGTACTGGTCGGGCGAGGTCATCGCGGCGACCTCGCTGCTCCACTCGTTCGGCGGGCCGATCTTCATGCCCTTGGCCTTCTCGACCACGCCGTTGATGAAGCGGTCGGCGACGTCGTGCATGACGTAGGCGCGCTCGAGGCCAGCGCAGGTCTGGCCCATGTTCGAGAAACCGGCCCATACGGCGCCGTCGATCGCGAGCGGCATGTTGGCGTCGGAGAGCACGATCATCGGATCCTTGCCGCCCAGTTCGAGCGTGCAGCCCTTCAGCTGCTTGGCACAGCTCTCGGCTACGCCGCGGCCGACCTCGACGCTGCCGGTGAAGAAGATCTTGCGCACGCCGGGGCTGTCGACGATCGCCTGGCCGACGGCGCCGCCACCGTGCACGGTGCGCAGCAGGCCTTCGGGCAAGCCGGCCTCGTCGAAGACTTCCTGCAGCTTCTGGCCGATCATGCAGGTCAGCGACGCGGGCTTGAAGACCACGCCGTTGCCGGCCATCAGCACCGTTGCGATCTCGGCCATCGCCAGCAGCCACGGGTAGTTCCATGGGCTGATCACACCGACCACTCCGAGCGGCTGGTAGTGGAAGCGCATCTTGCGTGTCTTCATGAACGCCTGCGTCGACGGGATCTTCTCGTCGCTGAGGAACTTCGAGGCGTTGCTGGCGGCCCACAGCATGCTGTCGACCGAGGTCATGACCTCCATCGCGTAGGCCTCGGTGCGCACCTTGCCCTGCTCGGCGGTGATCAGCGCGGCGATCTCGTCTTTACGGTCGACGACGACCTTCGCGGCGCGGCGCATGTAGCGCGCGCGATCGGCGAACGACAGCTCGGCCCAGAACGGCTGGACCTTGTAGATCTCGGCAACCACGGCGTCGACCTGGTCGGGCGTGATCGTCGGCACGTTGCCGAGCAGCTCGTTGGTGGCGGGGTTGAAGCTTTCGAGGGTGCCGGTCGGTGCCGATTCGGGACCGCCGACGTGCTTGTAAGGAAGCAGTGTGGGAGTGGGGGTGCTGGTGTCCATCTGGCCATACTAACGGCGCGTCGGGGTTGGCGTCGCGTCTTTTTCCAACTCGTCGAATGGCTGCCGAGATGGATGGTTACCGGACAGTAGATCTCGGCCTGCCCGGCCGGCTTTCCGGCGGCGCTGGCGAGGCTCTCGCCGCGCGAACGCCGCCGGGCCGGGCACCGGTGCCGGGAGCTACTTCATCTGCGTGCTCGTCGCCGCCGGCACGACGACCGTCTTGGTCGCGGAGACCTCGTTGTCGCCGTGAACGTAGGACGCGTGGTTGTTGGCGTTTAGCGAGACCGTCACGGTGTGCGACCCCTCGGCCAGCTCGCCGAGGTAATAGGCCGGGCCGTAGAGCCGCGTGACCTTCTTGCCGTCGATGAAGAGGTGGGCGTGTCCCTCTCCGCGCACGTGCTTGCCGCTGGCGTGCTCGGGCGCCCAGCGGAAGTTCTTCGTGGTGAGGAAGAGGTTGCAGCCCTTCATCGCGTCCTTGCGAACCTTGATCTTCACCGACATTCCGGCGCGGGCATGGATGTGCTCGCCGCCGACGTCCGACTTGCGGACCGGCGCGGCTGTGACTGTGGTGGCCGCGATCGCCGCCACGGCCAGCGCCAGGGCGAGCATCGTCGTGCGCCCCACGGCGCGGGTGCGAATGAATTGCATGTGAGTTTCTCCTGTGAGTAGTCGTTTGCTTGCGTCAGAGAGCAAGCTGCGACGGAGGAGCGCGCATCGCTACGAGGCCGCGCAGCGGCTGGGCGCGGCGCGGAAGGATCTGCGTCGGATTCGGGCCGGCGAGCGGTTGCGCCAGCCGGGTCGGCCGCCTGCGTTTGACGAGCTCGATCACGCGCGCGGCGGCTCCGATCGAGAAACGCACGACCAGCAGAGTCAGTAGCCCGACGAGCAGCTGCGCCGGCACGCCGACGGCGAGCAGGTCAGTGAGTCGCACGTACGGGTCGGCAGCGCTCGCAAGCTCGATCGATTCGGCGGCGGCAAAGGTGACGACCGGCGCGATCGTGGCTATCGCGATCTGTGCGGCGAGACAGGGCGAGCCGCAGGTCAGCCAGCGCTCGCCAGAGCCATGGCGCAGCAGTAGGCGCAGCACGAACGCGAAGGCAACCGCCACCAGCACCGCTCCGGCCCCGCGCGCCGCGGGCATGTAGCCGTGGGCAGCGTCGGCCGCAGGCGAGCCGGTCAGGCCGAGCAGCGAATAGGCGAGATCGTGGCCGGCCGTCCAGCCGATCCAGCTGACGCCGGCCGCGAACGAGATCGCGGGCATCGGAACGCGCAGGCGTGCCATCGGCCGAGACGGTATCCCGCCGCTGACGCCGCCCGTGCGAGTCGTCACAGCGCGGATGCGGCTCAGATGTCGGGTGAGATGCCCGCCAGCTCGGCCGATCGCTGCCACAGCGCGCTTGCGAGTTCGGCGTCTGTGGCCTGTTTCGCCGTGCGGGTGCTGGGCTTGTGGCGGTGCAGGTAGACGCCGTTGATCGACTCGCGATCGGCGCGCGTGGCGAGGTCGACGATCGGACTCGCTCCCTGCTCGACGGTGATCGACCAGAAGCGCTTGAGTGGCGTGCGGTAGGCGACGCCCACCCAGAACGAGTCGCGTCCGAACTCACTGGCCACCGGACCTGGGTGGAAGGCCGTTCCCGTGATTCCTTCGGGTGCCCACCGCCGGGCGAGCTCGCGGGCGTGGAGGATGTTCATCAGCTTGCCGCTGCCGTAGGCGCGTGTCTCGGTCGCGTGGCGGCGCTCCCAGTCGAGGTCGTCGAGCACGATCTTGCCGACGCGGTTGGCGATGCTGCTGGTGTTGATCACCCGGGGCGCCGGCGAGGCGGCGAGCTTGCCGTGCAGCAGCGCCGTCAGCAGGAACGGACTGAGATGGTTGATCTGGAAGTTCGGTTCGTGACCGTCGGGCGTGCGGTTACCGGGCTTGAACGTGCCTCCGGCGTTGTTGATGAGCGTGTCGATGCGCTCGACACGCTCGTTGATGTCCGCTGCCAGGCGGCGAACGTCGTCGAGCTTCGCGAAGTCGGCGATCAGCGGCTCGGCGCCGATCGACTCGGCGACGGCACGGGTCTTCTCTGGTGAGCGGCCCGTCATCAACACGTTGGCGCCCAGCTCGTGTAGTTCGCGTGCTGCGACTGCGCCGATGCCGGTGCTGGCGCCGGTGATCACGATCGTCTTGCCTGCCAGGTCGATGCTCTCTGGTCGCATTCGTCTCACTCGCTTTCGGGTCTGACCTCGCCGCGTTCGCGGGCGGCACGGGCTCGCGCCAGTCTTTCACGCATCGTGGCCTCGTGTCCCCGGTCGGCCGGCTCGTAGAAGCGGGCGCCGGCAGCCTGCTCGGGCAGTAGCGGCTGGCCGCTGAGCTGATCGGGCATGTCGTGCGGGTACTGGTAGCCCTCGCCCTGCCCCAGCTCGTCGGCGCCGGGCACATTGGAGTCGCGCAGGTATGCCGGCGGCGGCTCCAGGCCGTGCCTGCGCACGTGGGCGATCGCGGCGTCGCCGGCTTTGTAGGCGCGGTTGCTGCGCGGTGCCAGTGCCAGGTAGGTGACGGCCTGAGAGAGGTTGATGCGCGCCTCGGGCAGTCCGACATAATCGAGCGCCTGGGCGGCGGCCATCGCCAGCGGCAGCGCGTGCGGGTCTGCGTTGCCGACGTCCTCGCTGGCGAAGATCACCATCCGCCGGGCGATGAACTTCGGGTCCTCGCCGCCCTCGAGCATCGCCGCCATGTAATAGAGCGCGGCGTCGGGATCGCTGCCGCGCAGCGACTTGATGAAGGCGCTGGCGTAGTTGTAGTGACGATCGCCACCCTTGTCGTAGAGCACGGCGCGTTGCTGCATGGCGTCTTCGGCGCGGGCCAGGTCGATACGCGGCTCGCCGCCGGCGGCGAGCGCCGTCTCTGCCGCCGTCTCGAGTGCCGTCAGTGCGGTGCGCGCGTCGCCGCCGCTGCGCACGGCGATGAAGTCGAGTGCGTCGTCGCCGGCTGCGACATTGCCGGCCAGGCCGCGATCGTCGGTCAGCGCTCGGCCGAGTAGCTCGCGAACGTCTGCGGTTTCGAGCGGCTCGAGCACGTAGAGCCGCAGGCGCGAGAGCAGCGCGCTGTTGACCTCGAAGTACGGATTCTCGGTCGTCGCGCCGATCAGGATGATCGTGCCGTCTTCGACGGCCGGCAGCAGCGCGTCCTGCTGGGCCTTGTTGAAGCGGTGGATCTCGTCGAGGAAGTAGACGGTGCGGCGCCCGTTCGTGCGCAGTCGCTCGCGGGCGGCGGCGATCGCCTTGACGGCCTCGGGCCGCCCGACGACAACGGCGCTGTGCTCCTCGATCGCCGCGTCGGCGGCGCGCGCGACCAGCCGGGCGATCGTCGTCTTGCCGCTGCCTGGCGGTCCGTAGAGGATCATTGAGTGCGGCGCCTTGCCGGTCAGCGCCTCGTGCAGCGCCTGGCCGGGCTGCAACAGGTGACGCTGGCCGATCACGTCGTCGACCGAGCGCGGGCGCATGCGTGCCGCCAGTGGCTCGGGCGTGCCGGGCCGCGCGGCGTCGGTTTGAGCGGTGTCCGCGGACGACGGTTCCGCGTCGAAGAGTTGGTCGCCCATGAGCGACTCAACTATGACATCACGCGGCCGCGGTGACTTCGATCCACTCGCCGGGCTCGACCAGCTCCACGCTGACTTCGCGTTCTGCCGCCGCGGCCTCGATGCGCTCAGCCGCATCGCGGACGGGGCGGTAGTACTCGGGGTGCTCGAAGGTGCGATTGAAATGGATCGGAACGAGCCTGCGCGTGCGCAGCGCCGCCGCCGCGTCGACCGACTGCTCCGGCGTCATCACTCCAGGGGTGATGGCCGGCGGTTGCAGATGCGGATACGCCAGCTCGACTCCGTTGGCCGGCAGGAAAGCGACGTCGAAGGCGCCGTGCCGCAGCGCCGCTCGCCACCACGCGCCGTGCCACACGGTGTCGCCCGCGTGGTAGACGCTGACGCCCTCGGCCTCGACCACCCACGAGACCTGCGGCGAACCGAGCCCGTCCGAGGCGAAGGTCGCGGTCGCTTTGAACGGCCCGATCGTGAGCGAGTCGCCGGCGGTCAACTCGCGCGCGTCGCGGCCGGAGCCGGCGAGCGCGGTCTCCGACTCGCCGGTCGTGATCTCGTCGTGCTCATCGAACTCGCGCGCCCGTGGCGGCCTCAGGATCAATCCCGCTGGTGTCAGCGCCCGGTCGATCGCCTCGACGTCTGTGTGGTCGCGGTGCAGGTGAGTGACCAGCGCTGCGCTCGCCGAGCCGGAATCGGGCTCGATCAGCTCGTCCCGCTCGTCGGTCATGAAGTGCTTGAGCAGGCCGGGATCGATCAGGTGATCGATTACCAGCGTCTCGCCCCCGGATTCGATCTCGACCCCCGCCCAACCAAGTCGTCGCAGTCTCATCGCCTTGCTCCCTTCACGCGGTCTTTTAGCGTACGATCGTTCGCTAAACTACCAGGCAGTGGCCAGAAAGTCAAGAGCCGAGGCCGAGCGCACACGCCGGTCGATCCTCAAACGCGCCGTCGAGCAGGGCTCGGTCGACGGGCTCGAGTCACTCAGCATCGGGCAGCTCGCGACCAGCGTGGGTATGAGCAAGAGCGGCGTGATCGGCCACTTCGGCTCGAAGGAGCAGTTGCAGCTGGCAACCGTGGAAGCCGGCATCGACCGGTTCATCGAGGAGGTCTGGCAGCCGGCGGCCGGCTTGCCCGGCGGACTGCCTAGCCTGCGGGGCCTGATGAGCGCGTGGGTCTCGTATCTGCGACGCGGGGTGTTTCCGGGCGGCTGTTTCATGACCGCTGTGGCGATCGAATTCGACGACCGCCCGGGTCCGGTCAAACGGCGGATCGCCGAGGCCTGGAACAACTGGCT
>JACRKX010000009.1 GCA_016219715.1 Actinomycetota bacterium | reverse complement strand
TCCCGATCGGATCAGCCCGCGGCGTCGGCAGCCACGTAAAGCGCCTGCGCCTCGGTCTCGAGGTGCGGCCCGAACAGCACGTTCTTGAGCGAGCTGTATCCGTAGCTGACGTTCGAGGCGACGCTGCCGCCGGCCGTGATCCAACCGCCGCCGCTCGATCCGCCGGTCATGTCGCAGGGAATGCCCATCGCGGCCGGGGCGGTGCTGGTGTCGTCGCGCGACCAGGCGGTGGTGCAGACACGCATGCGCTGGCCGCTGAACCGCTTGGCAGCGGGATAGCCATAGACGCTGTAGCTCTGATTGCGCGGAGTGTTGAAGGTGATCGAGCGCTCGACGACAGCGGCGCTGAGGGTCTGGCCGGAGGCGTTGAGACCGGGTACGGCGGCGCCGGAGTCGACCCCGAACTGGCCGCTCGCGCTCCAGCCGTTGGTGGTCAACAGGGTGGTCGCCGGAAAGACTCCGTAAGGCGCCGCGCCGTCGCGGTAGGCCGGGACGAACTGGAAGTTGGTGTAGAAGGCGCCCGGACCGGCGTTGACGCAGTGGCCTGCGGTCCAGATCACGTCGCCCGCGAGCGCGGTGCCCGAGCAGACGTAGTTGACGCCGCTGTCAGTGAAGAAGACCTTGCCGTGGGCGGTGAGCGGCGTGCCGGGAGCGATCGTGACTTCGGTGCTCGTCGCGCCGCTGGTCGAACCACCGCCGGGCTTGCCCCCCTTGCTGGCCTTGCCGTCACGGCCGGCGAGTGCCAAGCGCTCGACGGGGATAGCGGCGCGCATGCGCTCGGCGGTCCAGTACTTGCGGACCTTCGAAGCGCGCTGGCCCGTCGGGTGCACGGTGACGGCGGCCTGCGAGCTAGTGACGGCGATGGCGAGGATCGCGTAGGTCAGGACGACAATGAGAGCGCAGCGGTTCATCGCCGAGAACTCTACTTGATACTGCCAATGCCGCCAAGGGGCGAGCGAGCGCCACGCCCTACGCCGCCTTCACCGCCCGCACGATCGCCGAAACCGCGTTGTCGTGAACCCGATGCCTCTCCTCGATCTCGATCTCAACGAAGCCGGCTGCGGCCAGACCATCGCGGAACTCTGCTTCGGTGAGCGCGCCGGCGATGCACCCGGTCCACGCCTGCATGTCGGCACGCGTGGCCTCGCTCATGTCCGGATCGGCGATCACATCGGAGACGGCGAATCGCCCGCCCGGTCGCAAAACCCGCGCAGCCTCGCGGAGTACGCGCGGCTTGTCGCCGGAGAGATTGATCACGCAGTTGGAGATGACCACGTCGACCGAGGCGTCGGGCAGTGGGATCTGCTCGATCGTGCCCTTGACGAACTCGGCGTTGGTCACGCCGGCCTCGGCCTGGTTGGCGCGCGCCAGCGCGAGCATCTCGTCGGTCATGTCCAGGCCGTAAGCCTTGCCCGTGGGCCCGACGCGCCTGGCCGAGAGCAGCACGTCGATGCCGCCACCGCTGCCGAGATCGAGCACGGTTTCTCCCTCGTTCAGTGCTGCCACCGCGGTGGGGTTGCCACAACCCAGCGACGCCAGCACGGCCTTGTCGGGTAGCTCCGACTGCTCGTCTTTCTCGTAGAGCTGCGAGCCGAAGACGGCACGCTGCTCGGGGGTGATTACGGCGGTCTCGGGACTGCAACACGATGCCCCGGCCGTGGTGTCGCCGGCGACGGACTCGGCTGCCGCCGCGTAGCGCTCGCGAACGGTTTCGCGGATCGCGTCGGGATCGGCAGCCACTTCTGGGCCGGACGCCTCGCCGGCGGAGCAACCGCAGGACGATGAATCAGTCGAGCAGCAGCCGGTCTTCTCGGTCGGCTCGCAGCAGTTCTCCTGAACGGATGGGGCGCAGCAAGTGGACTTGGCTTCGGTGGTCGTCATGTGCGGGACTCGCTTTCGATCAGGACAGCCATGCGGCGAGTTCACCGACGGCCTCAGGGCGGACGTAGTAGAAGGCCCACAGGCCTTGACGCTCGGAGTCGACGATGCCGGCATCGCGGAGCTTCTTGAGGTGGTGGCTGAGGGTGGGCTGGGAGACGTCGAACAGCGGCACCAGCTCGCAGACGCAGACCTTGCCGGCGTGCTTGCGCAGCACGTCGATGAGTTGGAGACGGATGGGGTCGCCGAGGGCTTTTGCAATCTCGGCGAGGCGGGCGGCTTGTTCGCGATCGACGTCCGGGTAAACGACCGGCTGGCAACAGGGGTGGCCGGCGGGGCGCTTGGTTTTCGGCGACAGGGGGAGTTCCGTGGCTGTGGACATGAATAGAAGAATATCAATCTAATAGGCGTTTATCAATCTAATCTGCCGACATCTCATCGGCTGTCGATTTCGACCGTCGCCGTTCGTCGTCTTTATGAAACGATCTTCCCTTCCCCACTCCCAACTCGGAGAGCCACCACCCATGAACAAGCTCACGTTCGACATCTCAATCTCGCTCGACGGCTTCTGCGCCGGCCCCGACCAATCGCTCGAGGATCCGCTCGGCAAAGGCGGCCGTCGCCTGCACGAATGGACCGCCGCCACCCGCGCCTGGCGCGAGTCGCACGGACTCGACGGCGGAGAGACCGGAGCCGACAGCGAATTAGTCGCGTCGTCGATCGCCGATACCGGTGCGACGATCATGGGACGCCGCATGTTCAGCGGCGGCACCGGCCCTTGGGAGAGCGACCCGAACGCAAACGGCTGGTGGGGCGAGACGCCGCCGTTCCACCACCCCGTCTTCGTGCTGACCCACCATGAGCGCGAGCCGCTTGAGATGCAGGGCGGCACGACGTTCACGTTCGTGACCAACGGGATCGAGTCAGCGCTGGCACAGGCGCGCGCGGCCGCGGGCGAGAAGGACATTCGCATCGGCGGCGGTGGCAGCGTGGTGCAGCAGTACCTGGCGGCCGGTCATGTCGATGAAATGACAGTGCACATCGCGCCGGTGCTGCTGGGCGGCGGTACGCGGTTATTCAGTGATGAGCTGGAGCGGCTGGTCGAGATTGAGATGGTGCAGATTTCGGAATCGCCGACCGGGGTGATTCACACGCTGTACCGCGTGGCGCGCTGATCAGCACGACGGCGGGCACAGACCACTACGACCCCGCTCGCGTCGCCTCAGGACTATGCCGATCGCAATAATTATCCCATCCCAACTGCACTGATGCCAAGACTATGCCGATCGGTGTATTCTGTCGATACTGAGGTCAGAAGTATTCAAATTCTCCCGATCGGCATAGTCAGACATGTCTGCCCACCCCGTCCCCATCCAGTCCGCATCCGATCTCGGTGAAGCGATCCGCGTCCGGCGCAAGTCGCTCGGCCTGAGACTTGAAGACGTGGCGCTGGCTTCGGGAACGAGCGTTATGTTCGTGAGCGAGCTCGAGCGCGGCAAGCCCAACGCCAGAATCGAACTCGCGCTCCGGGTGGCCGCCAGCGTCGGCCTGAGCATCACCGCCACGGTGCCCGACACGAAATGAGCGAGACGCTCGATGTCTACTGCTTCGGTGAACCGGCGGGCCGGCTGACCCACGTCGGCGCGGGTGATCTGCACTTCGAGTACGCGGAGTCGTGGCTCGACGCCGGGCGGCCCTCGCTTTCGAGATCGCTCCCGACCGTCGGAGACGGCAACCCGGCCGCCGTTGAGAACTTCTTCGACGGACTGCTGCCGGAAGGCGGCATCCGCGAACTCATCGCGCGCGAGCTTCATGTGAGCCCCGGCAACACGATCGGCCTGCTCGAACAGTTGGGCTGGGATTGCGCGGGCGCAATCAGCGTCTATCCGCACGGCGCGCGGCCGGTCGCCGACGGCGACGGATCCGACGTGAGCTGGCTTTCCGACGCCGAGATCGCAAAGCTGGTCGATGAGCTGCCTCGTCGACCGTTGCTCGCCGACGGCGACGGAGAGGTGAGGATCTCGCTCGCCGGAGTGCAGGACAAGCTGCCGGTGATCGTGGGCGACGACGGCCGCATCGGGCTGGCTCATGGCGACCGCGAGCGCAACCGCCGAACGCCTTCGACGCACATTCTCAAGTCTCCAATCGAGCGGCTTCCGGATTCGGTCGCCAACGAAGCGTTCTGCCTGAAGCTTGCCGACGCCCTGGGGCTGAAGGTCGCCAACGCCGAACCGAGGAGAGTCGCCGGCCGCAAGTTTCTGCTCGTTCGCCGGTTCGACCGCCGCCGGCGACCGGACGGCGTGGTCGACCGCCTACACCAAGAAGACTTCTGCCAAGCGCTCGGCGTCGCCGTGAATCAGAAGTACGAAGCCGAGGGCGGCCCCGGGCTGGCGCAACTGTTCGACACTCTTCGCCGCTCCTCCGCCGTGCCGGCT
>JACRKX010000008.1 GCA_016219715.1 Actinomycetota bacterium | reverse complement strand
TCGCGGCGACGTGGCCGCGATGGAGGCCGCGATCGACGACAACACGATCGCGCTGGTCGGTTCGGCGCCGGGCTTTCCGCACGGTCTGATCGACCCGATCGAGGAGCTGAGCTCGATAGCGCTGAAGCGCGGCATCGGCTTCCACACCGACGGCTGCCTCGGCGGCTTCGTGCTGCCGTGGGCGACGAAGCTCGGTTACGACGTGCCGCCGTTTGATTTCCGCCTGCCGGGCGTGACTTCGATGTCTTGCGACACGCACAAGTACGGCTACGCCGCCAAGGGCACCTCGGTCGTGCTCTACCGCGACAACGAGCTGCGCCACAACCAGTACTTCACGGCGACCGAGTGGCCGGGCGGCATCTACGCCTCGCCGACGTTCGCCGGCAGCCGGCCGGGCGCTTTGAGCGCGGCCTGCTGGGCGGCGCTCGTCTCGGTCGGCGAAGAGGGCTACATGCGCGCCACGAAGGCGATACTCGAAACCGCGGCCGAGATCAAGGCCGGGCTGCGCGAGTTCCCTGAACTGGAAGTCTTCGGCGACCCGCTGTTCTGCGTCGCCTTCCAGAGCGTGGACGACGAGATCGACATCTTCCGCGTGCTTGACGCGATGAGCGAGCGGCGCTGGAGCCTCAACGGACTGCACCACCCGCCGGCGGTACACATCTGCACGACGCTGCGCCACACGCAACCGGGCGTGGCCGCGCAGTTCCTGTCTGACCTGCGCGAAGCCGTCGACGAGGTGCGCGCGGAGCCGTCGAAGGAGGGCGGCATGGCGCCGCTCTACGGCATGGCCGCCACACTGCCCGAGCGCGGCGTGGTCAGCGACTTCCTGAAGTTCTACATGGATATGTGGTTCAAGCCGTAGGCGCGGCCGGCGGCCGTCAAACCTGGCCGAACATCAACTTCAACGGCACAACATCCGCCCGCAGCCCCAGCGGCATCGGCAGCTCCTGCCACTCGGCGTCGCCGTTCTTCCAGCCCGCGGGGCGGGGCGGTGACCAGTGCATCTGAAAACCGGCGAACGGGAATGAGCGGCGATGTTTGAGATCGGCGAGGCCGGAGTCGGAGAGCATGTGCTCGAGCTCGTCGTAGCTCCAGGCGGCGGCCTCGCTGGCGATCGTGTCGCGTTCGAGATCGGGCGTGGCCAGTAAGCCGGCCGCCGCGCCGGCCATGAAGCGCCGCCACGAGGCCGGGTGACGCAGGCGGCAGATGTCGAACAGCAGCACGCCGCAGCCGGTGCGGGCGCGGACCTTTGCGATCTCCTTCAGGCACGCGACGAGATCGTCGAGTGTGGGCAGGTGGTGTAGGGAGAACACGCTCGTGATCAAATCGACGTTCTCGCCTGCGAAATCGTCGGCGAAAGACGTCATGTCGCCCTTGACGAGCTTCACGCGATCGGCCACACCCTCCTGTTTGATCGTGCGCCGGCCGAGCTTCAACATGTTCGGCGCCAGATCGAGGCCCGTGACCGTCACATCCGGCCGGCGGAGGGCGAAATAGCTGAGGTGTCGTGCCGGTCCGCAGCCCAGGTCGACGACGTGCGCGTCAGATGGAGCGAGGCGGCTCGCAGAGCGCGCGACGAGTTCGTAAACTGGCAAGAGCGGTCCGCCCTGGCGACCGGCCGCCTCGAACTGCACCACGGAGCTCGGCTCGTCCATCTCCATTGGTTCGGGGATGCGAGTGCGACCGCCGCGAGCAATCGCCTCCCTGGCGATTACGGCCGGCACCATCGCGAAACCTTTCGGCTCGATCACGGTATTTAGGGTACCCTAACTTCGAAACTCGGAAAGAGAAGATGGACGTGCAACCCTCGCTCAAACCTCGGCTGCGTGGTGTTCTGCATCAGCGCGCCTTCTACGCATCGCTTGTCGCTGGTGTGCTGCTGATCACGGCGGCTTCGACCGTTCGCTCGGTGGTGGCTGCCGCAGTCTTCGCCGTCAGCGTATCGGCGCTACTCGGCGTGTCCGCGCTGTACCACCGTGGCGACTGGACGCAATCGGTGCGCATGAAACTGCGCCGGCTCGACCACTCGATGATCTTCATGCTGATCGCTGGTACCTACACCCCGTTCGCGCTGCTGGTGCTCGACGGCACCTTCTCGACGGTGCTGCTTGTCGCCGTGTGGGCCTGCGCGGTAGCGGGCAGTGTCATGGAGCTAGCGCTCGCCGAGGCGTCGAAGTGGATCATGGCGGTCATCTGCATCGGTCTTGGCTGGGTGAGCATCATCGCCATGCCGCAGATCGCCCGTGATATCGGCGCCGTCGGTACGGCGTTGCTGGCCGCAGGCGGCGTGGCCTACACGGTTGGCGCGATCATCTACGCGGCCCAGAAACCGAACCCCGTGCCGCAGGTCTTCGGCTACCACGAGGTCTTCCACGCGCTCGTCGTCGTGGCGATCGCCCTCCAGTACTCGGTCGTCGCCTTCTACGTGGTGCCCGGCTAGCTCGCGGGTTGAAGTTTCCTGCTGGGCCGGCGCTCGCCCCTGCGCGAACGGCGCCGGCCCAGTGCAGGTCTAGTGGCGCTTGCGCTGCGTTTCGAGCAGCGCGTCGCGCGCAATCCAGTTGGGAGTGGGGTAGAGCTGGCAGTACTTGGCGTCGCGCATCAGCTTCTCTACCCCGGTCTCGTGCATGTAGCCCATGCCTCCGAACACCTGCACGGCGTCGATCGTCGATTCGACTGCCGCGTCGGTGTCGGCGATCTTCCGGGCCAGGGCGATCGCGGGGTCAAGGGGTGCAGACGGATCGGTCACAGGCGTCATGGCAAGCTCGCGCTCGCTCATGCGCGCGAGCATGTCGCGCACGGCTCCGTGGATGATGATCGGGCCGCCGCCCTGGTAACGATTCTCCGCGTACTCCAGCGCCATCTCGCGCCCGCGGCGCGCGACTCCCCGGGCGATCGCGGCGACGCCGGCGTTCAGCAGGGCGTCGGCGCGCCCGGCCTCGGGCTCGTCGCCTACGCGCACCGCCGGAGCCCCGTCGAGCACGATCTCGGCTACGGGTGCGCCACCCAGTGCGAGCTGGTCGTCGACGCGCCGCTCGGTCTTTCCGCTGGAGCCGCCGGTGACGGCCGCCAGCACCAGCGCGTCGTCTTCGCGGCAGGCAAAGACCAGCCCGTCCGCTCCGAACGCACCGAGCGCGAATTCCACCGTGCCCGTCAGCTTGCCGTCTTCGAGCACCGGAAGCCGCTCGGTTGGACGCGCTCCTCCGGCGGGCACGTAGGCCCAGCGGTCGGTTTCGGGAACGGCGGCGATGAGTTCCGGCGTCAGCGTGGCGAGAGCGATGTTCGAACTGAGCATCAGCAGCGCCGTGCCGGCGTCGCCGGTGGCGACGGCCTCGACCAGCGGTGCGAGCGCCGCGTCGGGAAGATCCGCTCCGCCTGAAGTGCCCGGAACGATGCAGCGGTCGAGGCCGATCTTGCATAGCCCGTGCCAGCAGCGAAGCACCGCGTCAGGCGATCCCACGTCGAGTTCGAGAGCGAGCCGGCCGGGAACGTCAATACCGAAATGCCCGGCGACCGACACGAACTCCGTCAGCTCGCTGGTGCCGATCTCTGAAGATTCAACCGTTGTCATACGACCGCTCCTTTAGGCGTAGATCCGTTCGACGTGGACATGCCGGCGACCGCGTCGCCGAGCACGTGCATCGACTGTCCTGCGACGAGCCCCTCGAAGACTTCCAGCCGGTTCAACTGGTTGGTTCCCTCGTAGATCTGGCAGAGCTTGGCGTCGCGCATGCACTTTTCGAGTTCGGGACGCAACGAGCCGCATTCAAGACCGGCGATCTCCAGGGCGAGGCCCGTCACCCACATCGCCGTGTCGCCGCCGCGCGCCTTTGCCAGCGAAGACATGGCGAGCGACTGGGTGAGCAGGTCATCGCCGACTTCGCGGTTGACGACTTGCATCAGCAGCCGCCGCGACAAGTCGCTGTTGAGCCGCCGGTGAGCGAGCGCGTTGGTGCGCACCGCCGATGGCATGCGGCCGAATGCCTTTACCAGCGAGTTGCCGAACAACTTGCCCAGCGACACCGCGTCGAACTCTGTCGCGGCGTCGAGATACGCCTGGCGCGACACGTGGATCGCCTCGTACATCTTTGCCAGCGAGATCTGAACCTGCTGGCGATCGAGCAGGCCCGCGGCCGCCGGGTCGTTCTCCAGCCAGTCGAGCAGCCGTTCGTAGGCGCCGCGCGCGATGCCGGTCGCGATCCCGCCGACGACCGGCCGTGAGCCGGCCAGTACGCCGGCCACCATCGGGGTGCCATCTCCCGGCCGGCCGATCACCCGGTCGTTGGGTACGAAGACGTCGTCGAAAGTCAGCTCCGCGGCTGGCGAGCTGCGCTGGCCCATCTTGTGCTCGACTTTCGTAACGCTGAACCCCGGCGAGTCGTTGCCGACCAGGAAGCCGAGCGTGGTCTCGTAGGGATTCTTTGGATCCTCCGGCATTATCACCGTGATCCAGCGGGCGACGTTTCCGTTGCTGATGAAGTGTTTGACGCCGCTGATCCGGTAGCCGCCCTCGACCTTCACTGCGCGGCTGACGAGCTTCGCCGTGCGCACCAGCTCGTGGTGCTCGACGTCTGTGCCGGCCGTTGGCTCGGTGATCGCGCAGGCCATGATCGTCGGCCGCACGTCGTCCTTCGAGGCGGCGACATCCTTCATCACGCCGTCCCAGAAGGCCGGTCCGCCGACGACCAGCGGGGTCAGGCCCAGGGCGTGTGCGCCGAACAGCGTGGCCATCCCGGCGCAGCCGGCGGCGATCTCTTCGGCCAGCAGCGAGGCGCGCAGGCAGAAGTAGTCGACGTCGCCGCCCGATGGGCGCGGAGTGATCAGGTTCAGCAGACCGAGCTTGGCGCCTTCGGCGGCGAGGTCCCACGGGAAGTGGCCGGGGTCGATGTCTGCGATGCGGTCGAGTTCGAGCGCTCGCGGGCGGATCGACTCACGAGCGAACTTGCGCGTCTTCGCAATCATCTCGGAGAGCGAATCGAGCTGGCGACCGTGCAGCTGGGGGTGATCGATCAGCCGCGGTACGGCCTCGCGCAGCGGGTCTAGTGTCGTGGCGCTCATCGCTCGCCTAAGCCGTCGCCTCGACGCCGCTCTCGATCACGCCGAGCTTCTCGAGCACTTCGGGCGTGGCGTGGTGCGGGCCGTAGAGGATGCCCTCGATGCGCGGCGAGTACGCCGTGGCGATCGAGTTGCGCGACAGCAGCACGCCGTCGAGTTCGCGCGCGATCGGGTGGCGGTCGCCAAGCTGCAGCGTGGCGGCGCCGGGCTTGATGCTGCGCCCGAGGTCGTGCGCGAGGATCTTGAACTCAGAGCTCTGGGGCTCGCGGTTCTGGTAGAGATGGCTGAAGAGCTGGAGCTGCTCGCTGCCGCTGCCGGGGATGCGCCGGCACTGAAGCGTGAGGATGTGCTCGGCCCCTTCGGTCAGCCGGCAGGTACGCACGGCTTCGTTTTGCTCGTAGTCGATGCCGGCGATGAACTTCGGATAGTTGTAGAACTCCCGGCCGCCGGCACGGGCGATTTCGGTCGTGACGGGTAGGTGGTGCACCCAGTTGTCGAACTGTCCGCGGCGAACGGCGTCGAGCATCGCGCGGCCCGGCAGGTTGGGCCGGAAGTACGGCTCGTTCAGGGGGATTGCGATTGCCAGCTCGTTATACGCGTCGATGTCGGTGTCGCGGTATTCGAAACAGGTCACGGCGATCGCGCCGACACCCGGGGCGATGCGGGCCGGCGAGAGGCGGCGGTCGGGCAGCATCCGCCGCAGGCCCGACAGGCGGGCCGGGAAGATGCCCGTCATCTGCTCACCGTCGTAGTAGAAGAGCGGCACCTTGAACACGCTGCCGTCGAGGTCAACCGGGGTCTGGTGGACTCCTTCAAAGAACGTCGATGCGCGCATCGCGGCTACCGCCTTTCGCTGGCGCCTCACGGCCGGTTGGCGACCGGGGGCAGAGTTGGGATCGTCGTCCCAATGTAACACGAAATGATGTCAAAATGAACAAAGTTCAATCACGTGTCCGGGAAAACCGCGCCTCCCGCGTGACTTTTTGCACAATCAGCCTGTACAAATTACCGCCGCGGCGCGGCGGCTGAATCCGTAGCTTTCCGCAGCTTTGATTCGGCCTCTTGCAACGCGATCTGGGAGTCGATGTCGGCGATCAGCTCGGACGGTTCGCCGAACCGAGAGAGCTCGCCTTCGTCGATCTCGCGCGCGCCCGCGAGCTCGAGGGCGCGTAGTACCGACGACTCTGCGTCGAGTGCCTCACGCAGCGCGGGCAATGCCGCCGGCGTATAGCGGCCAAGCAATGGCTGAGGCGATCCACCGGCGACGACGATCGCGCTCTCGCCAGGCAGCGCGGCCAGCCAGCCGAGTAGCTCCGGCGTAACGAAAGGCATGTCGCAAGCGCAGACGACGATCGGCCCGCCGATCCGTTCGAGTGCGGTGACGATCCCGCATAGCGGGTGCCGCGGCCGGTCGGGCTCGCGGATGACCTCGACCGCGCCGGGCAGCGCCGGCAGGTCGCTATCGGACTTCGCGATCACGACCGCCGGCAGGCCGGCCTCGCGCATCGCGGCCAGCGGGTACTCGATCATCGCGCGCCCGGCCAGCTGCGCCGCCGCCTTGGGGCTGCCGAAGCGGCTGCTCGCGCCGCCGGCCAGAACCACGCCGGTCGCCGCGCCGCCAGTCACGGGTTAGCCGCCGATCGACGACATCGTGCGCGCGGGCTTGCGGAAGCCCTCGTCGCCGATCGCGTGCTTGAGCTCTTTGCGCCAGACTGCGTCGCGGATCACCTGGCGCAGCTCTTCGTCGCCTGCGCCGCCACGCAGTGGGTCGCGCAGGTTCGTCTCGTAGTGGCTGAAGAGGCAGGTGCGCAGCTTGCCATCGGCCGTCAGTCGCACGCGGTCGCACTCTCCGCAGAACGGCTGGCTGACGGGGTTGATGAAGCCGATCTCGCCATCGCCGTCGGCGAAGCGGAAGACGCGTGCGGTGGCGTGCGGTTCGTGCTCGGTCGGCACCAAGGGGTAGGCGGTCTCGATCATCGCGCGTAGCTCCTCGCCGGTCAGTACGTCCTCGGCGCGCCAGTCGTCGGCACCGATCGGCATGTACTCGATGAAGCGGATCTGGTAGGGCCGTGTGCGTGCCAGCTCGGCGAACGCCAGTACGTCGTGCTCGGTGAACCCGCGCATTGCGACGGCGTTGACTTTGATCGCGGTCACGCCTTCGAGACCTTCGAGCGCCTGCAGCCCGGCGATCACCCGGTCGTAGACGTCGCGCCGGGTGACCTGCGCGAAGCGTTTGCGGTCGAGCGCGTCGAGGCTGACGTTGAAGCGGTGGATGCCGGCCGCCACGAGTGCGGTCGCGTCGCGCTCGAGGTAGAAACCGTTGGTCGTGATCGACAGATCCTCGATGCCGCCGATACGCCCGATCATCGCGGCGAGCTTCGGAAACTCACGGCGCACGAGTGGCTCTCCGCCGGTCAGGCGTACGGAGTGCACGCCGAGCGAGGCGAAGACATCGACGAGCCGCGCGATCTCCTCGAAGCTCAGCACTTCGGAATGGTCGAGCCAGTCGACGCCCTCGGGCGGCATGCAGTACTGACAGCGAAGGTTGCAGAGGTCGGTGACCGAGACGCGGAGGTCGCCGATCGTGCGGCCGTGGCCGTCGACCAGCGGTTCGATCTGACCCGCGTCGGCGCGCGGTGCGAAGAAGGCGTTCATCGGCGCTCGCCCGCGGCTTCGGGAACGGTTGGAGCGACGCCGTCGACCCAGCTGGCGGTCTCGCCGGCAACGTCGGCGACGACTTCGCGTTTCCAGATCGGCGCCTCGCTCTTGATCAGGTCGAGTGCCGCGCGCGCGCCGGCGAATGCCTCGGCGCGGTGTGGCGCGCTGACTGCCACGACGACACTGGTCTCGGCTCGCGGCACGGCGCCGGTGCGGTGCTCGGCGGCGGCGGCCAGCAGGCCGTGCTCGGCCGAGACGTTGCGCAGGATCTCTTCGATCTTGGTTTCGGCCATTTCGGCGTAGGCCTCGTAGTCGAGCCGGTCGACGTCGCGGGTCGTGCCCTGGAAGCAGACGATGGCACCGGCCGCGTCGTTGCGCACCAGCTCGCAGAGCCGGTCGGCCGAGAGCGGTTCGGCCGTGACCCGCGCATGCACCGGCGTACCGGCTCCGCCGCTGACCGGCGGGATCAGAGCGAGTTCGTCGCCGTCGTGCATCGGCGTGTCGCCCGGAACATACGCACGGTTGACGGCGGTGACCACGGGCATGCGCGCGAGCAGATCGCCGATGCCGGCCTGCTCGGCGGCGCGCGCGGAGACTTCGTCGACGGTCTCACCGTCGACGGCCTCAACGTCGATTTCGCGACGGCCGGCGCGTTCGCGCAGCATCGCGAAAAGCTTCACCTTCACGGTCACGTCTCTCAGCATACGTCCGTCGAAGTGCTTTTATATCCGTCATGACTACCGATCCCGGTTCGGAGTCCGGCTCGCGGTTGACTCACGTCGACGCCGACGGCAACGCGCGCATGGTCGATGTCGGCGCCAAGGCCGAAAGCGATCGCCGCGCCCGCGCTCGCGCAACGGTGAAGATGCTCCCGGCAACGTCCGAACTCGTCGCTCGCGGCGACAACCCGAAGGGCGACGTGATCGCCACGGCACGCCTGGCGGGCGTGATGGCGGCGAAGCGGACGGCTGAATTGATCCCGCTCGCGCATCCGCTGTCACTGAACTTCGTCGACGTCGAGATCGCGATCGACGCCGGCGCCGGCCGTGTCACGATCGAGGCCGAGGCGCGCACCAGCGGCAAGACCGGAGTCGAGATGGAGGCGCTGACCGCGGCAAGCGTCGCCGCGCTGACCGTTTATGACATGGTCAAGGGCGTCGAGCGTGGCGTATCGATCGAAGAAGTAGTGCTGCTCGAGAAATCGGGCGGCCGGCACGACTGGAAGCTCGCGTCGGGCGACGCCTGACGGAAACTACGAAGGAGGTCCACATGCTGCGCGTGGCGATCATCACGATTTCGACCAGCAAGTCCGCCGGAGACGGCGAGGACCTCGGCACGCCGGCGCTCAAGCAGTACGTGGACCGGCTCGGCGCCGAGCTCGTCGGCGAAGAGCTGATCCCCGACGACCGCGCTCAGATCGAAGAGCGGATCAAGCACTGGTGTGAACCGCAGCGCGCCGACCTCGTTCTGACCAGCGGCGGCACTGGGCTTTCGCCCAGCGACGTGACCCCAGAGGCCACCATGGCAGTAGTCGAAAAGGAGGCTCCCGGTATCGCCGAGGCTCTACGCCTGGCGTCGAAGGAGCACACCAAGTACTGGATGATGTCGCGCGGGGTCGCCGGTGTGCGCAACCGCGCGCTGGTCATCAACTTTCCGGGAAATCCACGTGCGATCGCCGAGGCCGGCGAGCCGCTGGTCGATGTGCTCGAGCACGCGATGGCGCTGCTGATCGACGACGGATCGGGTCACTAGGGACCGCGACCGATGGCCTCGCATTTGGCACTCGGACCGGCGCGCGAGCAGGTACTCGAACGTGCGCGACGGCTGCCCGCCGAGACGGTACGGCTGGCCGAAGCGCGCGGCCGCACGCTTGCCGGTGACGTATTCGCCCGGCATCACCTGCCGCCGTTCGACAACTCTGCGATGGACGGCTTCGCGCTGCGTTCGGCCGACACCGCCGGCGCCACAGCTTCCAATCCAGTCGTGCTCACGCTGGCCGGCGAGTCGCGAGCCGGAACGCCCGAGCGACGTGCGCTAGAGGCGGGAGAGATCGCGAAGATCTCGACCGGCGCCGCGCTGCCCGATGGGGCCGACTGCGTGCTTCGCGTCGAAGATGCCGGTCGTCCGGATGAAGCGCATGTAGAGGTCGCCTATGAGCTGGCGCCCGGCCACGACGTGCGCCCCGCCGGCGACGACGTGCGCGCCGGCGAACGCGTTGTCGCGGCCGGTGCTGTGATCGGTGCCGGCGAGATTGCGATGCTGGCCTCGGTCGGCTCCGGCACGGTCGAGTGCGCGCGCCGGCCGCGCGTGGCGATCGTGACGACCGGCGACGAGCTGGTCGAGCCCGGTGGCACGCTCGAACACGGTCAGATCTTCGACAGCAACTCGGCGATGCTCGTGGCACTCGTCGAAGCGTGCGGCGCCGAACTCGTATCGCTCGATACCGCCGTTGCCGACGAGCAGACCCCGGCCGAGAGAGCGATCGCCGCGGCGCTGGCCGGCGACGGCGCCCCGCCCGACGTGCTGATCGCTTGTGGCGGTGTCTCGGTCGGTGAGCACGACCACGTCAAGCCGGCGCTTGCGGCAGCCGGCGTGGGCGAGATCTTCTGGCAGGTCGCGATGCGCCCCGGGCATCCGACCTACTTCGGCGTGCGTGAGGCGGCGGGCGGCGAAAACGCAACGCTCGTCTTCGGCCTGCCCGGCAATCCCGTCTCGGCTTATGCGACCTTCCACATGTTTGCGGCTCCCGCTCTGCGCGCGCTGGCCGGTGGCGAGCGATTGCCACGTACCGTGACCGCCCGGCTCGCCGAGCCTCTGCGCAAGCCTCCGGGCCACGCCCAGGTGCTGCGCTGCCGGCTGAGCGACGACGGCCACGGTGGTCTGCTGGCCGCGCCAACCTCGGGCAACCAGCGTTCGCACGCGATCTCGTCGCTCGTCGGAGTGCACGGACTGGCGCTGATTCCGGCCGAGGTCACCGACCTCGCCGCTGGCGCGCCAGTGGCGGTTGAGCTCACGCGGGCGTAGCGCGTACTGCCTCCAGAATCCGTAGTTTCTGCGCAACGCGTGCAGTAGTCCGGTGCCGTATGCGGAGCGGCCGGCATTGTTAGCTTGGCTTTAGTCCAATGAAATTGGGTTAAAGAGGGAATAACGATGAGCGGCAATGACCAGATAGACAGAGCGCCTACGGCAACCAAACCTGCGCCAAATTCACACGTTGAGTCCGATGCGAAGCTGGTGCTTGTCATCAGCACAGTGCTGTTCACCCTGTTCTTCGCGGTCTGGGTGATGTTCGCGATCATCGGCCTGAAGATGCGCAAGGAGCTCTCGCTGAGTGAGGGCGAGTTCGCGCTTCTGGTCGCGATCCCGGTCCTGACGGGATCGATTCTGCGGGTGCCGGTCGGCATCGCGACCGACAAGGTCGGAGGCCGCAACATGATGATGGCCCTGCTGATCGCCACGGCGATCCCGACCTATCTCGTGAGCCGTATCGAGACCTACGACCAGGCGCTGATCCTCGCGCTGTTCGTCGGTCTGGCCGGCACTTCGTTCGCCGTTGGCGTTGCCTGGGTCTCGGCGTGGTATCCGGCCGAGTACCAGGGCTTTGCGCTGGGCGTGTTCGGCACCGGCAACGTCGGCGCATCGATCACGAAGCTGCTGGCGCCGACGATGGTCACGATGGTCGGCACCGGCGGGCTGCTGGGCGGCTGGATCGCGGGCGGCTGGCGGTTCGTGCCGGCGATGTACGCGATCATCCTCGTCTGCTGCGCGGTGATCGTGCCGTTCATTACGCCGCGGCAGGACAAGAAACCATCGAAGGGCCGCAGCCTGATCGAAATGTCCAAGCCGCTGGCGATCTTGCGGGTCTGGCGTTTCGGCTTCTACTACGTGACTGTCTTCGGCGCCTACGTAGGCCTCTCGCTCTGGCTACCGAAGTACTACGTCGACGTCTACGACTTCTCTCTGCGCGACGCCGGATTCATGACGGCTCTGTTCATCTTCCCGGCGAGCTTGCTGCGCCCACTCGGCGGCTACCTCTCCGACAACTACGGTGCCAGGCCGATAACGGCGATCTCGTTCACGATCATCGCCCTCGCCTCGGCCGTGCTGAGCATGACGATGAGCGTCTTGCCGTTCACGCTGCTCGTGATGACGATTGGCGTTGCGATGGGCATCGGCAAGGCCTCGGTCTACACCTACATCCCGCAGTACTTCCCGAAGGACGTCGGCGCCGTCGGCGGCCTGGTCGGCGCGGTCGGCGGCCTTGGCGGCTTCTTCCTGCCGCTGATGTTCGCCTGGGCGAAGTCCGAGACCGGCCGCCCGGAAAGCACTTTTTACGTAATGCTCGGGCTTGCCGTGCTGAGCATCCTCGCACTGTCAATAGCGGTGGCGCACATCCGTGCAACCGCCCATGCCCAGGAGATGTGATCGCCATGAATGCCCCACCCTCCACGCCGGCGCCCAATCGCGCCGAGCTGACCGATTGGGATCCAGAGAACGAAGCCTTCTGGGAGTCCACCGGCAAGAAGATCGCCAATCGCACGCTGGTGATCACCACCTTCAACCTGACGCTGGCGTTTGCCGTGTGGTTCGTCGTCAGCGCGATCGTCGCGCGCCTGAAGGACTCCGGGTTCGAGCTCAGCAAGACCGAGCTCTACTGGCTGGTCGCGATGCCCGGTCTCGCCGGCGGAACGCTGCGCCTGGCGC
Source organism: Actinomycetota bacterium (assembly GCA_016219715.1). Taxonomy (GTDB): domain Bacteria; phylum Actinomycetota; class Thermoleophilia; order Solirubrobacterales; family JACPNS01; genus JACPNS01. The sequence goes on along the minus strand of JACRKX010000008.1, from coordinate 43,902 downwards.
ACATGTTCCTGATCCCGATCTTCGGCACTCGCAAGGTGATCACGTTCTCGACGGCCTCGCTGCTGGTGCCGTTGATCGGTTGGTACTTCGCGATGCAGCAGAACACCACCTCGTACACGACGCTGATCGTGCTCGCCTTCGTTGCGGGTCTCGGCGGCGGAAACTTCTCGTCGTTCATGCCTTCGACCAGCTTGTTCTTCCCGAAGAAGAAGCTCGGAACGGCGCTGGGTGTCCAGGCCGGTATCGGCAACTTCGGCGTCAGCCTCGTGCAGTTCCTGACGCCTTGGCTGATCGGCCTCTCGGTCGTCGGTACGTCGCTGATGTTCGACAAGGGCGGTCCCGACAAGCCGCCGGCTGCGACCGAGGTCTTCCTTGGCAACGCCTTCCTCTTCTGGATCCCGTTCGTGATCATCGGAACGATCGTCGCGTGGGTGTACCTGAAGGACGTGCCGGTCCACGCGAAGATGAGCGAGCAGATGAACATCTTCCGCGAGAAGCACACCTACACGATGACCTCGCTCTACCTGATGACCTTCGGCACCTTCTCGGGACTGGCCGCGGCCTTCCCGGTTCTGATCAAGAACCAGTTCGGAGACTTCGCCAGCGCCCCCGACCCGCTGAAGTACGCGTTCATCGGTCCGCTGGTCGGATCGCTCGCGCGCGTCGTGGCCGGGCCGATCTCCGACCGCTTCGGTGGCGCGAAGGTCACGACGGTCGCCGGCATCGGCGCGACGGTCTTTGCCTTCCTCGTGTCGTTCTGGGTGAAGCCCGACTCGATCGACGACTTCACCCCGTTCGTGCTGGCGATGACCGGCGTGTTCTTCTTCGCCGGCGTCGGCAACGCCTCGACCTTCAAGCAGATTCCGATGCTTTTCGACAAGGTCAAGTCGGCCGGAGTGATCGGCTGGACGGCGGCGGTCGCCGCCTACGGGCCGTTCCTTTTCTCCTTGTTGATCTCGTTCTCGGCGTCTTCTACCGGCACACCTGCCAACTTCTTTATAGGACTGTCGATCTTCTGTGCGCTGAACGTGGTTCTGAACTGGGTGTACTTCGCGCGCAAGGGTGCCCCGAACCCATGCTGAATCTGATGAAATCAAGCCAAGGAGGCCCCACAACATGAATGACTTCGGCCTGCGCAGCCTTCTGGTCAAAGGTTCCCCCTCCGAAGACGGCTGGTCGATGCTCTCGCGAGACGGCCGGCAAGCAGAGAATTTCTACCGCCGCCGTTGGGCGCACGACAAGGTCGTGCGCTCGACCCATGGCGTCAACTGCACCGGTTCCTGTTCGTGGAACGTCTACGTCAAGGACGGCATCATCACCTGGGAGACCCAGGCGCTCGACTATCCCTCCAACGGCCCCGACATGCCCGAGTACGAGCCGCGCGGTTGTCCCCGCGGAGCGTCGTTCTCGTGGTACATCTACTCGCCCAACCGTGTGCGCTACCCATACGTGCGCGGCGCGCTGCTCGACCTCTACCGCCGCGAGCTCGAACGCTGCGGCGATCCCGTCGAGGCGTGGGAGGCCGTCGTCTCGGACCCCGAGAAGAAGCGCCAGTACACCTCGCAGCGCGGCAAGGGCGGATTCGTTCGCGCGCGCTGGGACGAAGTCGCCACGATGGTCGCCGCGGCCCACGTGCACACCGCCAAGCAGCACGGCCCCGACCGCATCTTCGGCTTCTCGCCGATCCCCGCGATGTCGATGGTCAGCTACAGCGCCGGTACGCGTTTCCTCTCGCTGATCGGCGGATCGTGCCTGAGCTTCTACGACTGGTACTGCGACCTTCCGCCTGCCTCGCCGCAGGTCTGGGGCGACCAGACCGACGTGCCCGAGAGCGCCGACTGGTTCAACGCCGGCTACCTGATGATGTGGGGCAGCAACGTGCCGATGACGCGCACGCCCGACGCGCACTTCATGACCGAGGCGCGTTATCGCGGCCAGAAGACCGTGGTCGTCAGTCCCGACTACAGCGACCACACCAAGTTCGCCGACCACTGGCTGCCGGCCAACCCCGGCACCGACGGCGCGCTGGCGATGGCGATGGGACACGTGATGCTCAAGGAGTTCTACGTCGACAAGCAGACGCGGTACTTCCAGGACTACGCGAAGCAGTTCACCGACCTCTGCCATCTCGTTCGGCTCAAGCCGGGCGCCACCGGCAATCACGTGGCGGGCCGCTTCCTGCGCGCCAGCGACATCGGCGGCAGCGGCGAAAACGAAGAATGGAAGACCGTCGTGATCGACTCGGCCAGTGGCGAGCTGCGCGTACCGAAGGGCGCGATCGGCGATCGCTGGGGAGACGAGGGCGCCGGTAGGTGGAACCTCGAACTCGACGGCGTCGATCCACTGCTCACGCTGATCGACAGCGGCGACGAGAACGTCGCCGTCGATGTCAGCGTGTTCGGCGGCGATGGGCCGCATGACGCCGCGGTGGTCACCCGTGGCGTGCCGGTCAAGCGCTTGCCCGACGGCACGCTGGTCACCACCGTGCTCGACCTCGTGCTCGCGCAGTACGGCGTCGGCCGCGAGGGCCTGCCCGGCGACTGGCCCAGCGGTTACGACGACGACAAGCCTTTCACCCCGGCCTGGCAGCAGCTACACACCGGCGTCAAGGCCGCCGACGTGATCAAGGTCGCGCGCGAGTTCGCGCGCAACGCCGAGCGCACCAAAGGTCGCTCGATGATCGTGATGGGCGCCGCGACCAACCATTGGTTCCACGGCGACACGATCTACCGCTCGATGCTCAACCTTCTGCTGCTGACCGGTTGTCAGGGCGTCAACGGCGGCGGCTGGGCGCATTACGTCGGCCAGGAGAAGGTGCGTCCGATCCTCGGCTTCTCGCAGGTCGCCTTTGCGCTCGACTGGGCGCGCCCGCCGCGCCACCAGGCATCGACCTCGTTCTTCTACATGAACACGAGTCAGTTTCGCTACGACCCGTGGGACGCCGGCACGTTTCGCTCGCCGACCGGCAACGGTGTGCTCAAGGAGCGCCACATCGCCGACTGCGTTTCTCAGGCCGTTCGACTGGGCTGGACACCCGCGTACCCGAGCCTGACCGAGAACCCGCTCGAGCTGGGCGACCAGGCTGCGGCCGCCGGCGTTCCGCCGGCCGAACTGATCGCCGGCAAGTTGAAGAGTGGCGAACTGGGCTTCGCCTGGGACGACCCCGACGACCCGCAGAACTTCCCGCGCGTGCTCAACGTCTGGCGCGCAAACCTGATCGGCGGCTCGGCGAAGGGCCACGAGTACTTCCTCGATCACCTGCTCGGCGTCACGACCTCGGCGGTTCGCAACCCCGAATCGCCCGAAGGCAAACGCCCGAAGGAGGTCAAGTGGCACGACGAGGCACCGTCGGGGAAGCTCGACCTGCTGACCACGCTCGACTTCCGCATGAACGGCACCTGCCTGCACAGCGACGTCGTTCTGCCGGCCGCCACTTGGTACGAGAAGCACGACATCTCCACCACCGACATGCACCCGTTCGTGCACCCGTTCAATCCGGCGATCAGCCCGCCTTGGGACGCCCGCTCCGACTGGGACATCTTCAAGCTGATCGCGTACTACTTCTCCGAGCAAGCCGAGAAGCACCTAGGCAAGCGCACCGACGTCGTGATGGCGCCGCTGCAGCACGACACGCCCGACGAGATCGCCCAGCCGCTTGGCGAGGTGCGTGACTGGAAGGCGGGCGAGTGCGAGCTGATCCCTGGCAAGACCGCGCCGAAGTTCATCCCCGTCGTGCGCGACTACCCGAACGTCTTCAACCAGATGACTCGCCTCGGGCCGCTGCCGAAGAACCTCGGCATGCAGTGGAAGGGCGTGTCGTGGAACGTCGACAAGCAGGTCGATGAGCTTGCCCAGGCCAACGGCGCGATCGATGGCGCCGAAGGTCCCACGCCCTCGTTCGCCCGCGCCGAGCAGGTCGCCGAGGCGATCCTGCGGCTCTCAGGTACGACCAACGGCGAGCTCGCCGTGCAGGGATGGAAGAATCTGTCCAAGCGCGTAGGCCGCGACCTCTCGCAGGTTTCGAAGGACCGCGAGGACGAGCTGATCACGTTCGACGAGATCCAGCACCAGCCGCGCAAGGTGATCGCCTCTGCCGAGTGGTCGGGTCTCGAAGCGCGCGACCGCCGCTACTCGCCGTTCACGGCCAACGTCGACCACTTGATTCCGTGGCGCACGCTGACCGGCCGCCAGCACTTCTACCTCGATCACGACTGGATCACCGACTACGGCGAAGGTCTGGCGACCTACCGGCCGCCGGTCGACCTGCACGCCTACGTCGCCGACCCGCAGCTGCGTGACGCCGGCCGCCCCGAGGTAGTGCTGCGCTTCCTGACGCCGCACTCGAAGTGGTCGATCCACTCGACCTACCAGGACAACCTGATCATGCTGACGCTCTCGCGAGGCGGGCCGGTGCTCTGGATCAGCGACGAAGACGCCGAGTCGATCGGCGTTGCCGACAACGACTGGATCGAGCTCTACAACCGCAACGGTGTGGTGGCGTGTCGCGCTGCGGTCAGCCATCGCATACCGAAGGGCACCTCGCTGATGTACCACGTACAGGACCGCCACGTCAACGTGCCCAAGACGGAGCTGACCGGCACGCGCGGCGGTATCCACAACTCGCTGACTCGCATCAACGTCAAGCCGACCCACCTGATCGGCGGATACGCCCAGCTCTCTTACGCGTTCAACTACTACGGCCCCACCGGCAACCAGCGAGATGAACTGATCGTTGTGCGCCGCCGAGTTGAGGAGGTGACGTACTGATGAAGGTTCGCGCTCACATCACGATGGTGATGAACCTCGACAAGTGCATCGGATGCCACACCTGCAGTGTCACCTGCAAGAACGTCTGGACCAACCGTCCCGGCGCCGAGTACATCTGGTTCAACAACGTCGAGACCAAGCCCGGCGAGGGCTACCCGCGTCAGTGGGAGAACCAGGACAAGTACAAGGGCGGCTGGGTGCTCGACAAGAAGGGCAAGCCGGTGCTGCGCAGCGGCGGCAAGCTGAAGAAGCTGGCGAACATCTTCTTCAACCCGAATCTGCCGACGATCGACGACTACTACGAGCCCTGGACCTACGACTACGAGACGCTGCAGAACGCACCTGTCAGCAAGCATCAGCCGGTCGCCACGCCGCAGTCGAAGCTGACCGGCAAGGACATGGCCGTCGAGTGGGGTCCGAACTGGGAAGACGATCTGGCCGGCGGCGCCAACGTGCTGCTCAACGACCCGAACATCCGTGGCGAACTGGAAGAGAAGCTGAAGGCCGACTTCGAGAACGTCTTCATGATGTACCTGCCGCGTATCTGCAACCACTGCATCAACACGACTTGCATGGCGAGCTGCCCCAGCGGATCGATCTACAAGCGCGAAGAAGACGGCATCGTCCTGATCGACCAGGACAGCTGCCGCGGATGGCGCATGTGCGTCTCGGGCTGCCCATACAAGAAGGTCTTCTTCAACTGGAAGAGCGGCAAGGCCGAGAAGTGCACGATGTGCTTCCCGCGCATCGAGGCCGGACAGCCGACGGTGTGTAGCGAGACATGCGTGGGCCGCATCCGTTACATGGGCGTGCTGCTCTACGACGCCGATCGCATCGAAGAGGTCGCGGGTACTGCCGACGAGAAGGACCTGATCGACGCCCAGCTGTCGATGATCCTCGACCCGAACGACCCGGAGGTCCAAGACGCGGCACTGCGCGACGGTGTGCAGCCCGAGTGGATCGAGGCCGCCCGCAAGTCGCCGGCCTTCGCGCTGATCAAGCGCTACGGCGTAGCGGTGCCGCTGCACCCAGAGTTCCGCACGATTCCGATGGTCTGGTACGTGCCGCCACTCTCGCCGATCACCAGCGCCTTCGAGGCCGAGGACTCGCCGGCCGATCCCGACGACGTCTTCCCGGCGATCGAATCGCTGCGGATCCCGATCGAGTACCTGGCGAACATGTTCACCGCCGGCGATACCGAGCGGATCCGGATGATCCTGCGCAAGCTGGCGGCGATGCGCATGTACATGCGCGAGAACGACATGATCGACGACGACGAGCGCCGCGAGACCGACATGGCGGGTATGGATGACGCCCAGATCCGCCGGCTTTACGAGATCCTTGCGATCGCCAAGTCGAAGGACCGCTTCGTGATCCCGACACGGCGTGGAGAGGTCGGCCGCAGTCCCTTCCAGGTTCAGGGTGGCAGCGGTTTCCCGATCAGCTTCGAGACTCCGCCCGAGGCGCTCGACGGTCCCGGCGGGGCCACCTCCAACAGCGGCTTCGAGTTGCCGATGGTGCAGCTCCACGGTGTCAGCCCGGGTGCCCCGGGGGCGCCCGGCAACGGCTCGGCGGGCAATGGCTCGAACGGAAACGGCGATGGCCGCGCGGCTTCCGCGCAGGATGGCTCGGCCGGCACGAAGGGGGGTGCGTCGTGAGGCGCCGCTCGCTCGGCCTAGAGCAGCGGGTGGCTACCTGGCACGTTGTGTCGGCGCTGCTGCGCTACCCCGACGAGGACTTGATCGCCGCGTTGCCGGCGATCCGCGAGGCCGCGATCGCCGAGCGCGTGGTCGAGGTCGAGTCGATCGCCAAGCTGATCGACGACTGGTCGGCGCGCGATCTGATCGACTTGCAGACCGAGTACGTCGAGCGCTTCGACCTCGGTCGTCAGAGCTCGCTCTACATGAGCTGGCACCAGTACGGCGACCGCCGTCAACGTGGCCTCGTCTTGCTGAAGCTCAAGCGTGCCTACCAGGAGAACGACATGCACCCCGTCGAGGACGAGCTACCCGACTGGCTGCCGCTGATGCTCGAGTTCGCGGCCTTCGCCCCGGACCCGGCCGGCGCCGATCTGCTGCAGAAGTGGCGTGCGCCGATCGAACTGGTGCGCAAGGTGCTGCACGATCAGGGCCAGCCGCAGGCCGTTTTGTTCGACGCCTTGTCGGCCACGCTGCCGAAGATGGGATCGAACCTGCGAGAGACGGTCGAGCAACTGCTCGCGCAGGGTCCGCCCGACGAGGAGGTCGGGCTCGAGCCGTTTGGTCCGGGTAACGAGATGCCCTCCGGCCAGTCCGCCCCGCAGATGCCGATTCCCACGGCCGCCGGCGGCCACGACTGGAGGTCATGATGAATGAGGAGTTCAAGATGCTGGTGTGGGGCGCTCTGCCCTACGCGGTGATCGCGGTGTTCGTGGTCGGCCACGTCTGGCGCTACCGCACCGCGCAGTACTCGTGGACGACGCGCTCTTCGCAGCTACTCGAACGCAAGACGCTGATGGTGGGCGTGCTGCTGTTCCACTTCGGAATGCTCGCCGTCGTCGGTGGTCACATCGGCGGATTGCTGATACCCAAGGATCTGACCGGGTCGCTCGGCATCACCGAGCACATGTACCACAACGTCGCCGTCGCGATGGGCACGCTGGCCGGCGTGACGATGACGGCCGGGCTGGTGATCCTGGCGCTGCGTCGCTCGGGCAACGAGCGAGTGCGCAAGGCCAGCCAGACGGCCGACTTCGTCGTGATCGTGGCGCTGCTGGCGGTGGTGGTGACCGGCATGATCAACACGATCGGCATCCAGCTACTCGGCGACTCGCATGACTATCGCGAGACGGTCTCACCGTGGTTTCGCGGCATCTTCCTGCTGCAGCCTGACCCTGAGTTGATGGCCGAAGCGCCGTGGTCGTTCAAGCTGCACGCGCTGGCCGCGATGGGCCTCTTCGCGCTTTGGCCGTTCACGCGACTGGTTCATGCCTGGAGCGTGCCACTGACCTTCATCGTGCGCCCGCCGATCGTCTTCCGCCGCCGCGACTCGGTGGCGCGGTAGCCGCCGCGGCCCGGCGGGCCAGCGCAAGGTCTCCCATTCCGAAGCGGTTTCGCGCGCAAGGTTGCGATCTTTGCGCACGAAGGTCCTGCGCAAAGATCTGCGCAAAGATCGCAACCTTGCGCGGCACGTGGCTCAGCGAAGCGACGCTACGGCGGCCCGTGGCGAACGTGGACTTGACAACTCCAGGCGCCGTGGCTAAGCTATGTCCTAACTAAGTGACCAATCAGTCACTTACCAGACTCCATCCTCGGGATCTTCCCACGACCTGAAGGCGAATAGCACCTCCTTTCTCATGGCACCCAACACCATCGAAAAATCACCCGCGGACAAGGGAATGGCATTCGGACTGCGCGCTCTGAACCGTTTCGCAAGCTCCAGCACGATCGACAAGCTCAAGCTGCGCAAGCCCGCCGAGAAGGCTCTCTACAGCACCACCAAGGGCGGCTTCAAGGCAGCCGGCGCGGTCGGCCGCCAGTTCACCAAGCAGAAGGGCGACAAGCCCGCTCGCCAGCCCAGCGCCAAGAGCTACGGGCTCTTCGATCTGACTCCCACCGATGAGCAGGCGATGCTCACCGAGGCCTTCGGCGACTTCGCGCAGAGCGAACTCAAGCCGATCGCCGGACAGGCCGACCACGACTGCGCCGCCCCGGCCGAGCTGCTCGCCCAGAGCATTGAGTTGGGCGTGACGATGATCGGCGTGCCCGAAGAACTCGGTGGCGCCGTCGAAGAGCGCTCGGCCGTCACCTCGACGCTGATCAGCGAGACGCTCGCCAAGGGCGACATGGGATTGGCCGTCGCGGTTCTTGCGCCCGCCGCCGTTTCGACTGCGCTCGGACTGTGGGGCGACGCCGACCAGCAGGCCACCTACCTGCCCGAGTTCGTCGGCGAGAACGTTCCCGCCGCTGCGCTCGCGGTTATGGAGCCAAGGCCGCTGTTCGACCCATTCAAGCTCGACACCAAGGCCACCCGCAACGCCGATGGCGGCTTCACGCTTACCGGCGTCAAGTCGCTCGTCCCGCGCGCTGCCGACGCCGAGCTATTCGTAATCGCGGCTGAGCTCGAGGGCAAGCCGGCGCTGTTCATCGTCGAGGCCAAGACCGACGGCGTGGCCGTCGCGCCCGAGCCCGCGATGGGCATCCGCGCATCGGCTACGGCCACCCTGGCGCTCGAAGACGTCAAGCTGCCGGTCGAGTCGCTGCTCGGCGACGCCGACCCCGAGGTCTACGCCGACTGCATCCGCCTCGGCCGCATCGCGTGGTCGGCGCTAGCCGCCGGCACCGGTCAAGCCGTGCTCGACTACGTCACCCAGTACGTCAACGACCGCGTCGCCTTCGGCGAGCCGATCAGCCACCGTCAGGCCGTCGCCTTCACGGTCAGCAACATCGCGATCGAGCTCGACGCGATTCGCCTGACCACATACAAGGCAGCCAGCCGCGCCGACGCCGGCAAGAGCTTCGCCCGCGAGTCGGCGCTGGCTCGCCAGCTCACCGCCACCAAGGGCATGCAGATCGGCTCCGACGGCGTGCAGCTGCTCGGCGGCCACGGCTACATCAAGGAGCACCCTGTCGAGCGCTGGTACCGCGACCTTCGCGCCGCCGGCATGATCGAGGGAGTGCTGCTCGTCTAGCGGCGGCGGCACACGGAAACAGGAGATTTCAACAATGATCAACCTCGAATACCCCAAGAAGTTCAAGCCACTGGTCAGCCAGGCAAACATGGTCGCCCAGGAGCTGCTGCGCCCGAACTCGCGCAAGTACGACATCGCCGAGCACGAGTACCCCGTCGAGCTCGACATGCTCAGGTCGCTGATCGAAGGCATGGAGGACGGAGCCGGTATGGGCGCCGGCGCCGCCGGCGTCGGCAAGGGCGACGCCTCCGAGAACGGCGGCGCCCCGAAGGCCGAAGAGACCGGCACCAAGAACGGCACCAACCTCTCCACGGCACTCTCGATCATCGAGATGTGCTGGGGCGACACCGGCCTGCTGCTGACGATGCCCGGACAGGGTCTCGGCAACAGCGCGATCGCTGCCGTCGCCAACGAAGAGCAGCTCAAGCGCTTCAAGGGCAAGTGGGCCGCGATGGCGATCACCGAGCCCGAGGCCGGCAGCGACAGCGCCTCGATCCGCACCACAGCGGTCAAAGACGGCGACTACTACGTCCTCAACGGCGAGAAGATCTTCGTCACGTCCGGCGAGCGCGCCGACGTGGTCGTGGTCTGGGCCAACGTCGATCCGTCGGCGGGCCGCGCGGGCATTAAGTCGTTCGTCGTCGAGCGTGACAACCCCGGCCTGAAGCTCGACCGCCTCGAGCACAAGCTCGGCATCCGCGCCAGCGACACGGCGAACTTCATCCTGCAGGACTGCCGTGTGCACAAGGACAACCTGCTCGGCGACCCCGAGGTCCGGACCGACAAGGGCTTCGGCGGCGTCATGCAGACGTTCGACAACACCCGGCCGCTGGTCGCCGCGATGGCGCTTGGCTGCAGCCGAGCCGCGCTAGACGAGCTGCGCACACTGCTGACCGACGCCGGCTTCGAGATCGACTACGACAGGCCGACCGCCCACCAGCCCGGCGCAGTCGCCGAGTTCATCGAGCTCGAGGCAGACTGGGAGGCGGCTCTGCTGCTGACCATGCAGGCGGCGTGGATGGCCGACAACCGCAAGCCCAACTCCGTCCACGCCTCGATGGCGAAGGCGAAGGCCGGCCGCAGCGGCACCGACATCACGCTGCGCGCGGTCAAGCTGGCCGGTAGCGTCGGTTACTCGGAAAACGAGCTGCTCGAGAAGTGGTCTCGCGACTCCAAGATCCTCGACATCTTCGAGGGCACGCAGCAGATTCAGCTGCTGATCATCGCGCGGCAGCTACTGGGCAAGTCCTCGTCCGAGCTGAAATAAGCCAATTGCCGATTTGACGGTTCCCCCCAACTGGCCACGGTCGCGCCGGCTTCCTCCATTGCCGGCGCGACCGTGCGCTCCCCATCGCAAGCCCGAATCCCCGTTTGAGAAAGTGAGACTTCCCTGATGGCAGCAAAGAGCGCCTCCGCCCGTGACGTCTGGGTCATCGGCGGTAACCGCATCCCCTTCGCGCGTTCGAATGGCCCCTACTCGCACGCGTCCAACCAGGACATGTTCACCGCCGCTGTCGACGGCCTCGTCGAGCGCTACGGCCTTGAAGGTCAGCGTGTCGGCGACTTTGCCGGCGGCGCGGTGCTGAAGTTCGCCCGTGAGCTGAACCTCAGCCGCGAGGTCGTGCTCGGCAGCAAGCTCGCACCCGAGACGCCGGCCTTCGACGTCGGCCAGGCCTGTGGCACCGGCCTCGAGGCCGCGATTCTGATCGCCAACAAGATCGCTCTCGGTCAGATCGACAGCGGCATCGCCGGCGGCACCGACACCACCAGCGACGCCCCGATCGAATTGAACGAGGACCTGCGCAAGATCCTGATGGACGCCAATCGCCAGAAGTCCGTCGGCGGCCAGCTCAAGACGCTGCTGCCGCGCCTGCGTCCGGGCATGATCAAGCCCGAGATTCCCGTCAACCGCGAGGCGCGCACCGGCCTTTCGATGGGTGAGCACACTGCGATCACCGCCGCCGAGTGGGACATCACCCGCGAGGCCCAGGACGAGCTGACATTTCACTCGCACAAGAACCTCGCCGCTGCCTACGAACGTGGCTGGCAGGAGGATCTGATCACGCCGTACCTCGGCGTCGAGGTCGACGGCAACATGCGCGCCGACACGACACTGGAGAAGCTCGCCAAGCTGAAGCCCGTCTTCGGCGACCGCGAGACCGGCACGATGACCGCCGCCAACTCCACACCGCTCTCCGACGGCGCGAGCGCAGTGCTGATGGGAACGGAAGAGTGGGCAAAGGAGCGCGGCCTAACCCCGCGCGCTCGCTTCGTCGACGCCGAGACCGCCGCGGTCGACTACATCGTCAAGCAGGAAGGCCTGTTGCTGGCTCCGGCCTACGCGGTGCCGCGCATGCTCAAGCGCAACGGCCTGACGCTGCAGGACTTCGACTTCTACGAGATCCACGAGGCCTTCGCCGCCCAGGTGCTGGCCACGCTGAAGGCTTGGGAGGACGAGGCCTTCTGCAAGCAGCGCCTCGGACTCGACGAGCCGCTCGGTTCGATCGATCGCAGCAAGCTGAACGTCTACGGCGGCTCGCTGGCCGCGGCGCACCCGTTCGCCGCGACCGGTGGCCGCATCATCGCCAACCTTGCGAAGATGCTCGAGGAGAAGGGCTCCGGACGCGGATTGATCTCGATCTGCGCGGCCGGTGGCCAGGGCGTCGTCGCGATCCTCGAGCGCTGATAACGCTCCCGGCCAGAGAGGAATCCCAGAGAGGAACATGCCTATGTCTTCAGACCGTTACGCATCACTCGTCAACTCGCCCGTCGGAAACTTCATTGCCCCGAAGGTCGGCCTGCCCCAGCCCGTCAAGCTCGAGCGCTACAAGCCAGGCCAGCCGGTCGTCACCGGCAAGGCGTTCATCGGCGCGGCTCCCGGCGGTCGTCTCGGCGAGGCGATCGTCGCCGCGCTGAAGTCGGCCGATGTCGAGTTCGGTTACAGCGAGCCCGGCGCGGCACCCGAAGGTGACGAGCGCTACAAGGCGCTGATCTTCGACGCCACGGGCATCACCGACAGCACGCAGCTGCGTGAGCTGTGGCAGTTCTTCCACACCACGATCCGCCGTGTCAAGACCAGCGGCCGTATCGTGGTGCTCGGTACGCAGCCCGAGCTGACCACCGGCCCGCGCGAGGCTACGGCCCAGCGTGCGCTGGAGGGCTTCGTTCGCGCGGTCGGCAAGGAGGTCCGCAAAGGGGCCGCGGCGCAGTTGATCTACGTAGCGCCCGGCGCCGAAGACCAGATCGAGAGCAGCCTGCGCTTCTTCTGCTCGCCTAAATCGGCCTACGTCAGCGGTCAGGTCGTGCGCATCGGCGCCGGCGTGGCCGAAGCCGGCCCGATCGACTGGGGCATGCCGCTGGCCGGCAAGGTCGCCCTGGTCACTGGCGCTTCGCGCGGCATCGGCGCGGCGATCGCCAAGACGCTGGCCCGCGACGGCGCCCACGTCGTCGGGCTAGACGTGCCGCCGCTGGCCGACGACCTCGAGGCGTTGATGGCGCAGCTCGGCGGCAGCTCGATCGTCGGCGACATCACCGCCGCGGACGCTCCGACGATGATCGCCGACCAGATCGCCGAGAAGCACGGCGGCATCGACGTCATCGTGCACAACGCCGGCGTCACCAAGGACAAGACGCTCGGCAAGATGGACGAGGACAAATGGTCCGTGCTGCTCGAGATCAATCTCAGTTCCGAGGAGCGGATCGACGACGAACTGCTCGCACGCAAGCTGATCAACGAGAATGGCCGCATCGTGTGCGTGTCGTCGATCAGCGGCATTGCCGGCAACGCCGGCCAGACCAACTACGCCACCAGCAAGGCCGGCGTGATCGGAATGGTCCAGAGCATGGCACCCGAGTTCGCCAAGAGCAAGATCACGATCAACGCCGTGGCGCCAGGCTTCATCGAAACGCAGATGACCGCCGCGATGCCGATCGGCACGCGCGAGGCCGGCCGCCGCATGAACAGCATGCTGCAGGGCGGACTGCCCGTCGACGTCGCCGAGACGATCGCCTGGTACGCCGGCCCGGCCAGCACCGGTGTGACCGGAAACGTCGTGCGCGTCTGCGGTCAGAGTCTCCTGGGGGCGTGACGATGAGTATCGAAACGCTGCAATCATCGCCTTCCTCGGGCTCGCTCTACCTGAAGGCCGCGCTGGGCATGACCCCGCTGGCCCGCGGGCGGGGCAAGGATGTGCCGCAGCGCACGCTGCAGCTCGAGAACATCGCGGTCGACTCGGCGAAGCTGGCCGACTACTGCCGCGTCACCGAGTTCACGATGCGCGACACGTTGCCGCCGATCTACCCGAACACGCTTGCCTTCCCGCTGCACATGAAGGTGCTGACGGCCGGCGACTTCCCGTTCCCCGCGATCGGCCTCGTACACGTCGAGAACACGATCACGCAGCACCGCCCGGTGAAGACCGACGAACGGCTGACGCTGTCGGTGCGAGCCACGCCGATCGCTCCGCACGCCAAGGGCCGCCAGTTCACGATGATCACCGAGGTCTCGGTCGGCGACGAGCTCGTGCAGGTCGCTGAGAGCACCTACCTCAAGCGCGGTGGCGGAGACAAGAACACGGCCGCACAACGACCCGAGGGCGCAGGAGCCCCGGGCGAGTTGCCGCAGATCGCCGAGTGGAAGCTGCCCGGAGATCTCGGCCGTCGCTACGCGTCCGTCAGCGGCGACCGCAACCCGATCCACATGTACGACCTGACGGCCAAGGCCTTCGGTTTCCCCCGCGCGATCGCGCACGGCATGTGGACGAAGGCTCGCTGCCTCGCAGCGCTCGACAACCGCCGTCCCGACGCCTTCAAGGTGCACGTTGCCTTCCGCCGGCCGGTCCTGCTGCCGGCAAAGGTCGCGTTCGCCGTCGCCGAGCGCGGCGACGACGCCGATCAAAGTGGGCTCGATTTCGCGGTGCGCGACGTCAAGAAGGGCACGCCGCACCTCGACGGGACGCTGCGACCGCTCTAGGTCTGGATCGGCTTCGAGGCCGAACCCGAATCAGAGACCGACGACAAGCCGGCTGACGCGTGACCCGCGGCCGCCGGACTTCACCGTCAGAAGCGCCAGGTCGGCGGCCGACATCAGTTCGTCGGCCGTGCGGCCGTGTGTCGGAAACAGCGAGAAGCCCGCGCAGGTCGTGATCCGCGAGGCCGATGCGTCGGGCGAGATCGCCACGCAGTCGTCGATTGCCGAGACGAGCCGCTCGGCCAGCGCGCGGGCCTCGTGCTCGCTGGCACTTGGCACTAGCGCGGCGAACTCGTCGCCGCCGATCCGCGCCAGCACGTCGTCGGCGCGCATCGTTACGCGCAGCGCATCGGCGATCTCGCAGAGCAGGCGGTCGCCGGCCCCGTGCCCGCGCAGGCTGTTGATGCGTTTGAAGCCTTCCAGGTCGATCATCACGATCGCCAGCGAGTCCTCGTTTGAGAACGGCTTGTCCTCTAGCTGCCGCTCGAGATCGGCCTCAAAGGTCTCGCGGTTGGCCAGACCGGTCAGCGGGTCGAGCTTCGCGAGTCGCAGCGCAACTTCTTGGGCGCGCAGGATGTATGTGCGGCTGAGACCCATCGCGAGCGTCTGCCACAGCGCGACGTTCACGGCCATGTAGATCGTCGCGATCTGCGAAAGCGCGTTGGCGCCCTCGCCGATGTCCTCGTAAGCCAGCGGGGCGACGATCACCAGCACCATCGCGATTGCGCGTGGGATCAGCTGGCGCGGACTCATGAACCATCCCTCGTGGATCATGAACGCGAAGACGAGGGCCAGCGCCGGGCTCTCGACGCCGCCGGTCAGGTACGAGACGACGGCAATCATCACGAGCGTCAGCATGTCGTTGACGAAGTGGCGCATCGAGCGCAGCCGTGGCGGAAAGAAGAAGACCAGCGAAGCGGGGATCAGCGCCAGCAACGTGACCGGCAAGGCGACCGAGATGTGCGACCGATCGGCGTCGGGCATCGCCATGCTCATGAGCATCAGGACGATCGCCATTAGCCAGCCGGCCGCGGCGGTGAAGGCGTGCAGCGGTCGCCCGAACATGATCGGCTGCTCGGGGTCGATCGTTGCGGGGTGGTCGTATGCCGGGGTCACGAGTGGGATCGAGGTCTTGCGCAGGAAGTCGGCCGGCAGGCGCCCGGTCACCGGCTCTTCGCCGAGGTCGCGCCGGCGACGCTTGAGGTCGTAGAGCATGCGGTCGGCGACCGTCATCAGGTCCTCGAGTGCGTGGCCGTCCTCGGGTGCGATCGCGGTACCGACGCCGCAGTCGAGCCGCATTCCCGATGGGCCCACGCGATTGCGCGCGGCGTGCACGGCGGCGCGGAAGCGCGCGGCGAGCGGTTCCATGTCTGCTGCCACGGCGTTCTCCACCAGCACGGCGAACACGTCGCCGCTGATGCGCGCTACGTGATGGTTGCCGCTCGCGGCCGCTTTCAGCGCTTCGGCAACCGCTACCAGCACTTCGTCGCCGGCGCGATGACCGCGGGAAGCGTTGATCTCCTTGAGATCGTCGAGGTCGATCAGCAGCAGCCCGGTCAGCCGGCCGCTGGCGCGGGCCTCGGCGAGTGCCGAATCGGCGTGTTCGCGCAGGGCGCGAAGGTTGTCAAGTCCCGTCAGGCGGTCGGCCGTGGCCTGGCTCTCGGCCATCTCGACGGCGGCGTGGCGTTCGCGATTCTGGAGGTGGATCGCCAGCGCGATCATCCAGACCACAGGAATCCACACCGTCAATCGCGACGTCATGTGCTCGGCACTGCTTGCGTCGACGTTCAGCAGCAACGGGAGAATCGTCGTCAGCGTGACGACGACCGTCGTCACGAACGTCATGCGCCCGCCCAGGAAGTAGGCGGCGAACATCACCGCCGAGAGCATGTTGAGCGTCAGCGCCGGGACGCCGGCCGGCGCGGCGACCATCAGCACGACGCTCGTGGCGATCGCGAGCATCACCGCGAAGTCGAGCACCCGGTAACACGTGCGCTCCGGCAGTCGGCGAACCCAGGTGACCAGCGAGGTTGCGATCAGCACGCCGTAGAGGGCCCCGCCGAACTGCCAGTAGGCCGCTCCCGACTCGATCAGATCGGGCATCAGCAGCGTGCCGGCCAGTAGCGTGACCATCTCGATCGCCCACCAAAGGCCGCAAACGATGCACGCGAGATCGCGCTCGTCGTGGGGCGCCGCGTGGCTCAGTTCGGCCAGCGTGGCGTCGGTCTTGAGACCGTGGTCGGTTTCAGTTGTTATCCCCACCTATGACTCCGCATCGGTCCGTGGGTTCCCGGAGGGTTTCGGGCGCAGCCCCAGCATCGCGACGGTTCGACCCCGGTGCCAGCGCAATGGCGGCCAGGCGTGGACGAATGTTCGAGGCGTCCGTGCATCCAGACGCCCGGTCGCATCCGCTCAGCCCGCCGAGACAGCGGAGCCCGCGCGTGGTGGCACGGGAAGTCCGCGACCCTGGGCGCGCTTGGCGCCCTCGTCGAGTTCGCGTTTGAGCTCCTGCAGGTACTCGCGGAAGTCGACCTGCATGGTGTGACGCTTCGACTTCGTGTAGCGCTTGAACATCTTCGCCCGCTCGGCCTCCATCTGACGGCGCATCTCACCCTCGGAGGGCAGGGCGCATTGGCCTTTCAGGTAAGCGCTTATCCAGCGAGACTGCGCCTCGGCGAGTGGCATGATGGCGCCCAACGGTTGCAGTAGGCCCACGAAGAAGGCGTTGTCGAGGCCTGGCTTGAAGACCCGCCGGTAGAGCGGCAGGTCGTTGTCGGGTGCGCTGATGAAGTCCTCGTCGAAGAACGGGAAGGTGACCTTGTAGCCCGTGCAGTAGACGATGATGTCGGCCTCGACCACGCTGCCGTCGGTGAACCTGACCTTGTCGCCCTGCAGCTCGGCGATGTTCGGCTTGACCTTCACGAAACCGTGACCGACCTTGCTGAGGATGTCGCTGCTGACTGTCGGGTGGGCCTCGCCGACGCCCTGGGCGGGCTTCGGCAGTCCGTAGTCCTCGACCTTGCCGACGGCCGTCCGCAGCATCGCGGCGAAGAGCTTTTGCTTGACTGGCCACGGCAGCGTGACCGGCGGTTCTAGGTGGTCGAAGGGCTTGCCGAACGCGTACTTGGGCACGATGTGTACGCCGCTTCGAGCCGCGAGGTAGACGTTGTCTGCGACCGTGCTCGTCTCAACGGCGATGTCCATCGCGCTGTTGCCCATGCCCAGCACGATCACGTTCTTGCCGGCGAAATCCGTCTGGTCGACGTAGTCGTGGGAGTGCATCTCGACGCCGTCGAAGTTGCCGGGAAAGGCGGGCTCGGGCCAGCGCGGATCCCAGTGATGGCCATTGGCCACGACTAGGGCGTCGTACTCACGTGTTTCACCGCCGCTTAGCGTGACCAGCCAGACACCGTCGTCGCGCCGCTCTGCGCGCTCGACCTCCACGCCGAGCTGGATCTTGTCGCGAAAACCGAAGTGGTCCACGTAGTCGGCGAAGTACTCGGCGATGTCGCTGTGGCTCGGGTAGTCGGGGTAGCTCTCGGGCATCGGGTAGTCGGAGAACTCCATGATCTGGCGCGAGGTGTTGATGTGCAGCGAGCGATAGGCGGCGTTGTGGCCCGCGTCGTGGCCGAAGTTCCAGAGCCCGCCGATCGCGGTGGCCTTCTCGAAGCAGTCGAACGGGATGCCCGACTGGTGCAGTTGCTTCGATGCGGCGATGCCGGAGGATCCGGCGCCGATTACGCAGACTCGGGGCAGTGTCGAGGGGCCGGCGGCGTTGGGTGCTGGCGGTACGTTCATCGATGGAGCCTTTCGCGCAGAATCGGCACGTAGGAAGTTCCGCTTCTTACTTGAAGGTAGGTTAGCGCCGCGCGTGCGGCCGGATTTGCTCGAAGCGTCGAGGCCCCGGGCTCCCGCTGACGGCGACGGACTCTTCGCGAATCTAACGGAATATGGATGAGAAAACGCCGCAGTGGATCTCGGTGCTGATGCCGGTCATCGCGCCGACGATTGCGCCTATCGTGTGCGCATGTCCGTAGAGGTGGCTGATCCCCAGCGCGTGCCCGGATCGAAGTTGCCGGCGGTCTTCCAGGCCGCTTGGTTCTTCACGCGCCCGGTGTCTTACTTCGAGTCGGCCACACGCAACTACGGACCGGTGGCGTGGCTCTCGCTGCCGGGGTTCGGCCGCGTTGTCAGCGTCACCGACCCCGCGCTCATCAAGCAGGTGTTCCTCGATCACGACCGGGCCTACGCGGGAGAAGCGTCGAAGGTGATGGGGCCGGTGCTCGGCCCGCACTCGGTGCTGTTGCTCGACGGCGGAGAGCACATGCGCCAGCGCAAACTGCTGCTGCCGCCGTTTCACGGTGAGGCGCTGCGTGCCTACGAACGGCGAATCGCCGAGATCACGCGTCGTGAAATCGCCACCTGGCCGGCGAACCGGCCCTTCGCGATGCGCCCGCGAATGCAGGCGATCACGCTGCAGGTGATCCTCGAGGTGATCTTCGGCGTCGATGACGCGGAGCGCCGCGATCGCTACTCGCATGCCGTCGACCGTCTGATGGCCATCTCGAATTTGCTTGCGCTCGATACCCGGCCCGGAAGCGGCCGGCGCTCGCCGATTCAGCGCTTGATCGCCAGGCGCCGCGTCGCGGTCGACCGGCTGATCTTCGAGGACGTCGAGCGTCGCCGCAAGCAGGCGGCCGGTGGCGAAGACGTACTTTCGCTGCTGCTGGCCGCACGCGACGAAGACGGCCGCGCGCTGACGGACTCGGAGCTGCGCGACGAGCTGGTCACGCTGCTGTTCGCCGGGCACGAAACCACGGCCACCGCGCTTGCCTGGGCCGTCGATCTGTTGATGTGGAAGTCGTCTGGTCGACCGGGCGGATCGTCCAGCAGCCTTTCCAGCTCGGCGAGTGGACGATCGCCCCCGGCGTGCGGTTGTGGTCGCCGATGAACGTGCTCGCCGCCGACGAGAGCATCTACGAGCGCCCCGGCAGCTTCGAGCCCGAGCGGTTCGTCGACACGCAGCCACCGGCCTACGCCTGGATCCCGTTTGGCGGCGGCATCCGCCGCTGTATCGGAGCGGCGTTCGCGTCGCTGGAGATGCGTCTGGTGCTCAAGGAAATGCTGCTCGCCGGCGAGCTGACCAGCGCCTCGCGCTCGCCCGAGCGTCAGCGGCTGCGGGCTGTCACACTGGCACCTGCGAAGGGCACGAGGGTGCGCTTCGTCCCACGCGAACACGACCGCGCCGAAATCGAGGGGGCTGAACGATGAAGATCGCAGTGCTCGGTACCGGAATGGTCGGCAAGGCCCTTGCCGAGCGCATCGCCGGGCTCGGGCACGAGGTCACGGTCGGCGCGCGCGACGCGGCCTCGGAGTCGCTTAATCCGTTCAAGGAGATCGCGGGCGTGGCCACCGCGGATTTCGCCACCGCGGGCGCCGACGCCGAGATCGTCATCAACGCCACCAACGGCCTGCATTCGCTAGAAGCGCTGGCTGCGGCGGGCAACCTCGGTGGCAAGGTCGTCCTCGACGTCGCCAACGAACTCGACGCAAGTGGCGGCATGCCGCCCAAGCCCCTGGCGGGGCCCGACAACTCGCTCGCCCGCAAGATCCAGGAGGCCTTCCCGGCCGCCCGCGTCGTCAAGTCGCTCAACACGATGAACTGCAACATCATGGTCGACCCCTCGCTCGTGCCCGGTGACCACGTCGTGTTCGTCAGTGGCGACGATGGCGCGGCCAAGGCTGCCGTGACGGGCCTGCTGCGCGAGTTCGGCTGGCGCGACGAACAGATCATCGATCTCGGCGGCATCGACAGCGCCGCTAGCGCCGAGATGATGATGTCGATCTGGCTACGCGTGATGATGGCCCGCGGCGGCTTCACCGCCGGGCCATTCAACTTCGCGATCAACGCCGCTTAAGCCGGTCGCACGACGAGACGGCCGCGGTGGCGGTAGAACTTCTTGATCGCACTCAGCAGTCGAGAATGGAGACGGTCATGCGCAACGCAGCCCCACCTTTCAGCAGTTTCGCCGTGAACGACATCGAAGCCGCCCGTAGCTTCTACGGCGAGACGCTCGGAATGCAGGTCTCGCTGATGTCAATGGGCATTCTCGAGATGAAGATGGACTCGGAGACGCCCGTCATCGTCTACCCCAAGCCCGACCACGAGCCGGCCACCTACACGGTTCTGAACTTCCCCGTAGACGACATCGAGCAAACCGTCGACGAATTGACCGCCAAAGGAGTTCAGTTCGAGCACTACGACGGCGAGATCAAGACCGACGCCAAAGGCATCGCTCGCGGCGGAGGGGGTCCCGAGATCGCCTGGTTCAAGGATCCGGCGGGCAACATCCTTTCGGTGCTGACCGAATCGGCGACTTGACCGAGGCTCAGCCGCGGCCAGCACGCCTGTCAGGTCACAGATCGATCCCGATTCGCCGGGCGGCGAACACCCACACGCCATAGGCGACGACGGTCGCCGCGCACGCGATCGGCAGCGCAAGATTGAAGCCGAGCCCCTTGCCGAGAGCTAACGGCAATACCACGAAGAACACCAGCGACGGAACGATCACCCACAGGATCGACCACGACAGCGATGCGATCTGGTCGGCGTCGCCGGTGTCGCGGTAGAGCCAGACCAATGCGAGGATCGACGTCAGCGGTAGCGAGATCAGAATCGCTCCGAGCAGCGTCGAGCGTCGCGCGATCTCGCTCGCGGCAGCTACTACGACGCCTGAGATGACGGCCTTCAGCAGGAGGTACACATCGCCAGGCTACAGCCGGGTCAAGCGTGTCGCGATCAAGCCGTGGCTCAGCGGCGTGCCGAGATCCGGATCGGGATCGTCACGCGTGCGACGACCGTGTCGTTCGCGTCGCGAATCGCAACTTCGACGGGCGCCTCGAACTTCTCGCTGCCGAATGCCGGCACCGGGTCAAGTACGGCCTCCGCCGTGAGGGCCGTCTCGGCCCGCGCGATGTACTCGGCGCCGATCCCGGTCGGGATCCAACGGTGCGATCGCGGAACCGTCACTTCGGCGACCAGTCCCATTGCCATCTCGGCCAGGTTGCACATCGCGATCGCGTGGAACCCGCCGAGGTGATTGCGCACGCGCCAGCGCTTGCGCGCGAAGACAACGGCCCGCCCCGGCGCGACCTCGCGCACTCGCGCGCGCACCGTCAGGAAGTAGGGCGCCCGCAGGCCGACGCCAACCGAGAAGACCCAGCGACCGGCCGCGGTGCCGGAAAGACGATTCCAGGTCTGGAGTGGATCGAGCCTCACGGGTTTCAGCCTAGGACGGCCACGGAATGCCCAATGCCTACGAGCTCACCGACGCGACGGCCGGCTCGGCTACGGCACCGGACCGGGCGGTGCTCGCCCCGGACCGGCGGCGAGTCACGATTGCACGCCCGCCCTGGGCGGGCACGAACGCGACTCCGCGATGGTGTTGCCGCTCGGGCCGCTCGCCGGTCTGCTCAAGCGTGAACTCGCGCAGCAGCGTGCGCAAAACGATGTCCATCTCCATGTTCGCGAAGGCGGCGCCGATGCAGCGGCGCGTGCCGCCGCCGAAGGGAATCCACTTGTAGGTGTCGGGTTTCTGCCCGACGAAGCGGTCGGGGTCGAACTCGCCGGGGCGGTCGTAGATGCGCGGGTCGTTGTGTACGTTGACGCCCGCGACGATCACCGTCGAGCCACGCGGCAGCAACCACTCACCGAGTTCGAATGGCTCCTTCACCAGACGCGATGCTCCGGTGATCACCGGGCGGACGCGCTGCACCTCGTAGATCGTCGCCTGCCGCAGCTCGGAGCCGCCGGCGTCGGTCTCTTCGACGAGCCGGCGCAAGACATCGGGGTGGCGGCGCAACCGTTCGACGGCCCAGGCGAGCGTCGCCGCGGTCGTCTCGTGGCCGGCCAGCAAGATCGTGAGCAACTGGTCGGCGATGTCGCTCTGCTCCATCGGCGAGCCGTCGTCGTAGCGCGCGCGAAGCATCAGCGCCAGAACGTCGGCGCGTTCTTCGAGTTGCGGATCGGCCTGTGCGGTCGCGATCAGCTCGCCGACGAGTTCGTCGTACTCGCGGCGCATCGCCTTGAAGCGCGTCCATGGGCTCAGGCGGCCGAAGTCTCGCTGGGCGATCGGCAGCAGCGTCAGTCGCGATCCGAGCGTGACCAGTCGCGGAAGCAGATCGCGAAACGCGTCGAGCTCGCGTCCCTGCGCGCCGAAGACCGCCCGCAGGATCGCGTTGAGCGTGATGCGCATGAACGGCTCGGCGGTCGCGAACGACTGGCCCTCCGGCCACGTCGCCATCTCCTTGAGCGATTCCTCTTCGATGATCGCCTCGTACGACTGCATGCGCTCGCCGTGAAACGGCGGCAGCAGCAGCTTGCGCTGCCGCAGGTGCGCCGGACCGTCGAGCGAGAAGAACGAGCCGGGACCGAGAATGTTGCCAAGCGGGCTGCCCTCACCGCCGTAGAGCACGTCGGGGCTGGCCGTAAACGTCTGCTTGATCAACTCCGGGTCGCTGAGCAAGACGCCCGTGCCGAAAACCGGCAACCGCACAGTGACCGCATCGCCGTAGCGGCGCTGCAACATCCGAGCCGTCTGCCGCTGCGCGACAAGAAAGATCAAGCCCTGGGCCAGCCGCGGCCACTTGGGCCCAGGCGGAAGTCGAGTGTCTCCGAATTTCCCCATAGCTCCTCTCAGGCGTCTGATCCAAGCAGTTCGCCACGCGCAGGCGAGTCCGGTGAGGGAGCGCACTTTTGTGCGTGACCGATCCGGCCTCGCCGAGCATGACGAAATGTGCAGCGAGCAGACGACGGAGAGGGAGGGATTCGAACCCTCGAGACGGTTATAAACCGCCTACACGCTTTCCAAGCGTGCGCGTTCAGCCAGCTCCGCCACCTCTCCAGCAGGTGTACAGGCTAGTGCGTCGTTTGCGCCCCTAAGCTCTTTTGCGGAAGGATCCCGCACGATGGTCGACCTTGTTCTCTACGCCGTTCCGTTCTTCGTCGCGCTGCTCGCGGTAGAGATCTTCGCGCTGCGCCACGTTCACAACCATCCCGAGGACCACGATCCCGAATGGGAGGCCACGCTCGCCGGACCGGTGGGCTACGAGCCGAAGGACACGCGGACGAGCCTGGCAATGGGCCTGGGCAACGTGCTGGTCAACGCCGTCTGGCGGCTAGCCGAGGTGGCGATCCTCGCCGTGATCTACGAATACCTCGCGCCGTGGCACATGCCGGCCGACCAGGTCTACACATACGTGCTGCTGTTCTTCGCCGACGACCTCGCCTTCTACTGGTACCACCGCGTGCACCACGAGGTGCGGTTGTTCTGGGCGCAGCACGTGGTGCACCACAGCAGCCGTCACTTCAACCTCTCGACGGCGCTGCGCCAGCCGTGGGTGCTCCCGACCTTGCTGCCGTTCATGGCTCCGCTTGCGCTGCTGGGCTTCACCCCGGCGATGATCGTCGGCATGCACGCGGTAAGCCTGGTCTACCAGTACTGGATTCACACGGAAACGATCGGTCGCCTGCCGCGCTGGTTCGAGTACGTCTTCAACACACCCAGCCATCACCGCGTACACCACGGCAGCAACCCGCAGTACCTAGACAAGAACTACGGCGGCATCCTGATCGTCTGGGACCGGATCTTCCGCAGCTTCGAGCCAGAGGGCGAGCGTGTCGTCTTTGGTCTGACGAAGAACATCCACTCGTTCAACCCATTGCACGTGTTCAGCCACGAGTGGGTCGCTATCTGGAACGACGTGCGCAACGCCGAGAACTGGCGCGACCGCTTCGGCTACACCTTCCGCGGTCCGGGGTGGACGCCGATCGGCGGTGGCGACAAGCGTGAGATCGAGCGCGAGCACACGGCCGAATCTGCACCTCGCCCATCCAACCTGCAGCCGGTGCAGTTCCGGCAACTCGGCGGCTAGCTCGGCGAACTTCTCGCCCATGCGCCACGCCAGCCGGGCGCCGGCGATTGCATCGGCGTCGGCCTGGTGTGCGTCCTTCAGGTCGACCCCGTAGTGACCACAGACAACTTCGAGCGTGCGCTTGCCCTTGCGGTAGCGATCGAGTTGCTTGTCGACGATCAGCGGGTCGACCACCAGCAGCGCCTGCGGTCCGCCGACCCTGTCGACGAGCGGCACGATCCCGTACCGGCGCGCCTCACGGTCGAGCATGGTCAGGTCGTAGCGGGCGTTGAAGGCCACGATCGGCAGCCCAGCGTTTACCGCCTCGGCGAGTTTCGCGGTGATCTCCTCGACGACCTCGGCTGCCGGCCGGCCTTCGGCGCGTGCTTGCTCGGTCGTGATGCCGTGCACTTGGGTGGCACCGGCCGGGATCTCGATGCCGGGATCGGCCAGCCACGACGTGTCGTCGGTGGGCAGGCCGCCGCCGACCACGCAGACTGTCGCGGTCACTATGCGATCGATCTGCGGATCGACCCCGGTTGATTCGATGTCGAAGCCGGCCATGCGGCGTTGGTGCCAGTTCACGAGCACAAAGCTAGTGATGCCGCCAGACTTCCTCATCACCGTCAATCTCGTAGGCTGCGGGCGACGATGACCTGCGCAATCGAAGGAGACCACCGTTGAAGTCGATCACTCCCTTCCTCTGGTTCAGCGGCCATGTCGGCGAGGCCGCCGAGTTCTATCTCGAGGTGTTCGGTGACGCGGAACTGCTCAGCACGATGCCCGGCCCCGGCATCGAGCCGATGGGCGCGAAGCTGCGCCTCAAGAACCTCGAGCTGACGCTGTTCAACGGCGGCCCGCACTACGAGCTGAATGAGGCCTTCTCGCTGATGGTCAACTGCGAGGACCAGGACGAGGTCGATCGCCTGTGGGACGCTCTGACAGCAGACGGCGGCGAGCCAAGCCGCTGCGGCTGGCTAAAGGACAAGTACGGCGTCAGCTGGCAGATCGTTCCCGATGTGCTGACCGACCTGATCGGCGGCGAAGACCCCGAGGGCCGGCAGCGCGCAACCGACGCGATGCTCGGCATGCAGAAGCTGATCATCGAGGATCTCGTCGAGGCGTACGAAGGGAAGTAGGCAGTTTCCGACCGGCCCCCGGATCGAATCCGGCGGCCGGTCGGGAGTACGCCGCGCAACTACTGCACGTTGAACGTTCGCGTAGCTGGCGTTGGGTCGGCGGTTTCCGATGCGTCGATCGCGCGGACCTCTATCGTGTGGGATCCGGCCGCCAGCCCGTAGAGGTTCAGGGTTGCCGTGAAGGTGGGGGAACCCGTGATTTCACGCCAGTTGTTGCTGTCGAGCCGGTACTCGAGCCGTTGCGAGTCGTACGGCGAGTTTCCGAGCACACCGAACGTGGTATACGACGTCGTAATTGTCGAGCCATCGGCTGGGCCGGAACTGAAGCTCGTCTGCACTCCACCCGTATCGATCGTGAACGTCGCAACGGCCGTGGCCACGGTGCCGGCTCTATCCTTCGCCCGAATGGAAACGGAGTGCTGGCCGTTCCCAAGCGCGGCAGGCGACGTCCAGCCGGCCGAGCAGGGCTCGTAGGTCCCGCCGTCGACTGCGCAGTCGGTTTCGGCAATTCCGTTCGTGTCGTTCGCGTCGAACTCAACATCGAAGCGGGACGAGTGGATCGTCGTGTTGTTCGGGCCGGCGATCGTGATCGCCGGCGTCACGTTGTCCACGACGAAGTCGCGTCTCACGGTGACGGAGTTGCCGACTGTGTCGGTAGCGGTAACCGAGATTTCGTAGCTTCCGTCGGCTGGCGTGCTGAGTTGGTAGCCGCTGTTGCAGCTAAACGCTGTTCCGCCGTTGATCCTGCATTGCGGCGTGCCGCTGAGTCCCGATGCGTCGGCGATGCTGTAGGTGAGCGTCGACTGAGTCCCCGTAGCAAAGGCCCCCGGTGAGCTGATCGAGAGGTCGGGGGGATTGGTGTCCGCAGACGACACGGCGAACGAGCTCGACGCGGGCGAGGAGTCCGTTACACCCGACACGATCGAACGGACGCGGAACGCCCGGTTGCCAGACGCGTACGGCGGTGAAACCGTGTAGGGCGAGGTGCAGCCGAACCACGTGCCGCCCGACGCGCTTAGATTGCACTGGAACGTTGTCGAAGTCGACTTGTTCGCGACGAACTCGAACGTAGGTGTGCTCGATCCCGTCGGCTGGGGGCCAGAGAGGATGCGGGTCTCGGCGCCGGTGTTCGACTCACAGCCGTGCGCGGGGTTGGTGCCGAGGATGTCGCCCGTTCCGATCTCGAACTTGTCCGTCCCCGCGCCGCACCAGACGGTATCCGGGTCGGTGCCGTCGAGGCCGGTGATCACGTCGGCTCCGTCGCCTGATTCGATGCGGTCGGCTCCCGCGCCGCCGACGATGTTGTCGTTGCCGCCTCGAGAGACAATCTGGTCGTCACCGTTCTCGCCGAGCATCGACTCGACTGCCGAACCGCCGACCAGCACGTCGTTGCCGTCGCCTCCGCGCACGTTCACCGCCACCCCCGACAGGCTTACGTCGACGTAGTCGCGGCGATCGCCGGTGTCGACGATCAGTTGACTTATGCGCGAAGCGGGGCAGTAGCCGATGTTTTTGTGCGTCGAGCATCCAGCCACGTTGTGCACAGCGGCGTTGCCTTCGCGTACGACGATGTTGCCTTTGGCGTCCGCGCGGATGTGGAGGTCGTTCGCGTAGCCGGCCTGTGCGGTGACCTTTAGCGTTTTGCCGACGACTTCGAGCGAAGTGCGCTCGCTAGGCGTCAGACCTTCGCTATAGGCAACCGTGATCTTGCTCGTATCTGCCGAGATCACCCGAAGCAACACGTTCGAGTCGGGGTCGTAGAAGCCGGTGTCCATCGAGAGCGGCTCAAACGACTGGTCAGGAACGCTTGGATTGGGCGCTGGCGTGTAGAAGTAGTCGCTTGTCGGTGCTAGGCCGGCCGACTGCTCCTGAGCGAGTTGCCAGCGAGTGTGCGGGTCGGTGTCTACGCGGAGCGTCCGCGCTCGTTCTCCGTTGCCTGAGCCATTGTTCGTCGCATGTCCGATCTCTCTTGCGAGACGTAGCGGCGCCTGTCCGATCCAGCTGAAACCTCCGCCGAACTGGCCGTCGATGACTGGATAGTCGATGTTCAGAAACGCCTGTCCACCACCGGTCGCCGCATTGGGAAACGGGCTGCCCAGTTCACTGATCCTCGGCTCGCGCAGCTTGACCCGCAGGTTGTAGATGCGACCGGGAGCGGGAGGTTGATCGGTCGAGTAGATCTCGAACGTGTTGGACCCGTTGGCGGTTGTGGAGTCGCTGTAGTTCAGGAATCCGAGCGCCACGCGCATGAAAGTGCTTTGTAGGCGATACCCCGATCCCATCAGATCGTTCTGGTCGGCTCCGTCCCAGTCGAGGCAACTCGTTGAGTAGGCGACCGGAAAGTTCCCGTCGCGGCATGTGGTTGCGCCGGCATGTCCGATCCCGCGACCGCCCGCCCGGAGGGTATGAACGATCTCGTGCGTGTAGACCGAGGTCGTGGTTCCGACATAGTCGCCGACGATCCACGCTCGTCGGCCGCCGCCTTCGGAGGTGCCACTAGCTAGGTTGAGCGCACCACCACATCCCGGTGCCGCGAAAACTATCCGCTCGTATTCGTGGAGATTCAGATTGTGCGGTGCGAACGGAGCCTGACTTTCGGCCGCCGCGCTGATGTCCAGAAAGTCGAGACTCGCTCCGCAGTCGGGAGGTGTGTTCTCAGGCACAGTGAACCAACCGAACACGTCCCCTTCGAGGCCGACGCGACCCTGTGACGACGCGATCAGGAATTCGTGAGCCGAGTCGCTGCCCGTGAACACACGCTGGCGGATGTCTTCCAACGTGACGGTTGGAGTCTCGTCCTGATACTTCACCGCCAGCACGGCGGTCTTGTAGTTCTTGACGGTGCCCGGCGTGTAACCGGCGGCCGTGGAAGCGATGGCCAGCTGGCAAATGGCCAGCGCGGCAATCGCGAGTAAGCATCGTGCGAATCGCATGCGGCTCCCCTGGGTGCGAAGTGTGTGTAATTCAACAACCCAATACTATACCTCGAAATAGGGGATGGTATAGGTGTATGTACCGGCGATGTTGCTGCCTCCGCCGATCGGTTTCAGGTTCGCGTATGCGAAACCCGAATGCGGCCGAAACGGTCAAGCCTGGCGAGGCCGATTCCTTCATGGTTTCGAGCGCGCGGCGAAACCCGTACCACCGCTTCAAAGATGTCGGCGACGAGGCCCTCTGTCGGCCGCTATCGGATCTTCGCGGCGCGCACCGTCTTGGATTGCGTCTGCGATGACCGGCCGATCACGTTGGTCGCGAACACTTGCGTGCGCACCGACACCGACTTGCCGGACTTAAGCGCTGCTTTGATCTTCTTGAGACGCCGCGCAGGTATCGGTAGCCGGACGCGTTTCGCGACCCCGGCATCCACCGCGATTGTGCGCGAAGCGAGCGTCAGCGAGCCCAACTCGCCGCCCACCTTGACCAAGCCGCCGATCGTGACCGTGCCTGTCTCGCTGCTAGTTATGAGCAGCGAGATACCACGTCCTCTGACGACGTTTTGTCGCGCTCGGACGCTCTGCTTGAGTGTGGGTGGCGCAGTGTCCTGTGTCTCGTCGCCAAGCCCGTCGCCGTCGACGTCGGGTTCGATGTCGTAGGCGACCATCGCTTCGCCGTTGGCCGACGTGCTGTCGGGCGTAGCCAGCGAGGTGGGTCCCGGCAAAGTGCCGGACTTCTTGGCCGTTGAACCGGCGGTTCCGCTTGGGGCCACGTAGACCCATTTGATGCCGACGGTCTCGGATCCCGCGAGCGGACCGGCCGTGAACTCGAGATGCATAGCGAGATGCTGTCCACTGGTGACGGGCAGCTGGGTGTCGAAGGAGTGAACACCAGCGATGCCAAGCGGAATGTCCTGCGGAGTTCCCGTCGCCACGACGTCCAGTGCCGGGTTGAGCACTCGTGGCGCGACGACCACGCGGCTGGTTCCGGCTCCGGACGCGCCGGTGAGGATGTGGAATCGCGTCACGACGCCACCGGTTGCGATTGGACTCGTTGAGCCGACTGAGAACGCGGGTGCGGCGACGGTCTGCTGAATTGTGCAACCGATAGTCACCCCAGGCATGACTACGCCGGGGCCGTAGCCCACACAGCCGTACGAGGTCGGTGTGGAGTCGAGCTTGCCGCCGACGGTGGTCGCTGCCGTCGCGCCGGAAGCCGTGGTGGCAAGCGCGACAGTCGCGAGTGCAACCACCATCCAGATGCGAACGATACGGGGCGGCATTTCCTCAAGTTACCGCACGTCCCGCGGATCGCAGGATCTGCGGCGCTCGAGCACGCGATCTCGCCGAGCTGGGTCCGCTTGCTTGCTGGCGGGCAAGCATGCGACGAAATCCATTAGCGAAATCCATTAGTTTGTGATGACGCCGCGTACGCGGGATCGCGTTATCGCAGCCACATGGGCTCGCGACGATCGCGGCCGGAGGCTAAGGGTTGGAGCGGGATCGTATGGGTATTCGGCAGAAGTCTGGAGTGTGCGCGATTGCGGTAGCGGCCGTATTCGCGGTCGGGGCGTCGACTGCGTCGGCAGGCGAGATCGCCGTCGGCGTCACGGCCGGTGTCGACCCAAAGGTCGTGACGTTCGACACGTCAGCGCCGAGTTCCACGATCACCAGCTCGCCGTTGACGGGCATGCTTACCGGCGAACTGGTCCGCTCGATCGACCAGCGTCCGGCGACCGGCCAGATCTACGCGTACACCAGCGTCGGCCGAGTGCTCGCGATAGCCGCGTTCGACGGCGCCGCGACCCAGGCCAGCGACATCGATACCGGGGTGTTCAGTCCGGCTGGGTCGATCGGCGTTGACTTCAATCCGGCGGTCGACCGGCTGCGATTGGTCAACACCGGAGATCAGAATCTCAGATTCAACCCGATCACGCTCGACCCGGTCGACACCAACCTTGGTACGTCCGTGGTGGACCCCGACACGAACTTGGCCTTCGATGCCGGCGATGTCAATGCCGGCGACGGTCCCAACGTTGTCGATATCGCGTACGACCGCAACGACAACGATCCAGCGACGGGGACGACGCTGTTCGGGGTCGATTCGGCACAGGACATTCTCGTACGTCAAGGCGGGGTCAACGGTGCTCCCTCGCCGAACGGCGGACTGCTGTTCACGATTGGTTCACTGGGCATTGACGCCTCCAGCTTCGTCGCTCTTGACATCGCTCCAGGTTCGTCTGGCGGCACTGGGGTCGGGTGGGCAGCGGTGGCCCCGTCCGGGGCGTTGGGGTCGGACCTGCACACGCTCAACCTGTCGACCGGCGCAGCCTCGGCGTCGCTCGGAGCCATCGGCGCCGGTCGGCTCGCCGGCCTGACGATTGCCCGGGGCGGCGGCTTTCTGCCGACTGGCTTGCAGGTTGGCGCCGAGGGCTCGTCGGTGGCGGTGCGGGTCGAGCGGACAGGTGACACGCTGCTTCCGGCGAGCGTGCGGTACCAAACGATTGATCGCACAGCGATAGCCGGGCAAGATTACGTACCAGTCCAGGGCACGCTCGAATTCGTCGCCGGCGAACGCACCAAGGAGATCGTTGTCCCGCTGATCCAGGACAGCGCGATCGATGGCGCACAGGTATTCGCCGTTGAGCTGACGAGCCCGACCGGTGGAGCGCTGGTCCTGTCGCCGATCACGACGGTGCAGATCCTCGACGACGACGTTGTTTCGGCGAAGCCGCAGCTACTGGCTGCCCCATCAACGCCCAGATCATTGGCGGCGCTGCGGCGGTCGAAACGCCTGAACATCGAGTTCGCGTGTTCGCAGGCTTGCGCGGTGCAGTTTTCGCTGTCGCTCGGCCGGTCCAAGCTCGGCTCCGCCCAGGGAGCGCTCGGCGCGGCCGGTGTCGGCAAGGCGACGCTGCGTCTGACATCGAGTGGGCTGAAGGCGCTTCGGCGCTTCAAGAAGCGGACGGCGCCGTTGGTCTTGCGGAGCACCACCACCGGCGCTGCGGCCAAGAAGACGACTATGCGCGTGCCGTTGCGCTGAGCAGGCTCGGCAATGCGACGCCGACGGTCACAAGTCAACCGCTAACAGTCGTGGCGGCGAGGCGGTCGAGAAAAGCGCTGTTTCTCCGTCGCAGTCCTCAAGCGTTGCGCTGGCCGGAAGCGATTCGGCGACATCGCGCACCAATGCGCCGCTGCGGTCATGAACGGCCAATCGAGGCTGCTCGACGCCAGGTGGCGACTGAGGCCAATAGACGTTGATGATCGCGTTGCCACATCGTTGAAACCGTGAACTGGCTCCGTCGCGCAAGAGTTCGACAGGCGCGCTCTGCGATGGAGTGATCCAGAGGAGGTCATTCGGGTGTATCTCGGAGTAGTCGTGGTAACCAGCGAGAACGGCTCCGTCCTCCCAAACCTGCAAGACGTCCGGCATCAAGCCGACGTGGCGAACGGTGCGCGCACCGGTGATCCGGTCGGTCAGTGCGATCGATTGTGAATCCCACCGGAATCGAACGAGCCAACGGTCAGTCGCGTCCATGACTATCTGTGACACAGCGAATAAGTACTCCCGAGATGGGAATGAGCGCAATTCTCGGCGCCGCGGAGCAAGCGAGGCGCTGGACAACCTGACTCGCGAACCGCGTCGGTCACTGGAGATCGTCCGAACGACGGTGCGCGGCGGGTTGCATTGACCTCCGGCGGAGCGTTCAAACGCGACCTGGTTGGCGATGGTGCGTTTGCTTTCCGTGATCGCGACGAGACTCAATGACTTGAAGCACGGCAGGCGTTTTCCGGAGTCGGTGACGGAATCGATCGTTCTCCTTCGCCTGCCGTCGGCGTTCATCGTCAGCAGCCGTGCGGTGCCTACGTCGTCTGACGGCTCGGGATCAATTAGAACCGATAACAGTCCATTCCGTTCGCGGAAGTCTGTGATGGCCCAGCCGCGCGGAGGCGTGTAAATGGTTCGTGTGAGGTGAGAAACGCGATCGACTCGCAGAAGGCGCGGAGAGCCAGAATCTCTACTGCCGTACGGAACCGGGAGGCGGTAATACACGTACTTGCCACCAAGCGCGGCCTGGGTCGGTTCAACTGCGGCCACAGTTTCAACGGCAATCGAAACCGTCGGAGCGAGCAACGGTCCGGTTACCGAAATGGCGAGTGAAGCAGTGACCCTCGCTGCGTGGCGACGAAATCTCATCGTCGTCCTTGTCGGTCAAGCCGCGACGATTATGAAGTGCGGCAAGCCGAACAGACACCGGCTTGGACTCTACGGCGTCGAGTTCAGGCATGTGAATCAACTCAGGACGAGATCGGCAGATGAGTCTGAGCCGATCATCGACCACAACACGTCGTGCTGAGCTGAAAGCGATCCCCATAAGCC
Organism: Actinomycetota bacterium; assembly: GCA_016219715.1. GTDB lineage: Bacteria > Actinomycetota > Thermoleophilia > Solirubrobacterales > JACPNS01 > JACPNS01. Next base: position 11,132 of record JACRKX010000008.1, on the reverse strand, counting down.
TCGCACGACGTGTTGTTTAGTGATCGAACGTCCTTTCTACTACGCGCCCGGAACCGCCCGCGAGTGCTGATTGCCGTTGAGTGACCAGCTGATGCTGACGGGGCTGAAGTCGGCTTCGTAAACGAACAAGTTGCCGTTCACCGGAACTGTCAACGACTTTCCGTCGCTAGTCGCGATCTTGACTTCATCAACTCCGTCGGGCATGAAGCCTCGCAGCCGCGCGTATCCGCTCGGCAACTCCGGGAGGTGGTCCGCGTAGACAAGGGACTGTCCTTGCTCGATCTCATCGATCGACTGGCACGATCCCGCGCCGTTTTCCTCTAAGACACAGACGCCAGCGTCATCAAACTGCAACTCTGCTCCAGGCACGACTGGAATGGCGAAGAAGTCGATACCGGATTTCGAAGTGCCGACTTTCCTGGCCGCGTTTGGCCCGGCAAAGTTCTTGGCGATCGAAGAGCGATTGATTGCTTCGGGCAGTTTGTCTGCGGCGGATTCGGCGGCGCGAAGTGAACTGAACTTCGCCCGCGCCTGTTCGAGAGCCTGCGCGGCCATTTCGGACTGAGGCTTGGTCATCGACGGTGGCGTCGATTGCGAACTGCCTTCTACCACCTTGGACCCCTCGGGGCCCGAGACGATTGATGGTCCTGCGACAGCAACAACAGCCGCCACGGCCAGGCCGACCAGCACGATGAGTACCGCGACACCGCCGCGCGTAAGTCCTTTCGCACGATTCATAAGCATGTAGAACTGATCTCCTTTTTAGGGGTAGTGGTAGTCAGCGGCTGCGCTGATGGTCCAAGGGATGTTCGAGCAATTCGCGGCCTGTGTCCAGCGGTAGCTGGCATCGCGATAACCCGACGACACCCAGTTGGTCGCCAGGTAGCGATACAGAACGGCGTTGTCCGAGACGCGAATGAACCGAACGCCCACGCAGTGACCCCCGTAGGTGTAGGCGCGGTTCTCGTGGAAGTTGGCTGGGCTACCACCGTTGCACCAGGTGTCGCCGCCGACCTCGGTATTCGTGCAGTAATAGCGCGTGTCTTGGACGTGCGCCGAGGCTGGCTGCGCGATCAAGACGCCGACCAAGAGCGCGATCGTTGCCACAACTAGTGCGACGACCGCTCGGGACGACGTAAGTAGGTTGTCTGCGAACCGATCCAGTGTCACCATCTCCTTCGATACTGAGATTTCGTGCGGTGGTGCCTGAACGACAAATGCCTTGTTAGGGCTTTCTCCCCCGCCAGTCAACGAATGCGCCAGGGATTGCCGAGTGTGACGTCTGCTCACATTCCCTGGAACACAGACTCATCTGAAATATGTCTGCACTTATGTATTCGCGCTGACTGCGGTTTTGTGACGAGATTTCGAGACTTTTTTGTCTCACGCTTGCGGACCCAGACCACTCATGCGTTTGTATTCGCAGCAGGAAGACCCTGACTGAATCCTGTGTCTTATCGCCCAGCCCGTCGCCGTCGCCGTCGATGTCGGATTCGATGTTGCGCACCGCTTCGGCAGATCCCGTAGCACCGGAGATTGCTTGATAAATCTGCTCGGTGACACCAGTGGCATCCCTCGCTCAACATACCATGGGGGTGTGGCGAACATGGACACCCATAGGCGCATTGGGCACCGAGCCGTCGAGGCAGCCTTGAGAGCGGTGGTGGGCACCAAGCTCAAGACGCGGTCCGACTCGATGCTTCGGACGTTCCTTGCATTCAAGGCGATCCACCGCGACGGCGTGCAGACTGAAGTCGATACACCGGCAGTCAAGAACGTCGTCGAGGAACTCTTCACTCTTCTGCCGACTCCCGAGGGAGTTCCTGAGAAGAAATACAGCGGTACGATCGCTCTCAGGGGAAGCCAGGGTCGGCCCGCGTGGCTGAGGAACGATGCTTATCGTGGGAGCTTTCTCGACTACGCCGGACCATCGTCACCGGGGCGCTTCATGTTTCGTGGCGAGGATTGGCGCAACCCTATGCTTGGCAACGCTGTAGACCGAGTGACGGAAACGCTCGGTGGTGCGCCATATGCTTGGCCGCCGCGAGACGCCCTAGCGGCGCTTGCGCTCCGGGACCAGTCTCTTGATCCCGAATTGGGATGGCCGGATCTCATGGAAATCGCTCGGCAACAGTTCGGCCTGTCCTCTGACGAATGGGAGAAGGTCTCATCCTCACCGTCGCTCCAGCTTGAGCCGTTCGGTGGCGACGAATGGGACCCCGCGAACCTTTCGTCAACATTGATGCCGCCAGGCGCCGAGAAAGCTGAAGAGTTGAGACGGCAGGTCGAGGAACTTCCGTTGCATCTCGCCTCCCACGTAGATCGGATACTTGAGGCGCTCACCAAGCACGGAGGGCGAGCGATCGTTGCGCTGGCGGGGGTGCCCGGTACCAGCAAGAGCCACGCCGCCCGCATCGCTGCTCGCGCGTACGCGTCCGACCGATGCCTCCGTGAGGTTCAGTTCAGCCCGGGATACACGTACGAAGAGTTCATGGAGGGCCCGCGTTATGGCAAGGGGATGGAGGTCGAAGTGGTTGCTGGTGCTTTCCTCGAACTCAATCAGCGAGCCATCGAGGATCCTGGCAGCCAATATGTGCTTCTCATCGAGGAGTTGACCCGCGCCGACCTTCCTCGTGTCCTGGGAGAACTCGTAACGTATGTCGAATACCGCGATGAAATGGACTTGTTTACGACGATGTATCGTCGCGACGAGCGGACCCGGATTGCCCCGAACGTCGCGATCCTTGCGACGTACAACCCAACAGACCGATCGGCGGTCAACATCGACGCAGCGCTCATTCGACGCATGCGGATTCTCGACTTCCCTCCCAGCATTCAGCTGCTTGAGGAGATACTTGGCGCGAACGGCGTCGACGGACAGGTAACGACCAAGCTTGTAGAAATGTTCGATGCGTGCCGTGAGGTTGCCGGGTCGGATAGGTTCGGTGAGACGATGCCGTTCGGGCACGCAATCTTCGCGTCCGTCGAGGACGAGCCCGATCTATACGAGCTTTGGCACCAAGAGCTCAAGCGAATGCTGGTCCGTCCACACACCCCGCGTCATGAGCTGTACGACACAATCGTCGCGCACTACCCGTGGCGCATCTCGCCAGAGGTGACGGTCGTGAAGCCTGTGGCTGAGGTTCCACGGCTGGACGATGACGAGGAACCAAGCCGCACCGCGATTGACGTTACCGACGGTTCGGCACAGTCAAGCGGGGTGACTTCCGGTAACTGAGATCCCCGTCATCTCGGTCATGGAGCGGCATCGACGCCAGCTCGATGTAAAGGAGTGGCAGGCGATCGAGGCCGCTGAGGGATTTTGGCGCCTCAGTGATGCGGGGTACGTATCCTATCGCCGGGCCGGCACCGATCGGTTCGAGATCGTAGGTCACAAATACGTAGGCCGCGCACGGGTCGGCGGGATAGAAATCCAGGTACGCGAGAAGGTTCCCGGGACGCTGCTGTCGCTCATTGGTGCGGCAACCGGAGCCGAACTCCGCATCGAGAAAGCGGAGTCGCCCGCCACTGAGTTCGACGTCGTATCTCGGCACCTACTCACCGAGTTCACACGCGCCGCCGGTCGGTATGTTTCTGATCGACGTGTAGCCCGCTACCGATACCGACGGGCTTCGGGGTCGGTGCTGGCAGGTAGGCTCGACATGCCAGCCACAATGCGTCTGCATGCCGCTGGGCGCCTCGGCATCTTCGCCTATCGTGAAGGTGCGGTTGTGCGTGACGAGCCGCTCGACCGACTGGTTCTGGCTGGACTTGACGAACTGGATCGAGCTGCGCGGGTGCTACGACTCGACCCGAGCACGGTCTACGACGCGCGCTGGCTCGCGGGAGCACTATCTGAGGTTCGCGACCAGGCGTTTGTGACATCCTCCGCAGCCACGTTTCTGTCGCTTGGGGACGACATCGAGCGCGACTCGTCCATGCTCTCGGACGATGTTGACCTAGCGCGTCTTGCAGCCGTCGCCCTCCTTCACCGCGGCTTTGAGCCGAACCTTCCGGGGCACAGCGACGTTCCGCGGGCATGGTTTCTTGACCTCGAGACGCTCTTCGAACAGGCGGTCCGCGAAACCCTCCGCGAACTTCTGAAGTCGCATGAAGTCGATCGCGGAGAGAGTTACGGCCGTCGGATGTTCACGGGGGGCAGCGATGCGTCACGTACAAATCCGGACATCGTCGTGCACCGTGAGGGTGTCGTTCGTGCCGCTGGAGACGTCAAGTACAAGAGCCTGACAGCCGCTCTCGGGGAGCTCTCCGACAATGAAAAGGCTGCAACCCAGCGTCCAAAGAAGGAAGGCCGGCCCGACCTATACCAGATGCTCGTTCACGCGGCCTCGTTAGATACCGACCGTGCCTTCCTCGTCTATGCGGGCGATGGTGCTTATTCGTCGCGGTACCTGGGCCGCTCCGCCACCGGTTGCCGTACTTGGACGGCCCAAGTGCGTCCAACCCACCTCACAGAGGATCTCGCCCGGTTCATCGAGGAGTGTGAGCTGATTCGGCAGTAGGAGTTACGCTGCCGCCGGTTCGAGGTCCTGGCGACGACGGTGGACGCGAGCGCCGAACAGTGCCTTGTAGCGCGGTGCGAGCGTGAACGGAAGTCGTCGGTCGGGATAGCGCTTCAGCACGTCGAGCGTGACGCGGCCTGTCCAGCCGATGTCGGTCTGCGCTGCGCTCCTGTCCCACGCCATGTTTTCCTCGCGGCCGACAAGCGCTGCCGCCAGCCGACGAGCCATGAGCGCTGGTACAGCGTTCCCGACCTGTCGATATTGGCTTGAGCGGGGCCCGACGAAACGGTGTACATCCGGGAAACCCTGCAGCCTCGCAGCCTCGCGCACGGTAATCGCACGATGCTGTGTCGGATGCGTGAATGCTCCAGCCGTGACGTTCCCGCAGAGGCAGGTGATCACATGAGCCGGGTGCTTGCGATCGAGTCGGCGGTATGTTGTCGTGTGGTCAGACAGCCGCACCTCGCGGAAGCGTGGAGGCAGCAACTCAAGCGGGATGTCATGCCAGTTCCCTCCTTCCGGGACATGTCGAATTCGATCCAGGTTGACCGGCGCCGTGTCGGCCGACCAGTGGTTGTAGAGGCGCTCGGCATCGCCACGGAGCATCGCGGCATATGGCGAGAGGGACCGGGGATTGCGAGGCATTGGTCGGTCATCGAGGCCCCCACCCGAGGCCACTCGTGGCAGGTCTCCGATCGCGTCGCCTACGCGGACGAAATCATGTTCACTCATGTGGCCCTCAATCCCCGCGGCCACACATGCGGGAAACGCCGGTTGCCCGTCCAGTGAGCCGAGCACCACTAGCCTATAGCGCAGCTGAGGGACACCGAACCAAGCGGCGCAGACGACCTCAGCAGATAGGTGGTACCCGAGCGACTCGAGCTCCTCAAACACAGCGATAGCTAGGCGTCGATTATGCACGTCCGACGCGACTGCGGGTACGTTTTCCATCAAGAAGAACTGAGGCTTGAGCTTGCGCACGTAGTCCGCGAAGGCCCAGAACGCGAAGTTGCGCTCATCGCGTGGATCACGTGGGCCACGTTGAGAAACGCCCTGGCACATAGGCCCGCCGAGCACCACGTCAATTGGCCCAAGTTCTTGCTCGACGGCGAGAGGGTCTACTGTGCGGATGTCTTCGGTCCATACCCTCGCACCGGGGTGGTTGGCGCGGAATGTTTCGGCCGCGGACTCATCGATTTCAACGGCACCTACGACATCCCCGGCACCCGCCCATTCGAAACCTCGGCTTAGACCACCAGCTCCAGCGAACAGGTCCAGTGCACGCAGCGGTCTATCGGTTGCCTCCGGTCTGTCGGGTAGCGTGATCGCATCGAAGTTCTCTGGGTCGTGATTTTGCATGGAATCCTATACGTGAATCCTGGCAGTATTAGCCACAATAAGCTATGGCAAACCCCGGACGGATCGATGGACTCAAGTGCTGACCGCCGACGAGTTATGCGAGATATGTGGGACCACGTTGGCGCAGCGACAGGCGTGGGCAAAAGGTGGTGCCCTTCGCCAGCAGCGGGGTTTTGAAGAGCTCGATGCCGTTGAGCTGATGGCGTATGCCCGGCTGCGGGAGGCTGCGGGACCGAAACGTGGAAAAGCCGCATGGCGAGACCTGCGTGGTCCGCTGCAGAGGTTCCTGTTAAAGCCGCCGCGCCGGCTTTGGATCGTGATCGAGACCACCGGAATCGAACGCCACGGTCTCGCTATTAGGCTTAGCGAGCTTTCCAAGCGTGTGGAACACGGACGGTCAGTGGTCGTGGTCGAGTTGCGTCAGGCCATCGACGATGCCCGTGCCGCATATCGAGACGCTACATCGCGCAAGCGTAGGAGCGACGTTACCGAGGCGCGCGAGTTCGGGCCGGGTGGCTAGGCTCGATCCATGACAAAACCCGCGCTTGAAACTCGCAAGCCATGGCCTGGAGTCGAGACGGCGCGCCGACGCATCATGTCGGCCAATCGGCGCCGCGACACTGGTCCAGAACTTCGATTGAGGTCGAGCCTTCATCGGAGCGGACTCCGATTTCGAGTCGATTTACCGATTCCAGTGCCCGGAAGACGGCCGATCCGCCCCGACGTTGTTTTCACCCGCCCTCGCGTAGCGATCTTTCTCGACGGTTGTTTCTGGCACGGATGCCCCGAACATGGCTCAATTCCGAAGACGAACGCTGCTTACTGGCTATCGAAGATTGCTCGTAACCGTGAGCGAGATCATCAGACTGATCGCCTGCTTGGTGAGGCCGGGTGGGTCGTCGTCCGCATCTGGGAACACGAATCCATGGAGCAGGCGACCTCGCGCGTATTCGAAGCACTGGTCGCCCGACAGTCGTCCTAGTCTACGGACGACGAACTACGGCGAATAGCCAGTGCGTTGTTGTGATGGCCCGCAGTAGAGCCCCTCGTCTCCGGGTCCAGCGCGCGCTGAGCGCCAGCTATGGCGGTTTCAAAGCGGTTCGCCACTAACTAACCAGTGAGATGCCCCACCTCGCCTCAGCGACAGGTAGATCCGCAACATCTTCTTCGAGCAATCCAAACCGGTTGAGACCGAGCCAGGGGACCTGGTGCGAATATGACCGACGAGCTGCTGGTTGCGACGGCAAGACAGCGACACAGAACGGAGAGGGAGGGATTCGAACCCTCGAACGAACTTACGCCCGTTAACAGTTTTCGAGACTGCCCCGTTCAACCGCTCCGGCACCTCTCCGCGGGAAATCCTAGCGGCGGATGTTCGAATTGACTAGCGCCGCGCCGCGAAGAACTCGCGCAGCAGGTCGCCGCACTCTTCGGCCAGCAGCCCGCCGCGCACGTCTGGGCGGTGATTGAAGCGCGGCTCACTGGTGACGTCGAGCACGCTGCCACAGGCGCCGGCCTTCGGGTCGGTGGCGCCGTAGATCACGTGGGGTACGCGCGCCAGCACGATCGCGCCGGCACACATTGAGCATGGTTCGAGCGTCACGTAGAGCGTGGCGTCGAGCACGCGCCACGAGCCGACGGCCTCAGCGGCGCGCTGCAGGGCGAGTACCTCGGCGTGGGCGGTCGGGTCCTGGCGCAGTTCGCGTTCATTGCGGCCGCGCGCGATCAGCTCGCCGCCGATCGCGACGACGGCGCCGATCGGCACGTCGTCGTGGTCGAGCGCGGCGCGCGCCTCGGCGATCGCCTCGCGCATCATCGCTTCGTCTGTGTCAGTCCATCCCGGTCCGGTCACCTGTCAAACGCTAGAGCAGTGCCAAGGCGCGGGCCGGTTCCCGCCTACACGGCGATCGGATGCGAGCGATTCGCGAACGCGCGCGGCGCCTTCGCGGTCGCAATCGCGCGTTCACGTACGGACATCAGCTACTTCCGCCGATGTACCGTGTTGAACTGGTGTAGGGCGGCGCCGACAAAGAGCCCGCCCACCCACAAGGAAGACGAAGAAAAGCTTGAGACTCCGCACCCCCATCGTCGCCACGATTGCGGCGACCACGGCACTGCTCGCGCCCGCGGGTGCTTTCGCCGCCGGCTCCACGTTCTCAGCCGAGGACTTCTCGGGGTCGGCGCCCGCTCAGTCCACCGACTCGGTGATCGTCGGCTTCGATCCAGGTATCTCGGCCAGCGACGGAAGCGCTCAGTTGCGCTCCGCCGGCGTGGCAGGGGTTGATTCGGTGCAGAGTGGCGGCCCGCGCAGCGCGGTCGTGAAGTTGCGCTCCGGCGAGTCGCCGGCCGCTGCGGCCAGGCGCATCGCCCGGCGTCCGGGCGTCAGGTTCGTCAAGCCCAATTATGTGGCCCGCGCCAGCGCCGAGTTCATGCCCGACGATCCCGGCCGCGGCAATCCCGGCGACTGGCGTCAGCTCCAGTGGAACTTCGTCGGTGCCTGGGGCGTCAACGTCGAACCGGCGTGGGATCAGCTGCGCGTTCTGGGCGTTGAAGGCGGCCGTGGCGCGGTGGTGGCGATCGTCGACACGGGTGTTGCCTACGAGACGATCGGGCCGTACCGCGTCTCGCCCGATCTCGAGGGCGTCGTTACGAAGCGGCCATGGGACTTCATTGACCGTGATAAACACGCCAACGACCGCAACGGTCACGGCACCCACGTCGCCTCGACGATCTTCGAGCAGACCAATAACGGCGTCGGTGTCACCGGCCTGGCATACGGTGCCACGCTGATGCCGTTGCGCGCGCTTGATGGCGCCGGCCTCGGCGACGAGATGACCGTCGCAAAGGCGATCCGCTACGCCGCCAAGCACGGCGCGGACGTAATCAACCTCTCGGTTGAGTTCGACGTGCGGCTAACCGCGCGTCACCTGCCGACGATCATCTCGGCGATGCGTTACGCGAGAAAGCGCGGCTCGCTGGTAGTCGCCGCGGCCGGAAACCAGGCCGCGCGCCGCGTGGCCTATCCGGCGCGCTACAACTACGCGCTAGCCGTGGGCGCCACGACTATTCGCGGCTGCCTCGCCGAGTACTCCGACAGTGGCGCCGGTCTCGACATCGTCGCTCCCGGCGGCGGCGCCGATTCCGGCATCGTCGATCTGCGCAGCGGCAGTACCGACCGCGACAACTGTAGTTTCGGCGGCGCCGCCTCGACGATCTACCAGGTCACCTTCGGAAACAGTCTCAAGCGCTTCGGCCTGGTCAGCGGCTACCAGGGCACCTCGATGGCCACACCGCACGTGTCGGCCACGGCGGCGATGATCGTCGCTTCTGGGCTGCTTGGTCCAGACCCCTCGCCCGCCGCGCTGACCGACCGTCTGGCGCAGACGGCCAAGGACCTCGGCGTGCCGGGCTACGACTCGCGCTACGGCTACGGCCTTGTCGACGCCGGCGCGGCGCTGACCAATCCCTAGTGGTCAACCTATAGCGCGCCAGCACCCGGCTGCGCGCTTCCGCTGCCGGTGTGCCGTGCTTGCGTAGTTTGTGCCGCGCCTAAGTGGTGCGGACGATCAGCACCGAGCAGGGCGCGTGGTGCGAGATCTTGTTTGGCACGCTGCCGAGTAGGAAGCGGCGCGCGCCGGTCATGCCGCGGTTGCCCACGACGATCAGGTCGGCGTGCTCTTCTTCGGCGATGTCGAGGATCGCGTCGGCCGGGTTGCCCTGGCGTGCCGCGAAACGCACGTTCACGCCGCGCTCGCGCAGCGGCGCCGAAATCTGCGCGAGCATCGCGTCGACGTCTTCACGTTCGTTGATCGCCCACTCGACGTCGGCCGGAGCTTCGACGCGCTCCTCTTGTAGCCGGGTCTCGGAGACTGGCTCGAAGGCGCTGACGATCACGAGCTGCGCGTCGAGCTTCTCCGCGAGCTCACCGGCCTGAACGACGGCCTGAGCTGCCGTGTCCGATCCGTCGGTTCCGACAATGATGGTCTTGATCAACTTCAATCACCTCGCGCTAAAGAGCCGGTTGCGGTCGCTGTCGGAGACGATCATACGGCAGCGGCCCGGCGGTGAGGGGTGAGTACGATCACGCAATGCCTCGCAGCTGGATCATCATGCAGATCGCGATCGTCGTTCTCGTGGCAATGAGCATGATCATCGCTGCGGTCAAGCTCTGGGTTTAAGCGCCTTCTTGAAGTGCGTCGCCGCGTTTCGCGCCGGCCACCGCAAAGAAAAGAGCCGCCCGATCTGTCGACCGGACGGCTCGTTTCAACGCGTATGCGTGGGATGAGCTACTTCTTCTCGACCTTGAGGTCGGCGGTGTAGCCCTCCTTGCGGTTGTTCTTGTACGAGTCGTAGACCTCGTAGTCGCCGGGCTTGAGGTCGACCGTCAGGCTCGTGCTGCGGCCGGGCTTGACCGCTGCGCCATCGATGTCCTTGAGAGCCTCGCCGGTGATGCCGATGCCGTGCTGGCCCTTGGCGTCGGTGGGGTTCTGGACCGTGATCTTGACCGTGCCGGCCTTCGCGGTGCTCTTGTTGAGCTTGAAGGTCTTGGCCTTCTCGTCGACCTTGACCGTCAGGTCGGCGGAGAGGTCCACCTTCTCGACCGGCTGCGTCGAACCGCCGTCTTTCTTGTCGTCTCCGCATCCGGCCAGCAACAGCAGCGCACCGGCGGCAACAAGCAAGAGCATCACACGAAATTTTCCAACCACGAACACAAACCTCCCCAGATTCGCTCGTTGAACGAGCGCATTACATGAAAAAACGCGAAACTCGCTGCGCGAAGGTTACTGCGCCGAAACCGCAGTGGCAACAGTCGTAACAAACTCGCAATCTTGAACGGCCGCGCCACCGGGCAGCGCGAGCGGCGGTAATCTGGCAATCGCAATGGGAAGATTCGAACTAGATCCCGTCGAGACGCGCATTCTCGGCTGCCTGCTGGAGAAACAGCGCACCACTCCCGACGCCTATCCGCTGACGCTCAACGCGCTGCGCCTGGCGTGTAATCAGTCGACTAATCGTGACCCCGTGATGGACGTCTCCGAGACGCAGGTCCAGGAGGCGTTGCAGCGGCTGCACCGGCGCGAACTGACACGCGTCGCCAGCGGGCATGGAAGCCGCGCGTCCAAGTACCGCCATCTGCTGGCCGAGACGCTTGACCTGCCCGACGACCAGTCGGCGCTGCTGTGTGTACTGCTGCTGCGCGGCGATCAGACGCCGGGCGAGCTCAAGCAGCGCTGCGAGCGGCTGCACGCC
>JACRKX010000123.1 GCA_016219715.1 Actinomycetota bacterium | reverse complement strand
GTAGGCGGCGCGCCGGTCTCCGTCGAATGGCAGGCCCACGCTGCCGGGGTTGACGACCTGAATGACTCCGACTTCGCGCACGAACTGGATGTGGGTGTGTCCGCAGACGATGGTGTTGGCCTCTAGGCCACTGTCGGCCGCCGCTCCGTCGCTTTCGGCGGGTTTGTCGGTAAACCCGATCATGTCCGAGCCGGGAGACGCGTGGCAGAAGATCACCCCGGCGGCGCCTGCCTCAGGCACCTCGGCGAGCATCTGCGGAAGCGCCGCGAGTTCGTGTACGTCGGCACGGCCGATCGCGTCACCGGCGGCAACGCAGGCCTCCGCGATCACCGGCGAAGGGATGTCGGGCGCGTCGGTGCGAGCGATCCACCGCTCCGTGTTGCCGCGCAGCCATATCGTGTCTGCCGGCAACTCTCGCAGCCGTGTCATCACGGCCGCCGGCTCGGCGCCGAGCATGCAGTAGTCGCCTCCCAGTAGAAAGCGGGTCGCTCCGGCCTTCGTGGCGTCGTCCAGGACGGCGTCGAGAGCTACGCGATTGCCGTGGATGTCATAGATCAGGGCCAGCACGAGTGGTTTCAGGATACGGGCTGTAACCGGCTTAGCGCCGTGTGCCGGGTAGCATCCAGCAGGTGACGACAAGCGAGTCATCCAATGGATCGGCCGATCCCGATCGCATCGCGCAGACCGCAGTCGCGGGCGGCGAAGACCTGCAGGTCATCGGCCCCGACTACCTGCTGAGACTCGCCACCGACGATGACGCCGAGCAGCTCTTCGAGCTGGGCAAGGATCCCGCGGTCACCCGCTTTTTCTCCTGGGGCCCATACACCTCGATCGATGAGCCGCGGGCCTACATCGCGGCTCTCGCCGCCAAGCGCGACAGCGGCGCCCTGCTCGAGTTCGTGATCGTCGAGCGCGCCACAGGCGCGATCGTCGGCGTGACCGGCTTGACCGAGTTCTCGCTGCGCGACCGGCGCGCCGTCGTCGGTTCATGGCTCGGTCACAAGCACTGGGGGACAGGCGTGAACCTTGCCTCGAAGGCGCTGGTGCTGCACCTCGGCTTCGAGCATCTCGGCCTCGAGCGCATCAGCGCGTACAGCCACGTTCGCAACGGGCGTTCGAAGGCCGCGCTCGAACGCATCGGTTTTCACGCCGAAGGCGTTTTACAGGCATGGCACTGGCACCGGGGCGAGCCCCAGGACGTCACGTTGCACTGCCTGCTGCGTGAGCAGTATCTGCGCACCGAGTCGGCTGCGCACGCGATCGAAGTCTCCGGAGCCGTACCGCCGGCGTTTGTCGCGCCGACTTCCACGAAGGCGTAAGAGCCGGTGTCGATCGCGGCCGTCGCCGGTGGCCACAACGCTGGCGAGCTCGTTGTCTTCGCCGTACTTTGCTTCGGTCTCGCGTTTGCAGGAGGACTGGCCGGGCTCGTGCTCGGAAACCTGCGGCTGCCGGCCGCCGTCTCTTTCGCGGACACGGTCTCGGCCGGCGGAGGCGCGAACGTGGCGGTCAGCGGCGTGGCGGCGTTCACGGCCGCGGCGGCGCACATCCGCGCCGGCCGCGTCAACTGGCGGCTGTTCGGCTGGCTGGCACCCGCGTCGCTTGTCGGCGGATTCGCCGGCGGCCTGCTTGCCAACGCGATCGACGGCGACCTGCTGCTTATGGTGATTGCCGCCGTGCTGTTCTACGGCGCGTATGAACTCTTCAACTGGAAGCCGCCGGCCTCGGCGCCGGGCAGCTCGGTTAGCGATGCGCCGGCGAAGCCGCTCGCTCTCACCGCCACCCGGGACCGGGTCGTCGTAACCGTGATCGGGCTCGTCGTCGGCGTACTCGGCGGCGCCGTCGGGCTGATCCTCGGTTCACTGCGCATGCCGGCGCTGCTGCGTTTCACCGCCGAGGCTCCGCAACGGCTCGTGGGCTCGAATCTCGCTGCTGGGGTGCTCGTCGGGATCGCAGGCGCGGCAGGCCACTTGACCGGTGGTTCTGAAGGGTTCGACGTGGCACTCTTCGTGGTCGGCGGATCGGCGTCGGCACCCGGCGCGCTGCTTGGCGCCCGACTGACCGGCCGGCTCTCGACTGCCGCGCTAGTGCGCGCGATCGCCTGGATAGTTCTGGTCGTTGCTGTGGCGATGACGGCCGAAGCGCTGCTCTGATCGGCGCCAGTCTCGCTCTAGTCGGCCAGCAGCTCGAGTACAACGCCCTCGCGCAGTCCGCCAAGGCCGACTTCGAGCGGCAGGCCGAGCCGCGCCGAAATGGCCGCGAGCACCGTCAATCCGGCCGGCAGCAGTCGCGCACGGTGGTGCTCGATCTCGAAGCGGTCGGCCAGCTGCTCCGAGTCGAGCGTGACCGCAACAGCGAGCATTCGCGCTACGCCGGCGTCGTCGATCAGCCCGCCCAGGATCTCGCGCGCCGTGGTGGCTCCACCGCCCACGGCAAGCGCCGTGGCGCACTCCGGCGGCACATCCAGCTTGGCGAAGGTTTCGTCGGCGAATGCCCGGGCCGCCGCAAGCTGCTCGGGGGCCGGCGGGTCGGAATGCAAAAAGGCCGCCCGCAGCGAGGATGACCCGAGTGGGAACGAGCTCGTACTCAGCTCGCCCGTGGGACCGTCGCACCAGGTGACCTCTGTCGATCCGCCGCCGGCGTCGATCACGGCCGTCGGGCGCGCCGGCGCGCCGCTTCCGCCGGTCGCCCCGCTGAAGGAGTAGCGTGCCTCCTCGCCGGTCGTGAGCACTCGCACCGCCAGGCCGCAGTGGCTCTCGATCTCGGATGCGAACCGGTCGCCGTTGACTGCTTCACGCAGCGCGTGCGTTGCGACCACCGCGATCCGCTGGGCACCGAGCTTGCGCGCGTAGTCGGCAAAACGCTTGACGACCTCGCAAACCTCGTCGATCTTCGCCAGCGGGATCTCGCCGCCTTCAATCGCCGAGCCCAGCAGCGTGAACTCGCGGCGGGCGTCGACGTGCCTCAGGCGCCCGTCGTCGCCGTCTGCGACGAGCAAGGCGGTGGTGTTGGAGCCGATGTCGATGCAGGCGCAGCGCATCGGCCGCCGGCGCCGGGGCCGTTTACTTGCCCGACTTGAAGATCGCGTTCTTGCGCTCGTCGGCGCGGCGCTCGAGGCGGCCCTGGATGTAGCTGCCGATCAGGGCGACGAGCGGGAAGAGGATCACCAGGCCCAGACCGAAGAAGGTGACGATCTTGTCGTCGGCTTCGCCGATCCAGCCCATGCCGTTGTCGCCGGCAAAGGCGTTGGCCGAAAGCGCCAGCGTGAGAGCGAGCGTGAGGGCGAGTGTCTTGAAGACGGAACGCATTGGGCGCAACTATACAACGCCGGCGCGCGGCCGATCCGGCGTTGCGGGCGGGTAACGTCTCGCCCCCGATGGAATTCCTGGAAGCAGTCATTCTCGGCGTCGTTCAGGGACTCACCGAGTTCCTGCCGATCAGCAGCAGCGGCCACCTGCGCATCGTCCCTGCGATGGCCGGCTGGGAGGATCCCGGCGCGGCGTTCACGGCGGTGATCCAGATCGGCACGATGCTGGCCGTGCTGATCTACTTTCGGCATGAGCTGTGGGGCGTCACGCGCGACTGGACGCGCGCCACGCTGCGAATCGGCGAGCCGGTCGACAGGCAGAACGTGCGCCTCGGCTGGTATCTGGGTCTGGGCACGCTGCCGATCATCTTCTTCGGCGTGCTGTTCAACGACCAGATCGAGAACGAGGCGCGAAACCTCTACGTAATCGGCACCACGCTGATCGTGCTCGGCCTGCTGCTCGGCCTGGCCGACCATCTCGCCACCCACAAGCGCGGCATGGAGAAGCTCACCAGGCGCGACGCCGCGATCATCGGCTTCGCCCAGGCGCTGGCACTGGTTCCGGGGGTTTCGCGCTCGGGGGCGACGCTGACGGCCGGGCTTGCGCTGGGCCTCAAGCGCACCGACGCCGCGAGATTCAGCTTCCTGCTCTCGGTCCCGGCTGTGGTGCTCAGTGGCCTCTACGAGCTGCGTACGGCCTTTGACGGCGAATGGGGTGGTGGCGTTGGCACCGGCGACGTGATCGTCGCCACGATCCTCTCGTTCATCGTCGGATACGCGGCGATCGCCTTCCTGCTGCGCTGGCTGGGTTCGCATAACACCTTGATCTTCGTGGTCTATCGCGTGTTTCTGGGCGTCGCGGTCCTGGCGCTGGCGGCCAACGGCACGATCAGCTAAGCGGTTCGGCGCGCCAGTCCAGTCCGGCCGTGCGACGCGGTCGACTGACTCCGGGGTACCCTCGCGGGGCGGTGATGCGCCTGCTCAACAGCCCCCGCTTCCCGCACGCGATCTACTGGCGGCTGTTCAACGTATGGCCGGCGCTACGCGGCACGGGATTGCGCGTCACGTACGCCGCGCGCGACTGGACCGAGTTGCACGTTCGCTTGAAGCTCAACTGGCGCACGCGCAACTATGTCGGCACGATCTTCGGGGGCAGTCTCTACGGCTCGGTCGACGCCTTCTACATGGTGATGATCATCCGCCAGATCGGCGACGGCTACGTCGTCTGGGACAAGTCGGCGCGTATCGATTTCAAGCGACCCGGTGACCGCACGCTCTACGCGGAGTTCCACGTGCCACGTGAGGAGGTCGAGTCGCTGAAGGCAATGGCCGACGCCGAGGGCGAGTTGGAGCGCGACTACGCGATCGAGTTGAAGGACGCCGAGGGCCGGGTCTACGCCGTCGTCACCAAGCGCATCTACGTAGCGCGCAAGGACTTGTACAAACAGCGCCGCGCCGAGCGCGCGGCCGCGCGGCGCGATTAGCGCCGTTCGCCGTTGCGGTTCTTCCGCGCCGAGGCGTCGGTGAACTCGCGGAACTCGCCGGTGACGACGAACGCGGTCTGCTCGCCGATGTCGACCGTGTGGTCGCCGATACGTTCGAGGTAGCGGGCGATCAGGACCATGTGCATCGCCCATTCGCGGCGGTCCTCGTCGGTGCCGATCACCAGGGCGCGGCGGAAGATCTCTTTGTTGAGGTCGTCGAGGATGTCGTCCTGGATGACGAGGTGCTCCGCGAGGTCGGCGTCGCGCTTCTGCAGAGCGATCTTCGCCTGCTCGATCTGGCTGCGCACGTGCGGCTCCATACGCTCGATCAGCCCGAGCAGCTCGGCGTCGACGGGCGGCTCCTCGCCGGCCAGCGGCACGAGCTTGGCGATGTTGACGGCCAGGTCGCCGATCCGCTCGACGTGAACATTCGTGTAGAGCAGCGCGGCGACGAGCCGCAGGTCGCTGGCGACCGGCGCCTGTAGCGCGATCAGGTTGAGCAGACCCTGGTTGACGTCGAGATAACGGCCGTCGACGCGGTCGTCGCTTTCGATCACCATGCGCGCGAGCTCGATGTCCTGGTTGAGCACGCTCTCGATCGCGCGATCGGTCATCTCGATCACGAGATCGAACATCGACAGCGTTTCGTGCTCGAGCGACGCCAGCTCGTCATGGAATACGAGGCGCGTGCGTTCGCTGGGCGCGGACATCAGCCAACCTTTCCGGTGACGTAATCCTCGGTGCGCTGGTCTGCGGGGTTGGTGAAGATCTTCTCGGTCTCGTCGAACTCGATTAGCTTGCCGTAGCGCTTGTCGTTCTCGCCGATCTCGACCGAGAAGTAGGCGGTCTTGTCGCTGACGCGCGCGGCCTGCTGCATGTTGTGCGTGACGATGACGATTGTGTAGCGGTCTTTGAGCTCGTTCATCAGGTCTTCGATGCGCGCCGTCGAGATCGGGTCGAGCGCCGAGCAGGGCTCGTCCATCAGGATCACGTCGGGCTCGGTGGCGATCGCGCGCGCTATGCAGAGGCGCTGCTGCTGTCCGCCGCTCATGCCCAGGGCGCTCTCTTTGAGGCGGTCCTTCACCTCATCCCATAGCGAGGCCCGGCGCAGAGCGTTTTCGACGAGCAGGTCCATGTCTTCCTTCATCCCCAGCACACGGGGGCCGAAGGCGACGTTGTCGTAGATCGACTTGGGGAATGGATTGGGCTTCTGGAAGACCATGCCGATGCGCTTGCGCACCTGCACCGGGTCGACGCGGGGGCCGTAGAGGTCCTGGCCCTTGTAGGTGATCGTGCCCTCGACCTTTGCACTGGGGATCAGGTCGTTCATGCGATTGAGGCAGCGCAGCAGCGTGCTCTTGCCGCAGCCTGACGCGCCGATCATCGCCGTGATCTGGTTTGTCGGAATGCCGAAGCTGACGTCTTTCACGGCGAGGTTGCCGCTGTAGGTCACGTTGACGCCGGCGATCTCGAAGATGTTCGGTCCCGCCGAAGGCGGAGTCGGACGCTCGATGACTGCGCCGGCCTGGCCGGGCTCGGCCGCATCCATGTCGTCTTTTACTTTCCAAGCCATCGTCTGCGTGCTCCCTGGGGTTGCTTCGGACATTAAACAGGTTCCTTCCGTCACTTCGTGCGGCTTCTGCTTACCACTTGCGTTCGGTGCGATTGCGGATCACGATCGCCACGGAATTGATCGCCAGCAGGATCACCATCAGCACGACGATCGCGCCTGCGGCGAGCGCCTTGAACTCCTCGCGCGGGTTCGACAACCAGCTGTAGATCTGCAGCGGCAGCGCCGTGAACGGAGAGTCGAGGCCGTCGGGATTGAAGGCGACGTAGGTGGCCGCGCCGACCATGATCAGCGGCGCGGTCTCGCCGATCGCGCGCGAGAGAGCCAGGATCGAGCCGGTCGAAATGCCGGGGATCGCGCTGGGCAGCACCTGGTGCCAGATCGCCTGCCACTTCGTTGCGCCGAGCGCCATCGCCCCTTCGCGGATGCTCGGCGGCACGGCGCGGATCGCCTCGCGCGAGGCGATCACCACGACCGGCAGTACCAACAGCCCGAGCGTGAGGCCGCCGGCCAAGACGCTGCGGCCGAGATCGAGCGGGCCGCGCACCAGATAGGCAAGGCCGAGGATTCCGTAGACGATCGAAGGGACAGCCGCGAGATTCTGGATGTTGATCTCGACGATCCGGTTGTACCAGCGTTTGCGGTTGGCGTATTCCTCGAGGTAGATCGCGGCGGCCACCCCCGTCGGAACCACGAAGAAAGCGCAGATCGCCGCCAGCCACAAGGTGCCCATGATCGCCGACTGGATGCCCGCGTTCTTCGGGAACGACGACGGCATGCTGGT
>JACRKX010000061.1 GCA_016219715.1 Actinomycetota bacterium | reverse complement strand
CACGAAAAACCCGCTCTTAGCGACAAATTACGCGGGGGTCAGTTACAAGAAGGCAACATTTGGCCTTATGGTTCATCGCCAAGGACACGGACAACTCGGCCGTGCCGCGGGAGTCTTATCGAAGGAATTGGGGCGTTGTCCGGCCAGGGCCGGCGGGGCGCAGCTATCTCCGATTTCAAGACTCGAAAAGCCTTCCCGCGGCTCGAAAGGAAAATCCGTCCGTCCCGACACTGCGTGAGATCCAAAACTAAGGGAATGGAATGAGGGGAGTGAATATGAGCGAATCAAGCACCGGCGGACGCCAGAACATGCGGGCACTCGAGCACGCCAATCGCATCCGACTTGCTCGTGCGGAGCTGAAGCGCCGCATCGCCAAGGGCGACATCGCCGTCGCCGACGTGCTGCTCGAGCCGACCGACGAGGTCGCCGGCATGGAGATCGCTGAGTTGCTTACCAGTCAGAAGCGCTGGGGCGCCACGCGCTGCAGCAAGTTCATGGAGTCGATCGGCCTGCACGAGACCAAAACCGTTCGATCGCTGACCGAGCGACAGCGATCGGCCGTGGCTGAGATTCTTCGTTCGGGTCGCCTGGCCCCGGACTTGACCGCTTCGGTCGTCTACCGAGCGGTGGCGGCCTAAGCCGCACGCCGCACCACGTCGCAGAGCCTGAGAGGGCGGGTCGCGCTCCGACGCCAACGGAGGCGCGCCCCGCCTTTTCTCGTTCAATACGGCACCATGCGACGTGTCGCCGCGTTAGGGTCTGCCGCATGTCAGACGATTCGACGATCGAACAACCGCCCCCGGCCGGAGAGCAGGCCGCAGGCGGCGTGCCGGCGCCCGAGGTGCGCGATCTGCGAATCGGCGGCATCCATCACATAACGGCGATCTGCTCGAACCTTGAGCGCACGGTCTCGTTCTACCGGGATCTACTGGGCATGACGCTGCTGAAGCGCAGCCACAACGACGACGACCCCGGCGCTCGTCACTTCTACTTCGGCGACCCCGAGGCCACGCCCGGCACAATGCTGACGTTTCTCGAGTACCCGAGCATGGACGAGGGCCAGATCGGCACCGGCGTGGTGCACCACTTCGCGCTGCGCGCGGGAACGCTGCAAGAGCTCGAGGCATGGCACCGCCACTTGGCCGACCACGGCGTGCAGTGCACCGAACCGCTCGACCGCACGTACTACAGCTCGATCTACTGCCGCGACCCCGACGGGAACATCGTCGAGATCGCGACCGACGGCCCCGGCCTGGTCATCGAGTAGCGCCAATCGGCGCGACCGGCCGCGGCGAGGGTGCCACGCTCCGCCGCTGACCGTGCTGCGTACCGCCGGACGCCGCTACTGCGGAGCGATCGTCGATCCGCCGCCGCCGGCGAAGACCATGAACCACACGCCAAACGCGGCGAGCGCCATGACCACGCTGATCACCAGAACCGGCTCGAGCGGCGTGCGCTGCGCCTCGATGCCGTTGTTGTGCTCTGCGTACTCCTCGAGATACGTGCGGTTCAGCGAACCGAGCAGCCTGACGAGCCCGACGATCATCGCCAGGGCGCCAACGCCCATCACCACCACGGCAAGGCCCAGCGAATCGGTCTCGGACTTGATCTTCGAGCCGACCCACAGCCAGAGCACCGGTACTCCAACCCACATCACCATGCCGATGACGAACATCAGAAACGCGTTGACGCGCATGCGCGTCGAACGATTTACGCTTTCGACTTCCATCGCTTGTCTCCACCCCTCGGCATTGTCTGCCGGGTATTTTCCCACCCCACCGTATATGACCGAGCGGTCACTTACGGCCCAGCGCTAACAAAAATAGCGCAAAATCCAGCCTAGCGGGGGATCACAAAACCCGCTTACCCCCCGAGCGGCGAATGAAATCTCGACGCAGCGCGGTGAATGCCAGACCGAAGACGACGACCGCGATCGCCGCGCGCGGCACGATCCCGACATCGAACAGCGAAGTCGAGATCACCAGCGCGAGGATCAGCAACGCGCCAGCGATCAGACCCGCATGCGAGCGGTAGCCGTTGAGGTGTTCCCGAAGGATCGTGTCCAGGCCTCCCAGTGCCGCCAGGGTGAAGCCGCCAACCCTCAAAGCCTCTCCGAGATCGCCACCGGTGAACCAGCCGATGCCCAGCGCGACCAGCCCGATCAGGATCCCGAGCTCGGCGAGCGGAAAGGGGTCCCAGGGCGCCGGAGGGCGCTGCTTGATCGAGCGCTCGGCCGCGGCGAAGCGATGATCCCGCCGGCCACCGGCTCCCGCGCCTGCGCGGTCGTCTTCGTCCTTAAGTGACGGCGGCGCTGAAGTTTGTTGTCTGCGGGATCGCTTGCCCATGGGAGCTCAGCCGGTGCCGGCGCGCGCCTCGCGCGCTAGCGATACGACCTCTCGCCGCAGCTGGGCGGCGTCGAGCGTTGCAAGCCTAACGCCGGTTACCACGCCGTCGCGAGCAAAGTAGATCGACGGGCAGCCGGCAACGCTGTAGAGGATGCTCGCCGCACCGTCGCGATCGACCGGCACCGGGATCGTCCAGCCGCGCTCTTTCATGGTCGCGGCGACGTCGTCGAGATCGTCGTTGAAGGCCACCGCCGCGACGTTGACGCGCTCGTCGTTGGCGAAGGCCTTCTGCAGTTCATCAACCTGATCGATGCACGCTTGCTTTCGCAACGACCAGAACACGACGACTGCGTCGCCGGTGAGATCTCGGCACGAGACGAACGCGCCGGGGAGCTTCACGTCGCAGGCAGCATTCGCGCCGCTGCGCTCGGCGACCGTGCGCGACGTGATGTTCGAGTCGGCGTCGATGCCGCTGCCGGCCAGCGGGGCGGCGAACTCCGGCAGCGGCTCGCCGATCAGGTTCTCGGAGCCGATCGGGCGATTGCCACCGCCGAGCTGAAACAGCGAGTAGCCGATACCGGCAACGACCAGCACCGCCAGAATCGTTCCGGCGGCCTTCATCAGCTCGTTGCTGGGAGATCGGGCACCGACTCGAGATCCGACTGCTCGCCGGCCGGCTCGGGTGCCGGCAGGCCCACGCCGTCAGCGGCGGTCGGGGCGATCTCGACGATCAGCGTTACCGCGGGCAGAAGCAGCACGGTGCCCGCCAGCGCCACCGCAAGGTCGATCACGGCAACCAGGGCGAAGCCTCGCAGCATTCCGATGTCGGAGATCGCCAGCACCGCAAAGCCGGCCAGCGCCGTTACACCCGAAGCGAAGACCGCCGGGCCGATCGTGCGGTAGGCAACGCGGTAGGCGTCGGCGATGCCGAGCGCGGCGTCACGCGCGTGGTTGCGCAGGTACTGCAGGTAAATCAGCAACGTGAACTCGCCGGCGATCGCGATGACGAAGACGCTGAGCGCGGCCGACATCGGATTGAGGTCGATCCGCAACACCCACAGCAGCAGCGAAGATACGCCGGCCGCGAGGGCCACCGAGACGACCGGCGGCAGCGCGCGTCGCAGACGGCCGGTCACCGCGAATGCGACCAGCAGGAACAGCAGCAGCGCCGCGCCCGAGATCGCCAACCGGCGCAGCGGATTACCGAGCGAGCTGCTGGCATCGGCCGCGAGGGCCGTGAGGCCGACGACGTCGGCCTGCACACCCGGCGGCGGATCGAGCTCGTCACGCAACATCGAAATCACCTCGGCCTGGTCGTCGAGCGACTCGAGCCGTACACCGAAGGCGATCGTGGCCATCTTGCGGCCCGGGCTCACCACTCCGCGCGAGAAGTCGCCGACGGTCGCCAGCAGCGCGCGGATGCGCTGCTTAGTCAGCTTCTGGTTCTCGAAGACGTCGGTTAGCGACAGGGCCGGACAGAGCTTGGCCCGCTCGCAGCGCGGAGACTCACCCTTGTAGCCAGCCTCAGCGAGCACGCGCGTCTGATAGTCGCGCATCCACTCGATCACCTTCGGGTCGGTGACATTCTTGGCGCGCACGAGTACGTCGATCGTGCCGGCCGCGCCCGTAGTCTCCTGCAGGAGCTTGATGTCCTTGGCGGCCTGCGAACCGCGCGGCACGAGCTGCGTTACGTCGGTGCTGACCGGTGAGAACAGCGCGGCAGCCCAGCCACACACCGCAAGCACCGTGGCCACGGCCAGCGCACGCGCCGGCTGCCGGGTAACTGCCGCGAAGGAA
Source organism: Actinomycetota bacterium (assembly GCA_016219715.1). Taxonomy (GTDB): domain Bacteria; phylum Actinomycetota; class Thermoleophilia; order Solirubrobacterales; family JACPNS01; genus JACPNS01. The sequence goes on along the minus strand of JACRKX010000061.1, from coordinate 5,191 downwards.
CGCCGCAGGCGCAGCAGCGCCGCCACCCGCATCGCCGGCTGGCGGCGTTCGCCCTTGCCGCCGGCGCCACCGGCCCAGCCCAGCGTGGCGAAACCCGCCGTCAGCACAACTGCGATCGCAATCGCTACGCCCGCTACCAGCAGCAGTCCGAAGCCACGCACGAGCGGCACGGGCGACAGCGCCAGAGCCAGCAACGCCGCCACGGTGGCCAGCGCCGCGGCCAGCACCGGTGGACCGCCGCTGCCGGCGGCATGACGCACGGCGGCATCCGGTGCCGCCCCGCCACGCATCGCCTTGTCGGCGCGCGCGTGAAACTGGATCGAGTAGTCGACCGAGAGCCCGACCAGAACCGGGAGCACCGCCACCGCACCGACGCCGAGCCGCGACCCGGTCAAAGCAAGCAGCCCGTAGGTGAGGCCGGCGGTCATCAGGGCGAGTGCAAGGGGCAGCAGCCGCAGCTCCGCCGGGAACACGACCAGCAGCACCAGTGCCATCACGATGAGCGCACCGATCAGCAACACCACGACGGCACGCTCGATCGCATCCTGCGATCCCGTCATCACGACCGGCGCGCCGGTGACCGTGTAAGCGCCATTCGATAGCTGGAATTTGCCGTTGGCAACCGCACGCTTGACGAGATCGACGGTCTCGGCTCGCTCGGCCGGCGTGAGATCGGGTCTTAGGCGCATCTGAATCAACGCGCTCTCACTTGACGGGAAGAGATACTGGAAACGGCTCTTGGGCTCCTTTGAGCCCTTCTCGGGATCGAAGATCAACTGTGCGACGAACGCCGCGTTGTCGATTGACGGCAGGTTGCCCAGGCCGAGGCCGTACTCCTGACCGAGGATCAGCGCGTCGCGGGTGGCCTGCAGGTCGGCGAGGTCCTGCGCGGCCTTCGCGGCTGCTTCCTGCTCCTCGATCGTCTTACCCTGGCGGCGGGCTATCTCTCGCGCCGCGGCCGCGGCTTCGTCGCCGGTCTTCTTGGCCTTGGCAAGAATCTTCCCGATGCCCTCGTTGACCGATGCGGCGGCAGTAGTCACGAACGTGCCTGGCCCATATACCGCTACCGCCGGTTTCAGCTCGGCCAAGCGCTTGCAGACCTGCGGCGTGTCCGCCTGCACCCGCGCCGCCGGTGGAATGTTGCCCGAGAGGCAGCCTTCAAGCCCACCGAGGATCGCCAGATCTGGACCGAGCACAATGCGTGGCAGGCCGTCCTTTTGGCCCTTGACGAGCACGACGATCGGATCGCCGCCGAACTGCTTCGCCCACTTCTGCGTGGCGACGTAGGCGTCGGACGAATCGCCGGTGATCGACTCGACACCCGTGTCGGCGTCGATTCGGAGCGCGAACAGCGTTGCGGCAACCGCCAGCAGCCCGACGGCGACGATCACCGCCAGCGGCTTGCGCAGCACGAGGCGTGCGCTGGACGTGGCGATCTTGCGGAAGCCGGCGTCGAAGTTCACGGCGAGTCGCCGCCCGTCACAGGCGGCCTACGGCGTCGTGCGCTTACGCACGTGGCGTCGTGCGCTTACGCACGTGCGGGTACTGGGTGGTTTCGCCACCGAATGTCATCGGCGACTGCTGGTTGCAGGCGGGCGCGGGGTAGGTGGTGGAGGGCAGGTTGCCGTAGACGATGTTGTTGAGGATTTCCATCCACTGCGCCGAGTTCATCTTCGCATCAGTCTGACCAGCTGCGTCGTAATCAGCCCCGTTGGAGTTCAACGGCGGCATTGCAGTGGCTGCACATTGCGATGAGTCGAAAACCTGAAGACCGGCGAGCAGACGGTCCTTCGAAAGCGCGCCTGGGACCGGATAGGCGTTCGCACGACTTCCAGTCGTGCGATTCGTCAGGTAGGCCAGTGAGTCCGGAGTCATGGTCGCCATCGCGCGAAGGTAATGGCCGCTCTGACGGGCGGAGTTTCCGGTGTTTGTGAACTGGGCCTGACCGGCTGCCGCATCGTTAGCGAGGAACGCTGTGATCTCCTGCTGATAGAGGCCCACGAACTCAAGAATCGGATTGAGCTGGCGCAAGAACGGATCGACCTGGGAAAGCGTCGGTGCCGCGAGCTCGAAGAACTCCTCGCCAGCCGGCAGGCCGGTGTCGGCACGGTCGAGCAGCGGCTCTAGGTTGTTGATGATCGCCCGTGCGTCGTCCATCGCCTCGACCGACTTCTTGAGAGTCGGGCCAGATGCTTCGCCGAACTCGGTGGCGTTGTCGATCAGCGGCTGCGAGTTCTCGGTGAACTCGGTGAAGCGCTTGATCGTCTGGCGCGTCTGGCGCAGGAAGCCTGGGAACTCCTCGAATGCCTCGGTCAGCTGCTGACTGCGGTTGGAGGTGACACCGAGCAGCTGGTTGAAGTTCACGATCAACTCGGTCAGCTGCCCCGGCCGGCTGTCGAACGCTTCAAAGATGTCGGCGGTGTTGCCGAAGACCCGGCTGAGCGCACGGTCCTGACGGCGTAGTTGGTCCATCAGGGTGTTCGTGTCCTCGAAGAACATCGGCAAGACGCCGAAGGCCTGGTTGAGATCGTCGCCACGACCATTCATGGCGGCGCCCTGCGCGAGCAGCCAGTCGCCGAAGGCGGCGCGCGTTTCGGCGTCGAATGTACGGATCACCTCGTCGAGCTCAACGGCCGTGCTGACCTGGCTGACGGGAAGCGTGCCGTTCTCGGGGATCGTCGGCTTGCCCTTGGTGCCCGGCGTGAGGTCGATGTAAGTCTCGCCAAGCAGCGTCTTGATGCGCAGCATCGCCTTCACGTCGACTGGCAGCGGCGCGTAGCGCTCGTCGATCTCGAGCTCGGCCTCGGTGCGGCCAATCGACGGCTCAACCTTCTTGACCTTGCCGACGTTCACGCCGGAGATGCGCACGTCGCCTTCTTGCGCAAGCTGAACGGCCTCGTCGAACGAGATGTGGATGCGGTAGCCCTGGGGCTTCAGTGGCACCGGGCCACCGAACGACACCCACAGGAAGAGCACCAACGAGAAGCACGACAGGGCAAAGACGACCATCGCGGTCAGCTGGCCGACGCTGGGGATTCGCTTGATCATGCGCTACCCCGATTCGTGTGAATCTCGGTCATCCGTCGCATGGTTGACCAGTCGGAAGTCCGGAGAGCCGGTAGAGGAGGGCGATGTACGGGTCGGACGGCGAACTCGCCAATCCGCCCGCGTTGAAGTCGCATGAGGTGCCAAGGATGGCCCCCGACTGCAACGGTCCACTGGCATCCTGGCGGCTGAACGCCGAGGATCCCAGGTGGTTGAACCAGCTGAGCCAGTAGAGATAGCCCTCTTCGGAACCCTTCGGGTTGTACGCGACGACATCGAGCAGCTTGTTGAACGACTTTGCGGCGCGAGTGGCGTCGGGTGCCAGCTTGGCGAGATCCGTCGCAGCCGGAGATAGCGTGCGCAGCAACGGCTGCGACTCGCGCGCCGCCGGGCGGAACTGATCGCGCGTCACGATCGTCTGGTCGTCGAAGAAGGGCTTAAGCGCCTTCAGCGACACACCGAGGTCACGCGCCAGCGGTTCGAGGTCCTTGAAGGCGACGGCGCTGTCGGCAACGACCTGTTCGGCGGTCTGGGCGGCATCGGCCGTCTCACCAAAGGCGCCCGGCACCTTCTGGATGATCTGGCGGATCGCCTCCTGCTGACTGGCCCACGAGCGGAAGTTCGTACTCGACGAGTCGATCAGCGACGCGAAGTCTTCGCTGTTGTCGCCTAGTTCCTTCGACAGGAGCGCAAGGTTGCGAATCGCGCGCCGGATGTTCTTGCGGCGGTGCTGCAGCTCCTTGACGATCTTCACGCCGTACTTGCCCGTCTCGGGGAAGCGCTTGAAGCCCTGGCGCAGCTTGGCGCCACGGCCGTCGAGGCCTTCCCCGGCATTGGTCAACAGCGCCTGCAGGTAGTCGCGCGTGTCGGCGTCGAGCACGGCGAGGAACTCGTCGAAGCTGACGGTCGACTTCGTGTTGGCAAGCGGCACAAGCCCGCCCTCCGGCACCTCGCCAGCCTTGGAGGTCCCCGGTTTCATGTCGATGTACATGTCGTTGAGGGGCGTCTTCGGGCGAACCCAGAGATCGGCGTCCTTGTAGATCGGCGCGTAGTCACGACGGATCTTCATCTCGACGACGGCCGTGCCGTTGGCCAGCCTGACCTGGCCGATCTCACCGACCGGCACACCGGCGATGTTGACGGTCTGACCCTGACCAGGAGTGACGGCCTGCGCGGTCTCGAACTCGGCTTCGATGACGTAGAAGTCGGTGCCAATCACCGGCACCCACGCCGGCAGGTAGAAGCGCTGGTTCGACAGGATGTAACCGCCGACGATCAGCGCAAGGAAGATCATCACGACGATCGCCGTCATGTGGATCGCGTAGCGCTTGGCCCACTTTCTGATGTTGTCCATCAGTTGCTCCCTGCCGTGGCCGCCAGGTTTGGCGGCGTGTTCTTGTAGCACGGCACGTCTGAGCGCAGTGGCGGGCTCTGACTGTTGCGCGCAGGACGCACCCCCTCTGGCGGAAGCGCCGTCTTGCCGAAGTACTTGCCGCTGGGCGAAGAGATGTCCGCGGCCGAACCCGACGCAAGGCGCAGGTAGTTGCCGTTACCCGTGAAGTTCTGTGTTGCTCCGGCCCAGCCGACCAGCGTGTACCAGAACTCCTTGTAGTTGGCCTTGCCAGAGCTGTGTGCACCGTCGGAAACCTCCTGCGACAGCGTCGGTTCCCAGATGTCGTTCCAGCAGAGTGCAGTGCGGTTGAGCTGCTTGAGTGTTGAGCGCGACTCGGCGGCCGTCGAGGCAAAGCCCTTGACGGTGTTCTTGGCAAGGCGCGCTGTGATTCCCAGCTCGTCCTCGTCGAGCAGTTCGGTGTTCTGCTCTATCCACGGCTCCGCGGCGTCGACCATCTCGGGCACGTCGTCAAGCTGTGGCGCAATCTCGTTCGCGAAAGTGGTCAGGTGCGGCAACAGCGAGTTCAGCTCCTTGAGCGTCGGATACGACTCGTAGACGAGTCGCGAGAACTGCTTCGTCGACTCCTGTAGCGCAGCTTCGTCTTCAGCGAATGCGCCCATCATCGTCGCGAAGTCGCTGATCATCGGCACGATCTGCGCCTCGCGATCGTTGATCGCGGTGTTGAAGTCGCGCAGGCCGATCAGGATGTCGGTCTGGTCTGTCTCCTGCTCGCCGATTAGAGCGTCGAACACG